>JALOTD010000077.1 GCA_025458105.1 Tabrizicola sp. | reverse complement strand
GATCATCCGCTTCTTCACCGTGCCGAAAGTGTCGGACGCCCGCGTTTCGGCCGGCTGGGCGCTGGTGTTCATCGCGCTGCTCTACACCGTGGCTCCGGCCGTGGGCTCGATGGCGCGTCTGAACATCACCACCACCTTCTGGCCCGGTGCGATTGATGGCGACACTTTCTCGAAGCCCGCGCTTTCGATCGCCGAGATCGACAGCAACCCGGACCTCGCCTGGATCCGGAACTGGGAAAAGACCGGTCTTTTGGCGTTCTCTGACAAGAACGGCGACGGGATGATCCAGTACTTCAACGAGCCGAAGCCGCTGGCTGACGCCAACACCGCCCTGGCCGCCGCGAACAAGGCGCTGGCCGAAGCCCCGGCTGACGCTGACAAGGCACCGCTGGAAGCAGCAGTTGCCGAAGCGACTGCCAAGCGCGACGCGGCTCTGGCCGAAGCGCAGCTGGGCGGCAAGTCGCTGGCCGAGCAGGGCATCGTCGGCAACGAACTGACCACGGTCAACAACGACATCATGGTTCTGGCGAACCCTGAAATCGCTGCTCTGCCGGGTTGGGTGATCGCGCTGGTTGCTGCCGGTGGTCTTGCCGCCGCGCTGTCAACCGCTGCGGGCCTGCTGTTGGCCATCTCTTCGGCCATCAGCCACGACCTGATCAAGGGTGCCTTGAAGCCCGACATCAGCGAGAAGGGCGAACTCTTGTGGGCGCGGATCTCGATGGCCGGTGCCATCGTGCTTGCGACCTGGCTTGGCTACGACCCGCCTGGCCTTGCAGCACAGGTGGTGGCGCTGGCTTTCGGTCTGGCAGCTGCGACGATCTTCCCGGTCCTGATGATGGGGATCTTCTCGACCCGCGTCAGCAAGGAAGGGGCGATCGCCGGCATGATCGTTGGCCTGGTCTCGACCTCGGTCTACATCTTCCTGTTCCTGGGGTGGTTCTTCATTCCTGGCACGAACGTGTACCCGAACACGCCTGACCAGCACTGGTTTGGCATCTCTCCGGCGGCCTTCGGTCCGATCGGTGCGCTGTTGAACATTGTCACAGCCTACATCGTGTCGTTTGCGACGAAGGCCCCGCCGAAGGACGTGCAGGACCTGATCCAGTCGATCCGCGTGCCGAAAGGTGCCGGAAAGGCCCAGGCTCACTAATCCCTTTGCGCCTCCGGGGGTGTTCCCCGGGGGCGCATCCCTTTCACCGGGTACAGGATGATGGATCAGGACAGCACCGCGCTTCTGGCCTTCCTGGAGACGGTCCACCCCTATGACAGCCTGCCGCGGGACGAGATGGCGCGGGTCGCCGCTTCTTTCAGCCGCAGGCATTACGACGACGGTGCAGTGATCTATGCGGCGGGCGAGCCCTTGACCGGCATCTACCTGATCCTGGAGGGGTCGGTCGAGGTGCTGGAGCCTTCGGGCGGTCTGGTCTCGCTGCTGGGGCTGCGGAACAGTTTCGGCGAACGCGGGCTGATGCGCGACGGGATTGCGGTGACCACGGCGCGGGCCAGCGAGGGCGCCGAGATCCTGATGCTGCCCGAGGCAGAGTTCCGCCGCCTGATCGCGACTTATCCCGCCTTCGAGCGCTTCTTTCATCGGGGGCGCGGTCAGGACAACCGGGCAGCCGACATCTCGACCCGCAAGGTCGGAGAACTGATCGCGCGCGCGCCGATTGCCGTGTCACCGGAAACGACGATCCGCGCGGCGGCCGAGACGATGCGCGAGGCGCATATCTCGTGTCTGGCGGTGACCGAGGGCGAGCGGCTGATTGGCATCGTCACGGCGCGGGATTTCGTGAACAAGGTTCTCGCGCAGGGGCTGGACCCTTCGGCCCCGGTGCTGACGGTGATGGCGGCAGACCCGATGGTGCTGACGCCCGACAGCCTTGGGTCGGACGTGCTGAACCGGATGCTGGAGCACCGGATCGGGCATCTGCCTGTGGTGGACGATGGCAAGCTTGTCGGCATGATCACCCAGACCGATCTGGTGCGGTTCCAGGCCGTATCCTCGGCCCTTCTGGTCCGCGATGCGGCGACGGCCAAGACGGTGGCGGAACTGGCCGAGAACACGGCGCGGATTCCGCAGCTTCTGGTGCAGCTGGTCGGCGGCGGGTCGGCGCATGAGGTGGTGACACGGCTCATCACCGACATTGCCGACACGGTTACGCGGCGCTTGCTGGCGATGGCCGAGGCCGAGCTTGGGGCCGCGCCGGTGCCCTATCTGTGGCTGGCCTGCGGGTCGCAGGGGCGGCAGGAGCAGACCGGGGTCAGCGATCAGGACAACTGCCTGATGATCGACGATGCCGCGACCGAGGCCGACATGGCCTACTTCGCGGCAATGGCGAAGATCGTCAGCGACGGGCTGAACGCCTGCGGCTACGTCTATTGCCCCGGCGACATGATGGCCACCAACCCGCAGTGGTGCGAGCGGATGGAGGTCTGGCGCGGCTATTTCCGGAAATGGGTGACCACGCCCGACCCGATGGCGCAGATGCTGGCGAGCGTCATGTTCGACCTGCGGCCCATCGGCGGGACGGCAAGCCTTTACAGCGAGTTGCAGGCCGAGATGCTAGATATGGCCGCGAAGAATTCGATCTTCGTGGCGCACATGATTTCGAACAGCCTGAAGCACAACCCACCCCTGGGCCTTCTGCGCGGGTTCGCCACGATCCGGTCTGGCGAATACAAGAACCACATCGACCTGAAGATGAACGGCGTCGTGCCGGTGGTGGACCTGGGGCGGGTCTATGCGCTGATCGGAGAACTTCCCGTGGTCAACACGCGCGCCCGGCTGGAGGCGGCGGTCGAAGCCGGCGTCATCAGCCAAAGCGGCGGCCGCGACCTGATCGAGGCCTACGACCTGATCGCCCAAGCGCGGCTGGAACATCAGACGCGGCGGGTGAAGGGGGGCGAAAAGCCCGACAACTTCATCGCGCCGTCAGAACTGTCGGATTTCGAACGCAGCCACCTGCGCGACGCCTTTGTTGTCGTCCGCACCATGCAATCCGCCGTGGGTTCTACCCGTGGCGCCAGAAGTTGAGAACTTGAATGGCCCTTGAACTCCTCGGCTCGTTTTTCGTTGCGCTGACGATCGGCCTCTTTGTCTGGGCGCTGCGCAAGAAGGTGCCAGCGATCCCCGGCTGGGCAACGCCTGCGCTGGCCGGGCTGGGCCTGATCGTTACGGCGATCTACATGGAATACAGCTGGTTCAACCGCGTCACGCGCGCCCTGCCGTCCGCGTTCGTGGTGACCAATGAGGAAACCAGTGCCTCGCCGCTGCGGCCCTGGACCTATGCGATGCCACTGGTCAGCCGGTTCACTGCGCTGGACGCCTCCAAACTGGCGCGCCACCCCGAACGGCCCGAGCTGATCGTGGCCCCGGTCTTTGGCTTTGCCCGCTGGCAGAACCCGCAGAACGCGCTGATGGTCTTCGATTGCGCTGGCAACCGGCGGGTGCCGGTGACGGCTGGGATGGCGATTGACGCGACTGGCCAGCTCTCTGGTGCCGAATGGCAGGTGTTGGAAACCACGGATGGCCTGCAGACGGCCGCCTGCAAGGAGGGGTAGGGCATGGACCGCAAGCCGCGCATCCTTGTGGTCGAGGATGAGGACAACATCGCCGTGGCGCTGGACTATCTGATGACGCGCGAAGGGTACGACCATGACCGCGTGGCCAGTGGCGCGGACGCTCTGCCCCGCATCCGTGACACGCATCCCGACCTCGTGCTTCTGGACGTCATGCTGCCCGAGGTGTCGGGCTATGAGATCTGCGAAGGCATCCGCACCGACCCCTCGCTGTCAGACGTGAAGGTGCTGATGATGACGGCCCGGGGGTCTGCCATCGAGCGGCGCAAGGGCATGGCGCTGGGGGCGGACGGGTTCATCTCGAAGCCCTTCGAGTTGAAAGACCTGCGCGACGAGGTCCGCCGCCTGCTGACCGGGGGATGAGCCAATGCTGACTGGCCTCTCGCTGCGGCTGCGGATCTTCTTGATCTTCGCGGGCCTCGCCGGGGCGATCCTGGTGGCGACGGCGGTCGGGCTGTGGCTGGGCTACAGCCGGTTGGGCGAGCCTGGCGCGGCGCAGGGGTTCGTGCAGGCGGGCATTCTGGCGGGGTTTGCGGCACTGGGGTTGGTGGCGGGGGTTTGGTACCTGTTCGATCTGAACGTCGCAAAGCCGATCGAGACCTTATCCGGAGCGCTCCGCGCGCGTGCCCATTCCGACGTCACCGCCGAGATGGACGCGGCCATCGCGCGCTATCTGGGCGACCTGGCCCCCGCCGCCCAGGCCGCCGCGCAAAGCCTGGCCGAGACGCGCTCGGCGCTGGCCGAGGCGGTGGCGCGGGAAACCCTGCGGCTGGGGTCCGAAAAGGCGCGGCTGGAGGCGCTGCTTTCGGATGTGCCGGTGGGCGTGATCCTGTGTTCTGCCGACCATGCGCTGGTCTTCTACAACGGCCCCGCCGCCGACATCATCGGCACCAGCCGCGGGCTGGAAGCGGGGCTGGACCGCAAGCTCTTCGACTATCTCCACGCTGCACCCCTGCTGCTGGCGCATGAACGGCTGCTTGCCACGGGCGACCCCGACGCCGTGTCGGACCTTCTGTGCACCACCACGACCGGCGCGCGGGTGCTGGCCGCGCGGATGCGGCTTCTGGGTGATGGCGGGACGCAAGGCTATGTGCTGACCTTGCGCGACATCACCGGCGACATGGCCGCCGAGGCCCGGCGTGAAGCGATGCTGGAGGGCGCGCTCGACAGCCTCCGCCGTCCCGCCGCCGCACTGGCAACGCTGGTCGGTGTGATGCCGGACGATGCTCTGCCCGCCCCGATACATGGTGCGCTGAAGGATGAGGTCGCGCGCCTGTCGCAGGCGGTGACCCGCTTCGGCGCTGCACGGGACGAGGTGCTGTCCGAGGCCGGAGCCCTGCCGCAGACCCGGGCCTTTGACCTTGCCCAGGGTCTGGCCGCCCGGCTGCAGGCGCAAGGCATCACACTCACCACCGAAGCCGCCGACCTGATCCTGCGCTGCAACGGCTATGAGGTGCTGACGCTGCTCGAACACCTCGCGCAGCGCCTGTCGGACCACAGCACCCCGCACCTTGCCATCGAGGAGGAAGACACCGGCGCGGTGATCCGCCTGTCCTGGTCCGGCCCCCGCGTCGGGGTGGGGGAACTGGACGGCTGGCTTGCCTTTCCGCTGACGGCAGACAGCGACCGCCCGGCCCGTGCGGTGCTTGCGGCCCATGCCACCGAGATCTGGCCCGAGACACTGGCCGACGGTCGCCCCGCGCTGTGCCTGCCGATCCGCCAGGCCCGCCGCGCCGTGGCCCGCCCGAAGCCGGTGGCGCGCAAGGTCGTCTATGACTTCGACCTGCTGTCGCCGGCCCGGACCGACCGGCTGGCCGAGGCGCGGCTGGACAAGCTGACCTATGTCGTCTTCGATTCAGAGACGACGGGCCTGAACCCGCGCCAGGGCGACGAGATCGTGCAGCTGGCCGCCGTTCGGATCGTCAACGGGCGCCGGGTGGAGGGCGAGGTCTTCGACGGTGCACGGGATCACCGACGCGATGGTGGCCGATGCGCCGGGTGTGGCGGATGTGGTGCGCCGCTTCCACAAGTTCGCGGAAGGGGCGGTACTGATCGCCCACAACGCGCCCTTCGACATGGAATTCCTGCGTCGGGTCGAGGGGCAGCTGGGGTTGAGTTTCGACATGCCGGTCTTGGACACGGTGCTTCTGTCGGCGGTGGTCTATGGCCAGCATGAGGTGCACAGCCTGGACGCGCTCTCGCATCGGCTGGGGATCACCATCCCCGAGGAGGACCGCCACACCGCACTGGGCGACACCATTGCCACGGCGGATGCCTTTCTGAAGCTGGTGCCGATGCTGGCGGGCCGGGGGCTGGAGACCTTCGGCGCGGTGCTGACCGAGGTGCGCAAGCACGGGCGGCTGTTGAAGGACCTGAACTGAGTTCCTCGCGCCGATTTCTTCAAAGAAATCGGACCGGAGCCTTTGAAGGCTCCGATGCGGAGTTTTCGTAAACTCCGCGCCCCGGTCACTCGGTGAAGGGGTCGAGCGGATAGGTCACGCCCACCAGGTACAGCCCCTGCGGCGGGCAAACGGGGCCGCAGGCGGCGCGGTCCCTGGCCTCCAGCGCCGTCTTTACGTCCTGCGGCGTCCAGGCCCCGGCGCCCACCCGCTCCAGCGTGCCGACGATGGACCGGACCTGGTTGTGCAGGAAGCTGCGCGCGGCAAGGTCGAAGCGGTATTCGGTGCCGCCGGGGTAGGGGTGTTCGGTGATGAGGGTCCGCTCCAGCGTCTTTACCGGGCTTTTCGCCTGGCAGAGGGTGGAGCGGAAGGTGGTGAAGTCGTGGTTGCCGATCAGTTCGGCGGCTCCGGCCCGCATGGCCTCGATGTCGAGGCGGTTCAGCACCTGCCAGACCAGCCCCCGGTCATGCGTCACCGGCGCGCGGCGGGCGACGAGGCGGAATGTGTAGCGCCGCCCGGTGGCCGAGAAGCGGGCGTGGAAGTCGTCGGGAACCCTTGCGGCGGCGAGGACCGCCACCGGGTCGGGACGCAGATGGGCGTTCAGCGCCGAGGCGAGCTTGAACGGGTCCCAATCCTTGGTCAGGTCGGCATGGGCCACCTGTGCGGTGGCATGGACGCCCGCATCGGTGCGTCCTGCGGCGGCGATGGTGTGGGGGCCGGCTTCCAGCTTGCCAAGGGCACGCTCGACCGTTTCCTGCACCGAAGGCAGCCCCTGCGCCTGCCGCTGCCAGCCCGCGAAGGGGCCGCCGTCGTATTCGATCTGCAGGGCATAGCGGGGCATGGGACTTCCCTAACCCGGAAGCAGGGCTTCGCGCAATCCTCGCCAAAACCCTAATGCCCGCAGTCAAGCCCTTGAAACCATTGGAGGCGCAGACGCCGTCCTGCGTGGACAGCGCCCGCGTAGGGTGGGCAACCTGCCCACCCTACCCACCCGGCTTCCAATCCCGCCCGGCCCACCCTATCTTGACCCCACGCAGGAAAGGGACGCGGGACGTGGCATTCTCCGGACTGACGGACGGGATCACCCGCGGGATTGAAGGCGCCGGGGCGAGCCTCTCCGAGACCTTCTTCGACACCACGCTCCGCCTGGGCGTGACGGGCCTGTCCCGCGCCGGAAAGACCGTCTTCATCACCGCCCTCGTCGCGAACCTTTTGAACCGGGGTCGGATGCCGCAGCTGAAGGCGCAGGCCGAGGGTCGGATCCAGGCCGTCTACCTGCAGCCCCAGCCCGACGTGACGCTGCCCCGCTTCGATTACGAGGCGCATCTTGCCGCGCTGACCGGAGACCAGCCCCGCTGGCCCGCCTCGACCCGGGCGATTTCCGAGCTCCGTCTCTCCTTCCGTGTCCAGCCGGCCGGGTTCTTCTCCTCCTGGCGGGGGCCGCACACGCTGCACCTCGACATCGTCGACTACCCCGGAGAGTGGCTTCTGGACCTCTCGCTGCTCGACCAGACCTATGAGGCCTGGTCCGAAGCCACACTTGCCCGACTGGAGAAGCGCGCCGAGGCCGCGGCCTACCTCGCCCTTGCCCGGGCCGAGGACGGCGCCTTGCGCCTGGACGAGGGCAAGGCGCGGCAGCTGGCCGAGAGTTTCACCGCCTACCTTGCCGCCGCCCGTGACCTGGGTCGGGTCGACGTGACGCCGGGCCGGTTCCTGTTGCCGGGTGATCTGGCGGGATCACCAGTCCTGACCTTCGCCCCCCTGCCGAAGCCCGCCACTACGGGTCGGTCGAGCCTCTGGCGCGAGATGGAGCGGCGGTACGAGGCCTACAAATCGAAGGTCGTCCGCCCCTTCTTCCGCGACCATTTCGCCAAGATCGACCGGCAGGTGGTG
This sequence comes from Tabrizicola sp., assembly GCA_025458105.1. GTDB lineage: Bacteria > Pseudomonadota > Alphaproteobacteria > Rhodobacterales > Rhodobacteraceae > Tabrizicola. Next base: position 17,272 of record JALOTD010000077.1, on the reverse strand, counting down.
CTGGCCGATGTGCTGGGCGCGATCCACCGGGGGCCGCGGGCGGTCGAGGATTTGCGGCGGGTGATGGCGGAGGTGCTGCAGGCCTTCCGGCCGGGGCGGAACACCTGGTTGTCGGGCCTCTTCGGCGCGCATCGGGTGGAGCGCATCCTGTTTGCGGCGACCAAGGCCGACCATCTGCACCACGAGCAGCACCCGGCGCTGACAGCGATCACGGCATCGCTTCTGGCGGAGGCGAAGCAACGCGCCGACTTCTCGGGCGCGCGGACCGAGGCGATGTCGCTCGCCTCGCTGCGGGCGACAGTCGAGGAGGTCGTGACCCGCGACGGAGTCGAGGTCCCGGCGGTGCGGGGCATGCTGCAGGCGACGGGGAAGCCCGCGCTGATGTATCCCGGCGCGCTGCCGTCAGATCCCGCCCGCCTGTTGTCCCCGGCGCGGGAGGGGGCGGAGGCCTGGCTGGACGCGGACTACAGTCTGATGACCTTTGCCCCTGCACGGTTGAACCTGAAGCCGGGGGAAGGGCCGCCGCATATCCGGCTGGACCGGGCCGTCGAGTTCCTGATCGGAGACCAGTTGTGAGCCGTCCGCCGAAGCCCTTCCTGGAGGAGATGGAGGAGTCCGTCGATCCCTCGCTCGCACCCCCGGTACCGGATGTACTGCCCGAGGGGCAGGCGATGCAGGCGGTGGCCGCGCTGGCGCAGCGGCGCGGGTCGGCACTGGGGCGGTTTGCACTCTGGGCCTTCTCGGCCCTCTTCACCTTTGCCCTGTCGGTTGCTGCCTATGACTTCGTGACAGGTCTTCTGGCGCGGAACGTGGTTCTGGGGTGGGCGGCCTTCGCGCTGGTCGTGCTGGCAGTGGCGGCGGGGCTGGTGTTGGCCCTGCGCGAATGGGGGGCCTTCCTGCGGCTGGGGCGGCTGGATGCCCTGCGGACGCGGGCGGTGGAGGCACGGGCGGCGGCGGACTTGAAGGCGGCGCGGCGGGTCGTGGCAGGGCTGGTGGGCCTGTACGGCGCGCGGGGGGATACGGCCTGGGGCCGGGCGCGGCTGGCGGAGCGGGAGGGCGAGGTGATGGACGCCGATGCGCTTCTGTCGTTGGCCGAGCGGGAGCTTCTGACGACGCTGGATGCCGAAGCGCGGCTGGTGATCGAGGGCGCGGCGCGGCAGGTGGCGACGGTGACGGCGCTGGTGCCGCTGGCCTTGGCGGATGTGGCGACGGCGGCAGTGGCGAACCTCCGGATGATCCGCCGGATCGCCGAGATCTATGGCGGGCGGTCGGGGAGTTTCGGCAGCCTGAAGCTGCTGCGCCGGGTGTTTGGCTCGCTGGTCGCGGCGGGGGCCTTGGCGCTGACCGACGACATGATCGGGTCGGTGGCAGGGGGCGGGGTGCTATCGAAGCTGTCGCGTCGGTTCGGCGAGGGCGTCGTGAACGGCGCGCTGACGGCGCGGGTGGGGGTGGCGGCGATGGAGCTGTGCCGGCCCCTGCCCTTTGTCGCGCTGGAACGCCCGGCAGTGTCGTCGCTGGTCAGCCGGGCGCTGACGGGCCTGGTGTCGCGCGGGTAGGGGCGGGTTTCGAAAGGAGCGCGTTCCGCGCGAAGACTCTTTGTCTCGTCGTCGGGACTTCGCCCTCCTCCTCGGTCGTTGGGGGCGCTTCGCCCCCCACATGCCAGCGGTTTCTTGAACCGATGGCGCAACCACTGGCATACCCCGAGGATATTTGGCGCCAGGTGAAAGGGTTTAGGGCCCTTCAGGGCGGCGGTGGTTGCCAGTCGATCCAGCGGCCATGGAAATCGGCTCGGCCCAGGGGGATCGTGTCGCCCTGAGGCCAGAGGGTCAGGGTAAGGGCCGCGCCGGGCGTCTGGTCGTCCGCTTCCATCGAGAGGCGGGCAATGGGTCCGAGGCGGCTGGCTTTTTCCATTGCGGAGAGCGCAGCGGTTTGCGTTGCGGGCGGGAAGTATTGCCAGGCGACGGTGTGGAAGACGAGGTGCAGCGCGCCTGCGGTTGGGGTTGCAAGGCGCGCTTCCAGCCAGTCGGCGGCGTCGGCGCGGTCGACATGCGGGCGTTGGTGCACGGCAAGGTCCAGTGCGGCGCGGGTGCGCGAGATGCGGTCGGGTTGGTCGGCCCAGAGATAGGCGAGAAGGCGCAAGCGGTCGGATTCGGGGTCGAGGGGGTTCAGGTCGGTGCCGCGCCGGTCAAGGATGGTCGGTCTGGCGTACGGGGGCACGGGGCCGGTCCAGTCGGGGGTCAACGTCAGAGTGGGGTCGGCAGGGCCGAAAGTCTGGCCCCGGACCGTCAGGGCGTAGCGGTCCCAGAGAAGGTTCAGCCCCGCGCTTGCGCCGAGTTCTGAGAGAACGAGTGGCAGGCCGAAGCGGGCTGTCAGCCAATGGGCGGCGGCGATCAGGGGGGCGGAGCGGCGGACCTCGTTCGTCTGCGGGGGCGAGGTGAGCCAGTCGAGGAGGAAATCCGGGTGGTGCTGGATGGCTGCGAGGGCGGCGTCGGTGGGGTCACGGCTTGAGGCATAGGCGGCGGCGAGGGCGGGCTCTTGGCCAGTCAGGATCAACGCATGCAGGCCTCCGGCCAGGCGCAGGGGAACCGAGTCGGCGCGGGACGAGGGGTCGCCCGGCCAGCGGAGGATGCGGTCGCTGACCGGGTCGCCCGGGACCAGGCGGTCTGCGAGACCCGACATGAGGCGGTCCATCAGGGGCGAGCCGAGCGCGGCGCAGGAGCGGGCCTGGTCGTGGAAGGCGGCGCGGATCGACGTGGGGCCGGGGCTCACCGGAACTTGTCCAGGAGCTTCTGCATCGGGCTACGGGTGTCCGGGGCCGGTTCTGGCGCCGGTGCTTCGGGCTTCTCCCTTGTGGTCGAGGACCGTGGTGGGGCGGTGCGCAAGCTGACGGCGTTCATGAACTTCTGGCCATCTCCGGCAGCCAATGCCTCTGCCCCGTCCGAGATGCCGCAGAGGAGGTCTTCGAGCCAATCCTGATCGGACTTGGCGAAGTCGTGCAGCACATAGGCCGCCACCGCGTCCTTGTGGCCGGGGTGGCCGATGCCGAGGCGGACGCGAGCATAGTCGTCGCCAAGATGGGCGTGGATCGACCGCAGGCCGTTGTGGCCCGCGTGGCCGCCGCCCTGTTTCAGGCGCAGCTTGCCGGGGGCGAGGTCAAGCTCGTCATGGAAGACGGTCACGTCGGTCAGTGGCAGTTTCCAGAAGGCGACGGCGGCCTGGACCGACTGGCCAGAGAGGTTCATGAAGGTCTCGGGCTTCAGAAGCGCCACCTTCTCGGCGCCAAGGCGGCCTTCCGACACCAGGCCCTGGAAGGCCTTGCGCCAGGGGGAAAAGCCGTGGTCGGCGGCGATGCGGTCCACGGCCATGAAGCCGATGTTGTGCCGGTTGCCCGCGTATTTCGCCCCCGGATTGCCGAGGCCCACGAAGAGTTTCACCTGACCGCCCCTGCGCTGTTGCCCGCCGGATATAGACTGCGGGGCGGGCTGGCTCAACCGTCAGGCGGCCCGGCGACCCAGGTCTTCGGTCTGCGCAAGCCAGCGGGCGCGGATCTGGTCGGTGGCGTGTTCGACGGGCGAGAAATGGCTGAAGCCCTGCGGCTTGATCCCGACATAGGACAGGATCTGGCGTTGGACCTGGTGTTTCAGCGCCCGCGCGTACATCAGCCAGAAGGCCCAGCCGGGGGTGTCGGAGGTGAGGATCAGCCGCCCGGTCCGCCCGGCAAGGAGAGGTTTCGGCAGGCCCATGCGGCGCTGACGCGGGTCGAAGGCATAGCCGGGAAGAAGTGTGCGGTCGAAAAGGCCCTTGGTTTTGGCGGGCAGGCCGCCCCACCACATCGGCGTGAGAAGGACGACATGTTCGGCCCAGGTCAGATCGTCCCGGAAGGCTTGCAGGTCCGGCTCTAGCGACGGAGCGTTGCGGAACCCGGACTGGCCAAGGTCTGGATTGAAGGCCATGGCAGAGAGGCTGACAAGGCGGGTCTGGTGGCCAGCGGCCCTTGCGCCGGTCACGTAGGCTTGCGCAAGGGCGGCACTGAGTGATTTGCTGGCGGGGTGCAGATCGGCGACAAGGATGCGGCGGGACATGGGGACCTCAGAATTTTGACTATGGTCAATAAAGCCGATAAACTGACTGCGGTCAATATAAAAATGACTGCGGTCAATTATTGGGGTGTTGCATGACGCGGAAGGTGCAGGCGCGGACCCTGGCAACGCGCGACCGGCTGCTGGCGGCGGGGCGCGAGATCGTGGCGGCGGGTGGCATGGCGGGCCTTCGGACCGAAGAGGTCGTCCTGCGGGCGGGAACGGCCAAGGGGACATTCTTTGCGCATTTCACCGACCGGGACCAGTTTCTGGCGGCCCTTCTGGCCGAGGGCCTGCTGGCCGAGTTCGCCAATATGGCTGCGCCGCAGGACCGGACCCAGCTGACGGCACTGCTGGATCAGGTGTTCAGCGCCTTTGCGGCGGATGCCGAGACGGTGGCGCTCTTGGCCCGTTTCAGCGGCCCGGCGGGCGAAGGGCTGGGGATGGACCGCATGATCTGCGCGGTGATCGAACGGCTGGCCGAGGGCGTGGCGGTGCTGCAAACGCGGGGGCTGGTGGCGAACCGGGCTGATCCGGGCGTTTTGGCCGAAGCGCTGATGGCGCTGGTCTTCCACGCGGCGGCCTCGGCCCAATGCCCGGTGCATGGCGATGCCCGGGCGGTACGGGCGCGGGCAGAGGCGTTGCTTCAGCAGATGACCGAGGCGTTGCTGGGGTAGGGGGCTCCTCGTACGACTTCGTCGTCTCGTCGCAGGGGGCGGGCCTTGCGAGGAGAGCATGAAATGCATCGACGAGCGCCCCCTAAATGCAAACGGGGGACCCGAAGGCCCCCCGCGCAATTGGCTCTGGACCCGGGATCAGGTCGAGGCTTCGGCAGCCTCTTCGGCCACGAGGCCCGAAGGCGCCGCGATGTTCGCAATCACGAAGTTCCGCGCGATCGTGGGCTTGGCGCCTTCCGGCAGCACCACGTCGTTGATGTGGATGACATCGCCGATCACCTTGCCGGTCAGGTCGACCGTGATGTGATCCGGGATATCGCCTGCAGTGACTTCCAGTTCCACTTCCGGGCGGACCACAGTCAGCGTACCGCCACGCTTCAGCCCCGGCGAGGCTTCGTGGTTGATGAAGGTCACGTGGATGAACAGCTCGATCCGGCTGTCGTCGTGGATGCGCATGAAGTCGACATGCGTCGGCAGGTCCTTGACCACATCGCGCTGGACGCCCCGGCACACGACGTGCACGTCGGGCTGGCCTTCGACCTTGAGGTTGAACAGCGTCTGCAGGAACCGGCCCTGCCGCAGCTTGGTCAAGAGGTAGTTGTATTTCACTTTGATCGGCTGGGGTTCTGCCCCATCGCCGTAGATGATGCCAGGTACGTAGCCCTCACGACGGGATCTCGCGTGCCATAGGTTCTCTCCATATAAGTCCGCCGTCCTCCAAGGGTGCACGGCGCGACCGGGGGCCTATAGCGGGGAATCGGCGGGAAGGAAAGGGGCATGTTCCGGCACCCGCGACCGGCCGATACCGGCCGCCCGGCTAGAACTTGTGCCAGCCCGGCAGTCCGGCCCGGATTGCCTGCACTCGAATAACGATCGCAATGACGACCGAAAGTCCGGCGGACAAAAGCATGATCTCGGCAAAACCCAGAGTTGGGAGCCAGCTGCCGATCTCGACTCTGAGGAGCGCCCAGTGCAGGGCGGAGACAAGCGATGCCGTGACAACCACAAGAAAGGTCAGCAAACCCGGAATGGACATGAAGTGGAGTGGCCGGACCGGCAGGCCGAACAAGCAGAGGCTTCTCAGCACATAGGGAAAGGAGCTGGCGGGAGGGATGCCATATTCTGCGGCCAGAATGATGGCGTAGTGCAATTTCTGTCGGTGTTCCTCGGTCATTCTGTGTTCTCGTTCAGCGTCGCTGCTTCCAACTACAGTTTGCTGGAAAAGTCGAGCAGGCATGTCGCTTTCAGGGGTGACCGGGGTCGCAGGCGGACTGGAGCAGACCGGTCAGGCGGGCTAGCTCTCTGGTTCCGCTGAAGGAGCCGCCGATGCCCGCACTTGCCATGGTTGCCTATTCCCGGCCTGCGCTGGCGGCCTTCGGGGCAATGGGGGTGCTCTGGGGAACCTTCGCCGCGGCGCTGCCCGACCTGAAGGCGATGCTGGGGGTGGATGAGGCGCAGCTGGGCCTTCTGATCTTCTTCACGCCGATTGCCGCGATCACCGCGATGCTGGCGGCCCCGGCCTTCGGAGCGGCGCTGGGCCGGGCCGCTCTGCCGATGGCGGTCGCGCTGATGGCGGTGGGGTTTGCATTGCCGGGGCAGGCCAGCGTCATCTGGATGTTCCCGCTGGCGATGGCTTGCGCGGGGGCGGCGACCGGGCTGACCGATGTCCTGATGAACGCCCGTGTCGCGGCGATGGAAACCGCGCGGGGCGTGCATCTGATGAACCTTGCGCATGCGGTCTATTCCTTCGGCTACGCGGGTGGGGCGATACTGACCGGGGCCATGCGCGGGGCGGGCTGGGGGCCTGCCTGGGTGATGGGCACGATGGCGGGGGTCGGGCTGATTTGCGCCCTTCTGACACTGGATCGCGACGGCCGGATCGAGGGCTTGCGGAAACCCCGGGATGGCAGTGCCTTGCCGCTGGGTCTGGTCCCGATTATCGGCGGCGGGATCGTCCTGATTGCCTTCATGACCGAAAATGCGGCCGAGAACTGGTCGGCCCTGCATATCGAGAAGACCTTGGGCGGCAGCCCGGAGGAAGGCGCGGCCGGCCCGGCGGCCCTGGCGCTGACCATGGGTTTCGCGCGGCTCGGCGGGCAGTGGCTGGCCGGTCGCGTTGATCCCTTCACCCTGTTGCGGGTCGGCGCGGTCATTGCCGCCATCGGTGCGCTGATCGCGAGCCAAGCCGGGGGGCCGGGCGGGGCATACCTCGGGTTCATCATCATGGGGATCGGCGCCTCGGTCCTGGCGCCGACGGCCTTTTCGCTGGTGGGGCAACTGAGCCGCCCCGAAGCCCGCGCCCGCGCCGTGGCACGGGCAACCCAGCTTGGCTATCTGGGTTACTTCCTGGGGCCGCCGCTTCTGGGACTGATTGCCGGGACTTTCGGGCTGCGCATGGCCTTTGTCTGGGCTGCGGTGCTGGTGGGCGCGGTCTTCCTGATTGCCCCGCTGTTGCAGCGTCAGAGAACCTGAATCTCCAGAAAGCGCGGCCCGTCAAAGGGGGTTTCCAGGATGTCGATCAACTCGGCCGGGTCTGGCGGGATCTGGGCGAAAGGTATGCCGTAGGCGGCCGCGAAATCTTCCATGTCGACCGGGGTCGGGTTGCACCCGATGACTGGGTCGACCTTGGCCTGGCGCAGCGCCTCTTCGATCTCGCGGAAGCCTGCGTTGTTCCAGACGACATAGGTGATCGGCAGCTTTTCATCGACGGCGGTCTTCAGCTCGCCTGGGCTGAACTGGAGCCCGCCATCGCCGATCAGACAGACGACCGCAGCCCCCGGGGCCGCAAGGGCCGCCCCGACCGCAGCCCCCGGCGCATAGCCAAGCGCGCCGTAGCCGGTTGCTGCATTGAACCAGCCGCCCGGGACATCGTGGTCATAGTACAGGTTGGCAGCGTAGACGGGTTGAGTGCTGTCGCCCACGATGATCGAACCTGGCATTGCGTTGCGGATCGCCTCGACCATTTCCAGTTGCCCGGGCAGAGCCTCGGAGATCGCCGCCAATTCGGCACGAGCCGCGTTGCGGGTTGCTTCGGCCCGCCGCAGTCCCTCTCGGTTTGCAGGCAGGACCATCGGCAGAAGGGCTGCCATCATCGGCCCGGCATCGGCCTTGATCGGCATCTTCGCCGGATGGCGCGCCAGCTGGTCGGCACAGATGTCGATGCGGATCATGCCAGACAGGTCCGGCACACCGCCCTTGGCATAGACGTCATAGTCGGTCGGCCCGATCTCGGTCCCGATGGCGAGGATCTGATCGGCCCCGGCGATCAGCGTTCGAACGGCGTTCAGGCTGGGCGAGGCCGGCACGCACAGCCGGTGACCATGCATGGCACCCCTCGCGTTTGCGGTCAGGACAACCGGTGCGTCCAGCATTTCAGCAAGTTTGCGCAGGTCAGTCTCGGCCCGGCGAATGCCGCCGCCGGCAAGGATCACGATCTTTTCGGCATTGTTCAGAGTGTTCGCCACGCTGCGCATCCGCCCGAGCGGCAGGGGTACGGCAACGCCCGGCGCGGTTGGTGGCGGCAAGGCGGGGCAGGGCTGCCCCATCATGTTGGTAGAAATCTGGATATGCGCGGGCCCCGGTCGCCCCGCCGTCATCGCGGCAAAGGCGCGGTCCAGCACCTCGCCCAGTTTCTTCGGGTCGGTCACTGTCTCGGTATGGCACAGCGTAGCGATCATCGCGCCCTGATCGGGCAGTTCGTGCAGCCGCCCAAGTCCCTTGCCCAGCGTGTCGCTGCGTCCCAGGCCCGAGACGACCAGCATCGGGACAGAGTCTGCCCGCGCCTGCGCCATTGCGGTGATCGTGTTGGTCAGACCGGGGCCGGTGATGACGAAAGCTGCGGCAGGTTTGCCGGTGATCCGGGCATAGCCGTCCGCCATGAAGCCCGCCCCCTGTTCATGACGCGGGGTGACATGGCGGATCTTGTCCCCGGCAGCGGCCAGCCCGCGGTAGAGTTCTATCGTGTGCACCCCGGGAATTCCGAAGACCGTGTCGATGCCGCGGGCGATCAGCCCTTCGACCAGACGGATGCCGACGGTGCTCATGCTGCGGTCTCCAGGGCCCGGGCCGCGTGGGCGGCGATACGTTGGCAGGCTTCGGCGATACGGTCGTCCGGTTGCGTCAGGCTTAGCCGCAGCCAGCCGTTCAGGCCCGCACCGAAACTTTCGCCCGGCATGACCGCGACCTTCTGCCCGTCGAGAAGCCCCAGGGCAAAGGCCTCACCCGACAGGCCGGTGGCCCGGACATCGATCAGCGCGAACATCCCGGCTTCGGGCTGGTGCACATGAAGCCCATTCAGGCCCGACAGGGCCTGCGCAATCACGGCGGCGCGACGCGCGAAGCGTTCGGCCATTCCGCCAGCAACCGGCGAAGGTTCGGAAACTGCAAGTTCCGTCATGTCGGCTATGAAGGGTTGCGAGCCAAAAAGCATGGTTTCTGAAAGTGGCAAGAGCCGCTCACAGAATTTGGCGGGGCCTACGCACCATCCAGACCGGAACCCTGGTGCTGCATGCGACTTCGAGATCGACGAGGCAACCACCACGCGCTCGGCCAGATCGGGAAAGTCCAGGGGAGAAGTGAAGGTGACGCCGGGGAAGACCAGATCCTCGTAGACCTCGTCCGAGATTATCCAAAGGTCATGCGCTTTCGCCACTTCGCCCAGGGCGCGCACATCCTCGGCCCGCAGGACGGCGCCGGTCGGATTGTGCGGCGTGTTCAGGAACAGGACCCGGCTGCGCGGCGTGATCCGGGGCAGGACATCGGCCACCTGCATGCGGAACCCATGCTCGGGCCGCAGCGGCACCGGCACCATGCGCGCGCCCGTCTGCGCAATCAGGCCTTCATAGGTGGCATACATCGGGTCGCCCAGCAGCACCTCGTCCCCCGCCTCGACCAGGGTGCGCAGGATCGCGTACAGCGTCGTCTGCGTGCCGGGCAGGCACATGATCTGGTCGCGCCCGATAGGACGCCCGCGCCGCGCGGAATAGCGGGCGGCAAGGGCTGCGACGACCCCAGGCTCGCCCCGCCCGTTGGAATAGCCGGTCCGGCCAGACCGCATCGACCGCGCCGCCGCCTGCGTCAAAAGTTCGGGCGTGGGAACGTCGGGTTCGCCGATCGTAAGCTCGATGATCTCTTCCCCGGCGGCCTTCATCGCGCGGGCGCGGGCATGGACCGCCCATTTCGCGCCGCCAAGGCCAGCCAGACGATCAGTGACGGACGCATATCTCATGCCAGGGTCTTTCCAGGATCGGGAAGCATTTGGGAATGGGCAATCAGGTCGACACCCAGGATTGCGCCGACCGAGGTCAGGCCGAGGGTCACGATCTCGCCCGGTGCGAAACAGTGGGGCAGGATAGACCCTTCCAGCCAAAGGCCATCGATAACCGCATTGCAGGCGATGGCGTCGCCCCGCAACCGCTGTTCGGGCACATCCCGCTGCAGGGCTGCGATCAGACCCTGCAAGGTGTCGCGATAGGCGGTGTAGGACGCCTCGTGGACGGCTTGTAGGTCGGCGTCATTGCGGATCTTGTGCATGTATCCGGCCCAAAGCACGACCGCCCCCAGATCAAGGACCGGGGGCCGCAACGAGGCAGAGACAAAGGCCGCCAGACGCTCTTCGGGCGAGGCGCCAACCCCTTCCAATGCGGCAGAGCCCTTGGCGGTCATCCCATCCATCAGTGACCGGTAGGCCGCGCGCGTCAATTCGTCCTTGGACTGGAAATAGTGCCGGATCAGGCCGGCGGTGACGCCCGCGCGGGCCGCGATTGCCCGGACGGTCGCCGCAGAGGGCCCGCCCTCGGCGACAAGCGCCTGGGTTGCGGCGATCAGGTCGGCGCGTCGGGTTTCTTCGCTTGCGCGACGGTAGGCGCGGCGGGAGGGCTCCATGGTCTGTCCGTAATTATACGCGTGAGCAATTTGCGCGCGTGCGGGGCAAAGTCAAGCGAAGATGCATCACCAACCTAACCTGCAAAGACATCTTTGTGAATGATCACATCTGCTTGCGGGTATGCTTCGATGATCGCGCGGCGCAGTCCGGCACCGATATCATGGGCTTCGCGCAAGGATTGGTCGCCGTCAAGCTCGATGTGGAGATTCACGAAGACCCGGCTGCCCGCCGTCCGCGTCTTCAGGTCGTGAAAGCCGCGCACCCCCGGCCAGTCGCGGGCGATGGCGCTGATCCCGGCCACGATCTTCGGGTCTGCGGTGCGGTCCATCAGCGCGTCCCAGGCGGATTTGCCGATCCTGAGCGCACCGAAGATCATGATGCCAGAGGCAGCCAGTGCCACAACCGCGTCGATTGAGCCAAGTCCGTAGCGGCTGGAGGCCCAGAGCGCGACGATGGCCCCAAGGCTGGGCAGGAGATCGCCCAGATAGTGCAGCCGGTCTGCCGCAACGACCTTGCTGCCGGTGGCGCGGGCAACGCGGCCTTGCCACCAGACCAGCCCGAGCGTCAGGACGATTGAGGCGACCATCACCAGCATCCCGTGGCCTTCCGCTGCCAGAACTGGCGCTTCCGGTGCTATCAGGCGGGCAATCGCCGCCCAGCCGATGACCCCGGCCGAGGTCAGGATGAAGATGGACTGGGCCAGCGCCGCCAGATCCTCGGCCGAAGTATGACCGAAGGCATGGTCTTCGTCGGCAGGCCGGGCGGCATAGACAATGGCCGCCGCAGCCCCAAGCGACATCATCAGGTCAAGCGCACTGTCAGCCAGCGAGGCGGCGATGGACAAGGCACCGGTTTCCGCCAGCGCCCAAAGCTTCAGCCCGACCAGAGTCGCTGCCACCAGGACAGAGGCCAGACCCGCCGAGACTGCAAGTCGGACACCCCTGCCGTCATGCCGCGAGCCGCGTGTCTTGCGGTCACTCGATGACTTCATTGTCCGCCGCGCCCCAGATCGCTGTCTTCGGGAGCCAACCCCGCTGTCCGTCCAGTACAACGCGGCACCAGGCGGGCTGACATTCCAGAATGCGCCCGATCACCCCCATTTCGGCCTGAGCAACGACGGTCGCTGTTTCGCTGGGGGCGTCACGAACTTCGGCCATGTCCAAAGTGACGAGCACGGTGCGCACGCCCGACAACAGCGAATAGTGGACCCATCCCCCGGCGCCGTCCTGGTCTTCGACACGACGCCAGTTCTCGAATTCTGCGGTCACGCGAAGGGGCATGCCCGCCCGCGTGAACACCCAGTCGATCCGGTGCGTCAGGCCTGGACCGCGGCGGGCGTTGCCCTCACTGCCCTTCAGGGACACAAATCGCGGCAAGGGCAGGTTGGTGACGCAGCCGATATCGGGCTGGCACTGCTTTTCCGGGGGCTTTGTCACCCCGGGGTCGGCACTTGGGTCCGGCGTGGTCTCCTGCGCGGACAGCGGAGAGACGAAGACCAACAGGCCAAGCAAAAGTGCCTGCAGAACTGGATACATGCGCATTTGCCCTGCCTTCATGGCCGCCTCTGGCGCCAGCGACACTTGTGCCGGGGCTTGTGCATCGCCCCGCTTTGTCTACCTTGCCCCAAGGACGCAGGATTTGGAAGTGTCGGGGAGAACAGACATGCCAGCCGCCCGCCTGACTGTGGTCGTGACGCGACGCTTGCCCGATGTCGTCGAGACCCGGATGAAAGAGTTGTTCGACGTCACTCTGCGCGACCCTGACCAGCCGATGACGCGCGAGGAATTGGCCAAAGCGATGCGGCAAGCCGATGTGCTGGTGCCGACGATCACCGATACGATAGACGCGGGCCTTCTGGCGCAAGCGGGCGACCGGTTGAAGCTGATCGCCAACTACGGGGCTGGGGTCGACCATATCGATGTCGCTACGGCGCGTCAGCGCGGCATCCTGGTATCGAACACACCGGGGGTCATGACCGACGATACAGCCGACATGGTGATGGCGCTGATCCTGTCTGTGACCCGCCGGATTCCCCAGGGCCTCGCGCTGATGCAGTCCGGCGGCTGGACCGGCTGGTCGCCAATGGCCAATCTCGGCGGCAGGCTGGCTGGGCGGCGTCTGGGGATCCTTGGCATGGGGCGAATCGGCCAGGCCGTGGCTCGTCGGGCGCGGGCCTTCGGGCTGCAGGTGCACTATCACAATCGCAAGCGGCTACGCCCCGAGATCGAGGCCGAGCTTGAGGCGACATATTGGGAAAGCCTGGACCAGATGCTCGCCCGGATGGACATCCTGTCGGTCAACTGTCCGCATACGCCATCGACCTTTCACCTTCTGAACGCCAGGCGGCTGAAGCTGATGAAGCCATCGGCCGTCGTGGTGAACACCTCACGTGGCGAAGTCGTGGATGAAAACGCGCTGACGCGCGCCCTGCGCGCGGGGGAACTGGCCGGTGCCGGCCTGGATGTCTACGAACGCGGTGTCGACCTCAATCCCCGGCTGCGCGAGTTGCCGAACGTCGTCCTGCTGCCACATATGGGGTCGGCGACGATCGAGGGGCGAATCGAGATGGGCGAGAAGGTGATCGTCAACATCAAGACCTTTGCGGATGGCCATCGCCCGCCGGATCAGGTTGTGCCAGGCATGTTCTGATCGCAGAAACGGCTTCTCCTTGTGCTATTCCCGCAACGTTTGCAGGTGGGGCGAAATGAATTCGGCGTTACCGATTGCCGACTCTGTAGGCCCTCTCTATGGTTTGGCACGCCCTGTCGGCCTGACGGGAACGTCTTAACATTCGGAGCATATCATGAAAAAACTCATCGCCTCGGTCATGGCCCTGACCCTCGGCGCCTCGGCAGCCACCGCTGGTGGCCCGGTCACCGTCGTCGAAGAGCCGGAAGTCGTTGCTGAAAAGCCCGCTTCGTCCGTCGGCATCCTGCCGCTGCTGCTCGTCGGCGTTGTTCTCTGCGTCGCTCTGTGCGGCGGCGACGACGATACCCCGGCTCAGTGATCGGGTAACTGCCCATCGGGCAGATGTGTAGATTTGGGCTGGGTTGACCTTTGGTCGGCCCAGCCCTTTCCATTTCGCGCCCACGTCTGCGCACCGAAGATTCCGCAGGGATGTTTGCTGAACTGCAACAGAAATGAACTGCCTTATGGCCCGTTCACCAAAACTGTTTGAGACCGGACAAGAGCAGCGATAGCCTGCGCATGTGTAAATCCGTGTCGCTGCGACATGGGATAATCCCAATAGGAGTCCAATCTGATGAAAAAGCTGCTCGCTTCCGCCCTTGCGTCGGCAATGGTTCTTTCTGCCGCTACGGCCCACGCCGGTGGTCCTGTTATCGTCGAAGAGACGGAAGTTGTTGCCGAGAAGCCGGCTTCGTCGGTCGGGATCCTGCCGCTGCTGCTCGTCGGCGTTGTCCTTTGTGTTGCGCTGTGCGGCGGGGACGATGACGAAGCGGATGTGCGCGGCTAAGCAGACATCATGTCTTGGGCTCGTGACCTGAGCCTGAACCTACGCAAACTGATCGCCTGAAAAAGGAGTACTAGCATGAAGAAAATCCTCGGCACTGCGCTTGTTGCGGCTATGGCGGTTTCTGCCTCGACCGCCTATGCCGGCGGCCCGGTCACCATCGTGGAAGAGCCGGAAGTTGTCGCTGAAAAGCCTGCTTCCTCGGTTGGCATTCTGCCGCTTCTCCTGGTTGGCGTTGTTCTCTGCGTCGCCCTGTGTGGTGGTGACGACGAAGAGACCGGCGGCGGACAGACGGTCGACAACCAATAAGCCCTGTGAAAAGAAGTGGCCGTCCGCTTGGCGGTCGCTTCCTACCCTAACAAAGGACTGACAAAGCCATGAACAAGATTGTTGCCCCGATCCTTGCTGTTTCGCTGGCGCTCAGCGCATCGACTGCCTTTGCGGGCGGCCCGGTGACCGTTGTCGAAGAGCCGGAAGTCGTGGCCGAGAAGCCCGCTTCCTCGGTTGGCATCCTGCCGTTGCTTCTGGTCGGCGTTGTCCTCTGCGTCGCCCTGTGCGGCGGGGATGACGACGAACCGACCCCGACCACCGTCACCGCCGCGGGTAACTGAGGTCAGGCCTGTATACTACGGGCCATTCAAATCCATAGAACCGGCGTGGCCCATGGCCTTGCCGGTTTTTTATTGCCTGAACCGGGTGGGCGCGCACCCCAGATGGTGAAGTGAACTGGCCTTGCCCGACAAAGCTTCGGCAACAAGGTCGGCCGTGACCGGAGCCAGCGTTACGCCCAGATGTCCGTGACCGAAGGCCAGGACCACGTCTGCTCCGCCTCGCGATGGCCCGATCACCGGCAGGCTGTCTGGGATCGAGGGTCGGAAGCCCATCCATTCCCGGTCCGGGGTGCCGAGGTCCGGGAAGAAAGCCCGCGCCCCCTCGATCAATCGGGCGATCCGGTGTGGTGACGGCGGCAGATGCAGCCCGCCCAGTTCGACCGTCCCCGCCACCCGCAGTCGCCCAGCCATTGGGCAGAAGTAGAACCCCCTGGCCGTGGGGCAGGTCGGGCGGCTTAGCAGGGGCTCGGCCATATCCCATTCCACATGATAGCCCCGTTCGGTGTCCAAAGGGATGCGGTCCCCGGCTTGGGCCGCAAGCGCGCGGGAATGGGCGCCGGCTGCGATCACGACCTTTCGGGCATGCAGATGCAGGCCTGGCCCCTCGACGACCACCCCATCCGGTCTGCGCGTGAGACGGTCGACGCCGAACCGCAAGTGACGCGCTTTCGACAGCACGTGCTGCGCGATCAGTCCCATCATCCGGCCCGGGTCGTCCAGAAACGTCGCTTTGGGAAAATAGGCCGCCCCGACCAGTCTTCGGGGCAGGGTCGGCTCCAGTTCTGCCAGGCGGTCAGGTCCGACCAGCTCTACCTCGACCCCCAATGCGCGGCGCCTGGCCATCTTACGTTCGGCTGCGGCCAGCGCCTCAGGCGTCTCGTACAGGTAAAGACAGCCACGTCGTTGCAGGATTCCCGCCCCCTGAACCCGCAGGGCAAGTTTGTCCCAACGGTCAGGCGCATCGACAAGCAAGGCAGCCAGCGCTCGGGCATTCCGCTCGGCCTGGGCAGGCAAGGATTGCCAGAGGAAACGGAAGAGCCAGGGCGCAAGACCAGGCAACGCCCGGTGCCGGATGGCGAGGGGCGAGGTCTTCGACAAGAGCAGCGAAGGCAGATCGCGCAGGACATCGGGCGTGCCGACCGGGCTGGTGGCATAGGCGGCAATGGTTCCGGCATTGCCGTAGCTTGCGCCCATGCCGGGCTGGCCGGGATCGACCAAGACCACCTCGTGGCCCCGGTCGATCAGTTCCAATGCGATGGTGAGGCCGATGACCCCGGCCCCGACCACTGCAATCTCCGTTCTTTCCCGCAGCACCATGGTCACTCGAAATCTGTAGGGTGGGCAATCTGCCCACGTCTTACAGGCAAGCCTCAAACAGCGCGCGGGTGTTCTTCTTGGTCATCTTGACCGGGTTGCCGCCGCAGGAGGGGTCCTCCAGCGCCATCTTGGTCAGAGTGTCGAGGTCGGGGTCCTTGACGCCCAGCTTGGTCAGGTTCTTCGGGATATCCAGCGTTTCCCGCAGGTCCAGGATCCGCTGGTAGAACCCCTTGTAGCCGCCCTTGATCCCGCAATAGGCGGCTGCTGAGGCCAGCCGGTCCTTCACGGCCTTGCGGTTGAAGTCCAGCACCATCGGCATCACCACCGCGTTCGTCGTGCCGTGGTGGGTGTTGTAGACCGCCCCGATCGGGTGGCTGAGGCTATGGATGGCCCCGAGGCCCTTCTGGAACGCCACCGCCCCCATCGCCGCCGCCGACATCATGTGCGCGCGGGCGTCGAGGTCGCCCGGGTCGGCATAGACCTTGGGCAAGTTCTCGAACACCAGCCGCATCCCTTCCAGCGCGATGCCCTGGGACATCGGGTGGTAGAAGGGGCTGCTGTAGGCCTCCAGGCAATGCGCCAGCGCGTCCATACCGGTCCCGGCGGTGATGAACTTTGGCATCCCGGTGGTCAGCGCCGGGTCGCAGATCGTGACGGCGGGCATCAGTTTCGGGTGGAAGATGATCTTCTTCTTGTGGGTTTCCGAGTTCGTCAGCACCCCCGCCCGGCCCACTTCGGACCCGGTCCCCGCCGTCGTCGGCACCGCGATGATCGGCGCGATTTTCGAGGCGTCCGCCCGGGTATACCAGTCGTCGATATCCTCCAGCTGCCAGACCTTCAGCTTCTTCGGCTGGTGCGCCATGAGGGCAATCATTTTGCCGAGGTCCAGCGCCGAGCCGCCGCCGAAGCAGATCACCCCGTCATGGCCGCCGGCAAGGTAGACCTCGATCCCGGCTGCCATGTTGATCTCGTTCGGGTTCGGGTCCACGTCGGAAAAGACCGCGCGGCCCAGGCCCCCGGCGTCCAGCACGTCGAGGGCATTCTTGGTGATCGGCAGCGACGCCAGCGCCTTGTCGGTCACAAGGAGCGGCTTCGTCAGGCCGATGCTTTTCGCGTGGTCGGCCAGCTCCGCGATCCGGCCGACGCCGAACTTGATCGCGGTGGGGTAGGACCAGTTCCGGTTGGGGACGTTATGGGTCATTTCGGGGCCTTCTTCAGGTGATAGGATTTCG
>JALOTD010000076.1 GCA_025458105.1 Tabrizicola sp. | reverse complement strand
GTCCCGCGTTTGCAGAAGAACCAGAAGGCAGGCCACCATCCCGAACGCGGTCAGCGGGATGAGGTGATAGGCAAAGCCCGTGCCCTGCAGAAGATAGCACGCCAAACCGGCAAACGTGGCGGCCACGAAAGGGCCGGGTCCTTTGCGGTTCGCCTGGTCGCGCAGCGCCAGCAGGCAGGGCAGAAGCAGCAGGAAGACCTTGGGATAGGCCGCGCGGGGTGGACCAGTGCCACGTAACCCACATAGGCCAGACCGACGGCAAGGAAGGTCAGGTTCGACACGGACAGGATCGGGGCCAGCGACCGGCGCTGAGCCATGTGCAGCAGGGTGATGGCAATCGGGAACAGCACGAAATGCGGCTTTACGCACATCCCGAAGGCCGCGACCAGGGCGCGTGCCAGTTCGGAGCGGGGCCGGGCGGGAACCGGGGAAAGCTGCCCGATCAGCCAGGGCATCATGAGGATCACAAGGGTCTGCTCGCGCTGCCCGATGCTGTCGAGCGCCGGAATCACCATGGCGGCCCCAACCCCGAGGACCAGAAGCGCCTGTCGGTGCGGGGACAGGGAAAGGTCGGCCCGGATGATGGCGCGGCACCAGAGCAGCGATCCAAGGACCAGCGCGGCGGTGACAACGTACTGGGCGTTCGTGTCGGTCAGTCCCAAGCCGTCGGCGACCAGGATCGCGGGGACGGTGTAGTAGAAGTTGAGCGGCGGGTTCACCTCGATGATGTCGCGGTAAAGCTCGGCCCCGGCCAGCCAGTCGCGGGTCGCGATCACGTACCAGGCCACATCGTCGGTCAGCGCCCGGTTCCAGGACAGGATCACAAGGCCCAGGGGAACCGCCAGCGCCATGGCAAGGCCAAGCCAGGTCGCCCCGGCCGGGTTCGTCGCCTCGCGAAAGACCCAGAGTTGCGCGGCGGCGAAGGTGACCACGGGAACGATGCAGGCGACCAGCAGCATGGCAAGCGCGAAGTCGTACCCGAGTTGCAAGGTCACCAGCCAGACGATCCCGCTGCTGGCGGCCAGGCCGGTGAGGGCCACGATGAAGAAGCGCAGGAACTGATCGGCCGAGCGGGGATCGACGCCAAAGGTAAAGCGGGCGTGGCCGAAGTAGGACACCTGAACTGCGGCCAGAAAGCCGATCAGATTGGCGCCTTGGGGCGGCAGGCTTGCCCAGCGTTCGAGGGCGAGTGCGACAAGCGTGTGCACCAGCGTTGCCACGATGCCGACGCCGCCAAAGCGCACAAGACGCCCAACCATGGCGGTGGTCAGATACCCCGGACCGGACGACACGTCAGAGACCGGATTTTTCAGAGGCGTGATGGGCGCGCACGACGTAAAGCGGGCGTTGCCGGACCTCGGTGTAGATGCGTCCGACATATTCGCCGATGATCCCAAGCGCGAACATGTTCAGCCCGCCGAAGATCAGGATCAGGATCACGGTCGAGGCATAGCCGGGGACGTCGATGCCGAAGATGAGGGTGCGCAGGAACAGGAAGGCCGAATAGGCCAGCGAGACCAGCGCCATCATCATGCCGACATAGGTCCAGATCCGCAGCGGCACGGTCGAGGAGGAAAAGATCGCGTCCAGCGCCAGTTTGGTCAGCTTCCAATAGCTCCACTGGCTTTCCCCGGCGGCGCGGGGCGGGCGTTCATAGGTGACTTCCTCAGTCTCGAAGCCGACCCAGGAAAACAGCGCCTTGTTGCAGCGCGACCGTTCGCCCAGTTGGCGGATGGCTTGGACGACCTCGCGGTCCATCAGGCGGAAGTCGCCGACGTCGCGGGGAATGGGCTGTTCGGCCAAGGCGTTGAAAAGGCGGTAGAAGGTGTTTGCCGTGGCCTTCTTCAGCCAGGTGTCGGCATCGCGGCGCGAGCGGCGGGCGTTGACAAGCTTTGCCCCGCCTTGCCAGCGGCGGATCATCTCGGCCATGACTTCGGGCGGGTCTTGCAGGTCGACGTCGAGCGGGATCACGGCATCGCCGGTGGCGTGGTGCAGGCCAGCGGTCAGCGCGGCCTCTTTCCCGAAGTTGCGGGAAAAGCTGATCAGCGAGATGTCGTCGCGCTGTGCCGCCTCGGCCAGGATCAGGCGCTCGGTCTTGTCGCGGCTGCCGTCGTTGACGAAGAGGATGTCGAAGCAGACCGAGGGGCCGATCTCGGCGGTGGTCTCGTCTACCTTTTGCAGGAAGATCGCGATGCTGGCCTCTTCGTTGTAGACCGGCACGACCAGAGTGACCCGGGGAAGGCGGGCCGGGGCGGGGGCCTCACGCGGTTCCAAGTCCAGCGGAACGATGCCTGCTGCTGATTTCATCTCGGCTTCCTTGACCCTTCCACGCGGCACTATAGCAAAGAGCGTTTCCGAAAGGGCAAAAGTGTGGCGCTACAGCGGAGATTGAGTGGAATCCCTGGCGGTAGATTTCCGGTTGCGCAGGTTGCTTTCCGCCGGAAATCGCGGTCAATCGGAACAGACAACGAAGGATGCGGACATGAACGGTGCAGAGACCCTGGTGCAGACCTTGCTGGCAAGCGGCATCCGGGTCTGCTTTGCCAATCCCGGCACGTCCGAGATGCATTTCGTGGCGGCCTTGGACCGGCATCCGGAGATGCGCTGCATCCTTTGTCTGTTCGAGGGCGGGGTCTCCGGCGCGGCGGACGGCTACTTCCGGATGTCGGGAGAGGTCGCCGCCACTTTGCTGCATCTGGCGCCGGGGTTCGGGAATGCCTTTGCCAACCTGCACAACGCGCGGAAGGCGCAGTCGGGTGTGCTGAACATCATGGGCGACCATGCGGATTATCATCTGCGGTTCGAGGCGCCGCTGAAGGGAGATACGGTCGGGGTCAGTCAGGCCGTGTCGCACTGGACGCGGGTGGTGTCGGAACCGGGACGGGTGGCCAGCGATGCGGCGGATGCGGTGCAGGCGGCACGGGCGAAGAACGGGCAGATTGCGACGCTGATCCTGCCCGCGAACATGGCCTGGGACCCGGCGGAGGGACATGCGGTGGCCCCGCCGCCGCCGCTGCTGCGCCGTCCTTTGCCGGACGAGATCGCTGCTGCTGCCCGGGCGCTGCGCCAGCCGGGGGCGGTGCTTCTTGTGGATGGGCCGGTCCTGTGGTCGGATCTTGGCCTTCTGGCCAAGCGGCTGACCAAGGCGGCGGGGGCGCGGCTGATGCAGCCGTTCTTCGTCAGCCGGTTCCGACGCGGGACGGGGGCGGTGAAGATCGAGCGGATGGCCTACCGGACCCCGGAGAACCAGAATTTGCTCAAGGGTGCCCCGGCGCTGGTCTTGTGTGGCACCTCGCGGCCGGCGGGGTTCTTTGCCTATCCGGGATTGCCGTCCACCCCTGACGATCCGGACACCCGGCTGATCGACCTTTGTTCGGCCGACATGGACATCGGCTGGACCCTGCAGGCCTTGGCAGAGGAGCTGGGCGAGGCGGAACTGGGGCCGGAGGATTTCGTGACGCTCGACCTGCCGGCGCTGCCCGAGGGCGACCTTACGCTTACGAAAGTCGGCGAGGCGGTGGCGGCCCTGATGCCGGACAATGCAGTGGTGGTGGATGAGGGGATTTCGGCCTCGTACTACCTTGCGCCGGGGCTGAAGCGGGCGCGGGGGCATGATGCGCTGACGATCACGGGCGGATCGATCGGCTTTGGCTTGCCGAATGCCGTGGGCGCGGCGGTGGCCTGTCCGGACCGCAAGGTCGTGGTGCTGGAGGGCGACGGGTCGGGAATGTACACGCTGCAGTCGCTGTGGACGATGGCGCGCGAGGGGCTGGACGTGACGGTCGTGATCTTTGCGAACCGCGGCTACCAGATCCTGCGGGACGAGTTGGCGGCAGTGGGTGTGCGCGAAGTCGGGCGCAACATCAGCCGCATGTTCGGGCCAAGGGGCACGGCGTGGCCGGGGTGCGGGTTGCTGACATGGCGGGGTTCAATGCGGCTTTTGCCGAGGCGATGGCGCAGCGTGGCCCCCGTCTGATCGAAGTGGTCTGTTAGGCCAATCCGGCAAACGGGTCGCGCCAGGCGTCGATCTGGTTCAACTGATCGGCCAAACGCCGGACTTGCTGATAGTCGTCGATCGGCAGACCCGCGGCGGCGGCGAAGGGAAAGCAGGTCGCGACCCGGAAGTCGGCATAGGAAAGCCGGTTGTCGACCAGCCAGGTCCGGCCGGACAGCTGACCGTCAAGGACGCCCATGAACTGCTGCCAGTCGCCCATCGCCTCGTCAAAGACGGACTGGTCGGGCTGGTCGTCCATGAAGGTCGGCGCGATCAGCTTCCAGAAATAGAACACATCCCCGGCGCGGTTCAGGTGGTGCGTGGCCCAGGAGATCCACATCACCATCTCGGGCTGGCTGTCGCCGGTACGCCAGAAATCGGACCCGGCCAGAGCCGAAAGCTTGCAGGCGATGGCGTCAGCCTCCCAGTAGTTGCGTTCGGGCGTGGTCAGGACCGGGACACGGGTATTCGGGTTGATCAGGCGGAACGCTTCCTGCCGATCCGGATGCATGGGCGAGGCGGCCACGAGATCCACCGGAGACCCAAGGTACCGCGCCACCGCGACGGCAACGCGAGGATTGAGATTGCGGGAATAGTACAGCTTCACGGTGACCCTCCGGCAGGCGGTGCCACAGGTGAGGGGCCCGGGCGATGCCAAGAAACATACCAACTGATCGGTATGTGTCAAGGGTGGAGAACTGTGTGCCTGTCGACAGCGGGCTAGGCGGCGACCGGATTGAGCCCCTTGTTGTATGCGTGCCAGTCCTTGATGTCGGGATAATGCCGCTTGCGCCAGGCCTTGACGCGGCGGTTCATGATCCGCTTCCACAAGGGCGGAACCATGGCCGCCATGGTCATCAGCGGATAGCCGTAGGGCAGTTGCGGGGCCTCAGCCTCGGGGTAGGTTTGCAGCACAGGGTAGCGGCGGTCGGGCTTGTAGTGATGGTCGGAATGACGCTGGAGGTTGATGAGCAGCCAGTTCGAGGCCCGGTGTTCGGCGTTCCAGCTGTGATGCGGCTGGACATGTTCGTACTTGCCGTTGCCGAGGTGGCGGCGGGTCAGGCCGTAGTGTTCGATGTAGTTCACCAGTTCCAGCTGCCAGATCGCTGTCGTGGCCTGCACGAAGTAAAGCCACAGGCCGAACCAGCCGCCCAAGGTCCAGGCCAGAACCAGAAAGCCAGTCTGCAGCACGGCATAGCGCCAGAACGGGTTCGAGCGGTGCCACCAGGGCAAGCCACGCCGCGCGAGCATGGCCTTTTCCGCCTTCCAGGCCGAGCGATGGCATTGCCACAGGACACGCGGCAGGAAGCGGTGGAAGCCTTCATTGTAGCGTGCGGTGACGGGATCGCGCGGGGTGCCGACATAGGTGTGATGCACCCGAAGATGCTCTGACCGGAAATGCGAATACTGCACGCTGGCGAGCAGAAGGTCGGCCAGCCAGCGTTCCAGCCGCGATTTCTGGTGCATGAGTTCATGGGCGTAGTTGATGCCGACGGTGCCCGACACCACGCCCATGCCGAAGAAGAGAAAGAACTTCTCGACCACAGTCAGATGGTCGGCCTGGGGGACATACCACAGCATCATGGTCAGCAGACTGAACTGGATCGGAAACCAGATGACAGTGACGGCCCGGTGCCAGGTCAGCAGACCTTCGTCCGTCTGAGGGTCGGGGTTCGCCTTGTTCAACCCGGTCAGCGCATCGAGGACCGTAAACAGCCACCAGGTGGCCAGCGGCAGGAGGGCAACGGTCCACCCGCCCTGGGTCATGCCAAGCAAGGCCAGCGGCGGCAGGCAGAGCGAAAGCCAGAACGGAAGCGCGGAGGGAAGCGACGTCATGCCCGCAGTCTAGCGGAACGTGCGGGCCGCTCAACTGCCGTTACGTCGCAGAGTAGAGGAGAGTTTTCACAGAAAGATCAGGTGTTTCGGAGCGGTCAGTCCAGATGGGCGCGGGCAAGGTCCCAGGCCTTGCGCATGACGGTGGGCAGGTCGGCCGGGCGGAAGGCGGCGCGGGCAACCCAGTCGCCCCGGGTGGTGGGACTGTCGATCCGGGCGGTCCGGACAGTCAGGATCAGGTGGAAATGGGTGAAGGTGTGGCGGACCTCGCCGATATCGCGCCAGTCGCCATCGCCGGGCGCAGGTCCCCCGCCGCCGTCCCAGCCGTCGCCGGGAAAGCCCAGCATGCCACCGAGGAGGCCCTTTTCGGGGCGGCGTTCCAACAGCATCGCGCCGTCGCGGTGACCGAGCCAGAGCGTGCCGCGCCGGGTGGGCTTCTCGGGCTTTGGCGACTTGCGCGGGAGGTCGGCCTGAACACCGGCGGCGCGTGCCATGCAGGCCTGCGACCAGGGGCACAGGCCGCAGGCCGGGGAGCGCGGCGTGCAGATCGTGGCGCCGAGGTCCATCACCGCCTGGGCATAGTCTCCGGGTCTTTGGCTGGGCGTGAGGCTGGCGGCAAGCGCGGTGAGTTCCGGCTTGGCAGCGGGGAGCGGGGTCTCGACGAGAAAGAGGCGGGACATCACGCGTTCGACATTGCCGTCGACGACCGTGGCGGGTTCGTCAAAGGCGATGGCGGCGATGGCGCTGGCGGTGTAGGGGCCGATGCCGGGAAGGGTCAGGAGGCGCTCGCGGTCGGTCGGGAATTGCCCGCCGTGATCTGTCACCACGGCGCGCGCGCATTTCAGAAGGTTCCGGGCGCGGGCATAGTAGCCAAGGCCCGCCCATTCGCCCATCACTTGCGCGTCCTCGGCGGCGGCGAGGGCGGTCACGGTGGGCCAGCGGGCGGTGAACCGGTGGAAGTAGTCCTTCACGGCGGCAACGGTGGTCTGTTGCAGCATCACCTCGGACAGCCAGACCCGGTAGGGATCGGGGCGAAGGCCTGCGGCGCGGTCCTGCGGCGAGACGCGCCAGGCCATGACGCGGGCGTGGCGGTCGTACCAGGCGAGGAGGTCTTGGCTGAGAGTGCGGGTATCCTGCATTGGGCCGAAGATAGCGGGTCTTTGCCGCAGGGCCAGAGGGGAGGAAGTCTCTGCGAGAATTCGGGGACGTCGCGCCGGCGTCACGCGAACTTTACGGATTGCAAGGGAAAGTCACTGGCGGGTCGGACGGGCTGCGTTAGAATGATGCCAAATGGCACGGAAAGACTTGAACTCACCTGACCCTGAACACCGCCGCCGCGGGTTCGAACCGGCCTTTGGGCTGATGAAGGATGCTGTGCGGAACGCTGGCGAGTCGCGGGGCTTTGCGGTGGCGCGGCTTCTGACCCATTGGGCCGAGGTGGCAGGCGAGGAGATGGCGCGCAAGACCCGGCCGGTGAAGATCGGCTATGGCAAGGCGGGCATGGGGGCGACGCTGACCCTGCTGGTCAAGGCCAGCGAAGCGCCGATGGTGCAGATGGCGCTGCCGGTGCTGAAGGAGCGGGTCAATGCCGTCTACGGCTACAATGCCATCAACCACATCCACCTGACGCAGACGGCGGCCACCGGTTTTGCCGAGGGGCAAGCCGAGTTCATTCCGGCGCCGAAGGCCACGCCTGGACCAGACCCGCGCGTCGCCGCCGAGGCCCGCGAGACCGCGCAAGGCATCGGTGACCAGAGCTTGCGGTCGGCGCTTGAAGTGCTGGCGCAAAACATCTTAACTCGCTCGCGCATGAAAAAGGACGCCTGA
The DNA here is from genome assembly GCA_025458105.1 of Tabrizicola sp. Lineage (GTDB taxonomy): Bacteria > Pseudomonadota > Alphaproteobacteria > Rhodobacterales > Rhodobacteraceae > Tabrizicola. The sequence continues at coordinate 25,792 of JALOTD010000076.1, read as the reverse complement.
CGATGCTGAAACTGAACCGCCGCGCGATGATCGCCCTGGCCGCCGCCGCAACGGCTGCGATGACCCCTGCCCTGGCGCAGGAGACCGGCACTGCCACGACCGAGGCCGCGCCGGGAGATTTCTCGCTGGGGTCGCCCGATGCCCCGGTCAAGATCGTCGAATATGCCAGCTACACCTGCCCGCATTGCGCAGACTTCCATGCCAATGTGTTCAAGTCGCTGAAGGCGGATTACATCGACACCGGCAAGGTACACTTCACCCTACGCGAGGTCTACTTTGACCGCTACGGCCTGTGGGCGGCGATGGTGGCGCGCTGTGGTGGCGAGATGCGGTATTTCGGCATCCACGACATGCTGTTCGACCAGCAGCAGGAATGGGCGGCCTCGCAGGACCCGATGCAGGTCGTGCAGAACCTGCGCACCATCGGGCTGGCAGCGGGGCTGGACAACGCCGCTTTGGACGCCTGCCTGAATGACCAGGCCCAGGCCGAGGCGCTGATCGCGCAGTTCGAAAAGAACATGGCCGCGGATGAGGTCCAGGGAACGCCCACGATCTTCATCAATGGCGAGAAGCATTCGAACATGTCCTATGAGGACCTGAAGGCCATCATCGACGCCAAACTGGCCGGCTGAGATGGCGGCACCGCTGGAGGGTATCCGCGTCATCGAACTGGCGCGGATTCTGGCTGGTCCCTGGGCTGGGCAGACCTTGGCCGACCTTGGCGCGGATGTGGTCAAGGTCGAGGCGCCCGAAGGCGACGACACCCGGCGCTGGGGCCCGCCGTTCATCGAGGCGGGGGGCGAAAAGACGGCCGCCTACTTCCACGCGACGAACCGCGGGAAACGCTCCGTCACCTGCGACTTCCGTGATCCCGAGGGGCAGGAGGTCGTGCGGCGGCTGGTGGCGGGTGCCGATGTGGTGATTGAGAATTTCAAGGTCGGCGGGCTGGTCAAGTACGGGCTGGACTATGCGTCCTTGCGCCGAGTGAACCCTAAACTGATCTATTGCAGCATCACCGGCTTTGGCCAGACCGGGCCCTATGCGCACCGGGCGGGGTATGACTTCATCATTCAGGGCATGTCAGGGCTGATGAGCGTGACCGGCCCGGCAGATGGCCAGCCGCAGAAGGTGGGCGTGGCGGTGACGGACATCTTCACCGGAGTCTATGCGGCGACGGCGATCCTGGCGGCGTTGGTGCAGCGGGGGCGGACAGGCGAAGGCCAGCACATCGACATGGCGCTTCTGGACGTGGCGACCAGCATCATGGCCAACCAGGCGATGAATTATCTGGCCAGCGGCAAGGCTCCGGGCCTGATGGGGAACGCGCATCCGAATCTGGCGCCTTACGCGGTCTTCGACTGCAAGGATGGCTGGTTGATCCTGGCCACGGGCAATGACGGGCAGTACCAGCGGCTGTGCGCGATCCTGGGCCTGCAGGGGATGGCCACGGATCCGAAGTTCCTGACCAACGCCGACCGGATTGCGAACCGGGCCGAGATGTCCGAGCGTATCACGGCCGCAACGCGGACCTGGGCAAAGGCCGATCTTCTGGCAGCTTGCGAGGCGGAGGGGGTTCCAGCGGGGCCCATCAACGATCTGGCCGAGGTCTTTGCCGACCCGCAGGTCATCGCGCGAGGGATGCAGATTGCACCCGATGGGTTGCCGGGCGTGCGCAGCCCGATGACCTTTTCTGGGGCCGAGCTGTCACTTGACCGTCCCGCCCCGCGGCTGGGGCAGCATCAGGATGACGTCCTGCGGTAAAGGCGCTGACCGTCAGCGGCGGATTTTCGTCGAAAGCGCGGGTACTAGAGTCCCAGGCGCTTGAAGGCTGCATCCATGGCGGTCCAGTCATCAACCTGCAGGCGGACCACCAGGGTCAGAACCTTTGCGCGCCAGTTGGGCGGCAAGCGCGCGGCGTCCTTTTCGGTCGTGACCAGTTGCGCGCCTTTGGCATTGGCTTCAGCCTCCAGCCGCCGCAGCAAGGTTTCCGACAGCTGCGCATGGTCGGCCAGCGACTCGCCACGAACAAGGTCTGCGCCTTCCGCTTGCAGAGTTGCAAAGAATCGTGCGGGATCGGCAATGCCCGCAAAGGCAAGGACGCGCTGGCCTGACCAGTCCAGACCCATGGCAAGGGGCTTCAATGCGCCAGAGAGGCGTGGCTGGGGGATCATGGGCCCCCAACGTTTGGTGAAAGCGGCCTGCTGGTCGGGCGGGCCGATGGTCAGCACAAGGTCAGCTCGGGCGAGGCCTGCGGCGACGGGTTCGCGCAAGGGACCGGCCGGGATGCAGCGGCCATTGCCGAACCCCTTGGCCGCGTCGACAACGATAATCGACAGGGCAAGCTTGACCGAAGGGTTCTGAAAGCCGTCGTCCATCAGGATCACGTGGGCGCCTGCAGCCTCGGCCGCGCGGACGCCGGCGGCACGGTCGCGCGCGACCCAGACCGGCGCAAAGGCAGAGAGGAGGAGCGGCTCGTCCCCGACCTCGGCAGCGCTGTGGCGGCGGCCATCAACCTGGACGGGGCCGCTCAGGCTCCCGCCGTAGCCGCGGCTGACGACATGGACCTTGTGGCCGCGGGCCAGCAGTCGTTCGATCAGGGCAAGTGTCGTGGGGGTCTTTCCCGCCCCGCCTGCGACCAGATTGCCGACGCAGATCACCGGCACCTGCGCCCGGTAGCCGGGCTGGCGCAGGCGGCGCGCGGTGGCGTCGGCGTAGACCCAGCCGAGCGGGGACAGGAGGCGCGCCAAGAAGCCGGGCCGGTCGGGGGCGGCGTACCAGAACCCCGGCGCGCGCATCAGACAGACCCGTCGGACAACTGTCGGATCTGTTCGATCAGGCGTTCGGTGACTTCGGCGCCGTCGCTGACCACGGCCCAGGCGGCTTGTGCCAGCCGCGCGGCGCGGTCGGGAGAAAGAAGATCGCCCAGGGCCTCGGCCAGATCGGTGGTCGAGGCGACGGCCCGGGTAGCCCGCGCGGCGCCGAGCCGACCGAAAACCGGACCATGGGCCCCAATGCGCGGGCCGTGCAGGATGGCAGAGCCCAGGGCCGCAGCTTCAAGCGGCGAGCGCGTGGGTCCGCTACCAAGAAGGCTGCCACCTAGGAAGGTAACAGGAGCAAGGCGATACCAAAGACCATATTCCGCAGGATTGTCGACGACAAAGACCTCGGTCCCGGTGTCAGGCTCTTCGTCCTTCAGGCGCTGGGCCACGGTCCAGCTGTCCTGATCCTCAAGCGTTTGCGCAAGAGCTTCGGCCCGGCCTGGAGTTTCGGGCATCAGGACCAGAAGCAGGCGGTGCGACTGTTGCAGGGCAGCCCGGTGCGCGGCCAAGACCGAGGCTTCTTCCTGGGCTGTGACCCCGGCGGCGAACCAGACCGGGCGCGCACCCAGAACACGGGCAAGGGCGGCGCGTTCGGCTTCGAGGCAGGGAAGCACTGCGCATTCTTCTTCCATGCGGCCCGTGACGGCAACCGAGGACAGTGTGGCCCCCGCCTTGCGAAAGGCGCGGGCAGCGGCTTCGTCCAGCGCGCTGATCTGGGCGAACCGACCGAGGGCCGAGCGCATGAGACCGGGGTACCAGCTGTCGCGTTCCCGCAGAAAGACCGGTGTGCGGGCGTTGACCATCAAGAGCGGGATCCCACGTTCATGGGATTCGTGCAGCGCAGCGGGGCGCAGTTCGCCTTCCGAGAAAATCGCAACGTCGGGCCGCCAGTGATCCAGGAAGGCCCGAACGTCGACCGGCGTGTCAGGTGGCGGCAGCTGCAGAAGAATGCCCTCGCGCGGCGCAAGGTCGACCGGGCAGGTCAGGACCGACGTCATCCCGTCTTCGCCTGACAGTCTCTGGGCAAGTGCAAGCATCGGACTGACCTGTGCCGAGTTCGGGGCATGCAACCAGGCCAGCGGACCGCTTGGCCGCGGCGGACGTACCGTGACCGTGCCGGGCTCACGCCGGTGCCCGAGATTGTAGAGCTTTAGGCCAAGCGAGGCCGCCATGATCTAGCTGCCAAGCTCCTCGGTCGCCGAGGCAGGCTGGGCCTCATCCCGCAGGCGGTGGATATGGGCAATGAAATAGCGCATGTGCGCATTGTCGACGGTGCGATGTGCCTCGGCCTTCCAGGCCGCATGGGCGCTAGCATAGTCGGGAAACATGCCGACGATGTGAATCTGGTTGGGGTCCTTGAAAACAGTCTTGTCTGGGGTGAGGAGTTCGCCGCCGAAGACAAGGTGAAGGCGCTGGGTCATAGGGTCCGGTTCCGTTGATCTGACTGGCCACACGCTACAGCTTTCGCCGTCAAGGGGAAAGGCCGGGTCGTATCGCCAGACCTTGCGTGAAGGACCACGAGGGGCCACATTACTGCCAAAGCGCAAAAGGCGCGCATTGGAACGGAGGGGTTTAACGTGGGATTTGAGGATCTGTTGGGCTGGAACGGCGTCTATCTGGCCATTGCCCTATTTGTCATCATCAGCATCTTCCTTGGGGTGCGGATCGTTCCGCAGTCGGAAAAGCATGTGGTCGAGCGGTTTGGTCGGCTGCGGGCGGTGCTTGGGCCGGGCATCAACTTTGTCGTGCCGTTCCTTGACCGCATCGCGCACAAGGTTTCGGTGCTGGAGCGCCAGTTGCCGACCGCAAGCCAGGACGCCATCACCGCCGACAACGTACTGGTGAAAGTTGAAACCAGCGTGTTCTATCGCGTCACGGAACCCGAAAAGACGGTCTACCGGATCCGGGACGTGGATGGCGCCATTGCGACGACCGTGGCCGGCATCGTCCGGTCCGAGATCGGCAAACTGGAGCTGGACCAGGTCCAGTCGAACCGTGCCCAGCTGATCGAACGCGTGCGTGAGCAGGTCACGGCAATGGTCGACGACTGGGGGGTCGAGGTGACCCGGGCCGAGATCCTGGACGTGAACCTGGATGAAGCCACTCGGTCGGCCATGCTGCAGCAGCTGAACGCCGAACGCGCGCGGCGGGCTCAGGTCATGGAGGCCGAGGGCAAGAAGCGGGCGGTGGAGCTTGCCGCCGACGCCGATCTGTACGCCGCCGAGCAGCAAGCCAAGGCCAAGCGCGTGACGGCGGATGCCGAGGCCTATGCAACCGGTGTCATTGCCGAGACGATCAAGGAAAGCGGGCTTGAGGCCGCGCAGTATCAGGTTGCGCTTAAGCAGGTCGAGGCCATGCAGGCCATCGCGGTCGGTCAAGGCAAGCAGACGATTCTGGTGCCTGCCAATATGCTGGAAGCCTTTGGAGATGCCTTCAAGATGCTGAAAGGAAGGCCATGACATGCTGACATCACTTGCCGGAACCTGGTGGGCTTGGGTTGTCCTGGGCTTTGCACTGGGGGTGCTCGAGGTACTGGCACCGGGCTACATCTTCCTTGGGTTCGCGGTCGGGGCGGTTCTGACGGGTGTTCTGGTGGGGCTTGGAATCGCGCCCACGAGTGTCGCGGGGCTGCTGCTGATCTTCTCGGTCCTGTCGGTACTGGCCTGGTTGATCCTTCGGCGTCTCGTTGGCGTTCGCGAAGGTCAGGTGAAGGTCTGGGACCGGGACATCAACGACAGTCCCTGAGGTGGACTTCGTCGGGGCAAAGGCCGCGTTCTTCTGTGAAGGGCGCGTGCTGACCTGCCAGCGCGACGATCTGCCGGGCCTGCCCTGGCCCGGATTGTGGGATCTGCCTGGCGGTGGTCGCGAGGGGAGTGAGACCGCCGAGGCCTGCCTTCTGCGTGAGTTGAGTGAGGAGTTTGGTCTGCAGCTTGGCGCAGACCGGCTGATCTGGCGACGTGTCTTCCCGTCGATGATGGATGCCAGCCGCGCCTCGGTCTTCTTTGGTGGATGGCTAAGCCCTGGCGAGGTTGCCGCCATCCGCTTTGGCGACGAAGGCCAGGGGTGGGAACTGATGCCGGTGACAGCGTTCCTTGGGCATGGTCAGGCGGTGCCCGAGATGCAGCGGCGGGCCGCGATCGTCTGGGGCGAGATCGGCCGCTAAAGCGCGATCAGGTGGTTGTCCCACTGGGTGTCTGACTGCGCAAGGACCTTCAGCCCGGTGTCAGTCGCAGCCCAGGCGGCACCCAGTCCATCGGTCACCGTAAAGCTTCCGCCCGCAACTGCTGCACCGCAAAGATCGGCGCGATAGTGCGTGGCGACATGGTTGCCAGAGAGGTCGAACATCATCAACGCGCCACCTTTCGGAGAGGTGATAAGGACACGGTCCGCAGTGGCGGCGACCGATCCCGCATAGCCTTGCAGGGTAAAAGCCTGCCCCTCAGGCGGGCGGCAGAGTACGGCTGGCTTGCCCGGGGTCCAGAGGCCAAGTTGCGGCACGGGTTCGGTCGGCTCTCCTTCCCATTGCATGGCGAAGGCGATTGCATCGCCGCACAGGGCCAGGTGGCGGATGGAATTCTGGTACAGGTCGGGAAGGTCGATCTGGTCGATCAGCGCCCCATCCTCTGCCAGAAGCGTGAGGTTCGGGCGCATGTCGGGGATGTTCAGCTTGGTGCGATCCACGGGATCGGTCTTGATCCCGCCGTTCGCCACGGCGAGGCGGCCATCGGGCAAAAGCTTGATGTCGTGCGGGCCGATCCCATGGCTGGGCCAATCGGTCAGGCGGGTGTAACGCGCGGTCTCCCACAGGCCGCATGAGGAGACTGCCATCCCGCGAATAGGCGCCGTGGCCGTTGAACTGCATTCCGTCGGGCGGGGTGAGGCGGTGGCGGGTCTTGCCGGTGGCGCAGTCGATCACCAGGGCAAAGGTGCCAGGGCGACGGGCGAAGGCGACTGCCTCGGCATGCGTGGGATGGGCGGCAGCGGCGTGGCCCCGGCCAGGAAGCGGAACCTGGAACAGGCTGGTGCCGCCCTCGTCTAGGCCGTGGAGGGTGTAGGTCTCGCCCTGTTTGCCGGCAGCAAGGAAGGTGGGCGCCCCGACATCGGCCCAGGTCAGGCGCGGCGCAAGGCTAGCGGCAAGCGTGGCGAGGAAAGCGCGGCGCTGCATCAGTCTCCGTCCTGCGAGTTGAAGCCAAGGCCCACGCCAAGCGCGGGAGCAAGCTCGGCAATGGCGGTGTCGCGGGTGGCGCGGACGGCTTGCTGGAGGATTTCCAGCTTGAGCCAGATCTGCGGGTCATTGATGCCGGACAGGCCGGGATCTTGCAGATCCTGGGCGAGCCTGAGGGCCTTGTCGAAGGCGGCAAGCGTTCTGGGACTGTCGGCGTTGAGGGCGAAAGTGAGGTCGCGCAGAGCCTGCAGGGACAGGATGATGTTCTGGACAGACCGGCCAGAGGCAGCAGCCTCGGCAAGGTCGGGACGCGGCTTGTCGAAACTGCCCAAGGGACGGCCGATGCGGCGGTCGGCGATGAATTCGAGGCCGCTGGCAAGCTGGGTCAAGAGGGCCTGGGTTGCCTCATCCGGGGACAGGAAGCGCGGATTGCCGGGTTGGCCTGCGGTGACCAGCAAATCGCCGAACGGGCCCCAGTCCTGCGCAAGGTCGCTGGCCATGCGGGCGAGGTCATCGGCCGTGGCGTGGATCAGGGGGCAGGGATCGGCGCGCAGGTCTTCTGCGGGATAGAGAAGACGCTCAAGCCCCGCAAGGCCGCGGGCCGCGACGGATTGCTGGGCCATGGCTTCGGGCGTCAGGGCCTTGGGGTCGCCGGTCAAAAGAGTTTTCTGCGCCTTGGCGCCCAGGCCTTTCGGATCGGGCCAGTAAAGGATGGCAAGCGAACGCCCGTCTTCTTCGGCGGGGCCAAGATGCAGATGGGCAATGGCCAGCCAGGCATCGTAGGCGGCATGGAACGAGGGGCGAAGGGCTTCGGGGTCGCAGCTGTCTATGGCGGCAAGGTCGGCCGCGGCCTTGGCAAAGGCGGCGTAGCCGGGACGGGCATGGTCGGTGACTGCAAGGGCCGTATCGGCAGCGGCGGGAGAGGCGAGGCATGCAATCAGTGCCGCAGCGCGGAGCTTTCTGCGAGCCTGCACCTCCACCCCATCCCGCCACCACGCGGACCAAGGGAGCCGCCCTCTGGCTGTTGGCATGATCAGCGAAAAGGCTTTTTGCATCAGAGGCTTTCCAAAAAGGCGATCAGGGCGTCGCGGTCTTCGGTGGCCATCCCGACCACGGCGTCGCGCTGGGCCTGTGCCTCTCCGCCGTGCCAGAGGATGGCCTCCAAGAGGCTGCGGGCGCGACCGTCATGCAAGAATTCTGTGTGGCCGGAGACCTGTGCGGTCAGGCCGATCCCCCAGAGCGGCGGGGTCTTCCATTCCGACCCGCTGGCCCGGCCTTCCGGGCGGTTGTCGGCCAGACCCGGCCCCATGTCGTGCAGAAGCAGGTCGGTGTAGGGCCAGATCAGCTGAAAGCTTTGTTCGGGCCGGCCGTCGAGGCGGTGGGTGACGTGTTTGGGCTTGTGGCAGCCCTGGCAGTTCAGGCTGTAGAATACCTCTTTTCCGCGCAGCACGTTCGGATCGTCGATGTTCCGCCGCGCGGGCACGCCCAGATTCTGGGAATAAAACGTAACCAGATCAAGGCTTTCCCGGTCCACTTCCAGCCCGTCGCGCAGCCCTGGTTCCTGGCCATGCGGGGCGAAGGTGCAGGTGGGCTGGCCCGTGGTGCAGTCGCCCCAGGGGGCTGGGTGGAGCGGAGTGGACAGACCCATGTCGCTTGCGAAGGCCCCGGCGGACTGCTCCCGGACCGTGGGGGCCCCGGCTTTCAGGCCGAACCGGCCGAGCATCGGTACGCCGTATTCGACGGATGGCACGATCTGCGCCCGGCCGGAGATACCGTCGCCATCGGCATCCTCAGGGTCGGCAAGGGCGAGGATGTCGGCGGCGGGAATGGCCTCCAGCAGACCGAGACCGATCATCGGTGGCGCGACGCGGGGGGACAGCATGAGGTCTGGCGAGGGGTCGGCATAGCCCGGGTTCGCGAAGCTGTACGTCGGGGCGCGGAGGCTGACCACAGTGCCATCGGCCAGAGTCACGGGCGTTTCGGTCCAGGTGATGTCCATCCGGCCCTCGGCAGGGTGGCCGGGGGCGGCAAGGTCCTGCAGCTGGCCGCCATAGGTCGGGTCGGGTTGGGTGGCGATCCATTCGGCAATGCCTTCCGGGCTGGGCCCGCCCATGACCGAGAGACGAAGGAACATGGAAACCCTTGAATCGTCGGGTGTTTCCGGGGTGTGGCCGCGGCCGTCCTTCAAGTGGCAATCCTGGCAGGCGCGGGCGTTGTAGAGGGGGCCCAGGCCATCGGAGGCGAGGGTGGATGACGGCGAGGCGACCCAGGTCTTGCGGAAGAGCGCATTGCCGAGCTTGAAGGCCATCTCGGAGTCGAAGGGCATGTTGGCCGAGGGTTTCGAGAAGGCGTCGGCGGTGGTGGTGGCGCGGACGGTGGCGGCCCCGGCGGGGTTCTGCTCGTACGGTTCGGGTTTGGTGAAGTCAGTCGGCGGGGCAAGAACGGCGGCGATTTTCGTGCTGTCTTCGGCGGTGCGCGGGATAACGGGCAAGTGGCGGTCGTCCAGCGTCTGGGCGAAAGCGGGGGCTGCGGTCAGGCACAGGATCAGGGCGTGGCGCATGGCGAGCCTCCTTTGCAGAAGTGATACGTCCGGATAGTTGAGTATTTCAATCAGAAAAGTGCAGGTATGGCGGAGTGACCGATCCTTCGTGACTGACGCAACAGGTCGCCGACAGCGGCAGACGATGCAGAACGCTGCGTTAATTCAGGGAGTTATGGGGGGAAGCTGCGGTCGTCTTCCTGTCTTCCTTGTGTCTTCCTTCTGTCTCGACGGGCGGTGGGGGCAATGGGCGTTAACCCTGCGGACGAATCGGTTTGTTGCTTTGGCTTCCCCCTTGGGCAGGCGTGGCGCGTTCTGATCCGAGGGCCTCGCGGGTGGGGAGGTTATTGAAAGGAGCGCGTTCCGCGCGCGCCTTTTGTCTCGCCTCTGGCCTGCGGCCAACCGGCTCGGGGGCCTCCGGCGGGGATATTTGGCGCCAGGTGAAAGGCAAAGGATCGGGGTGTCCCGACCGGGCCGGTAGTCGGGCGGTGTGGAGGGCCTGTGACAAGGCGTGCAGAGGGGCGGTGCGGCAACGGCCTTGTCAACTGGAACTGGCGGCTGACGCTGCTGGTAGGGACACCGCAGGGTGAGGTGCGCGGGACGTGGGTCTACTGGACGGAGGAGCTGGTGCGGCTGCCAGCGGACGGGATGCCGCCTTGGGTGACGTTTGGTGGCATCAGCCGGCCCGAGACGCTGGGGAAGGTGGACCCGGGGCACCTTGCGGCGTTGCTTGGCGAGAGTGGGTCGGAGTGAGGAGGTGTTGGGGTGGGTGCCGGACTACCCAGAGACCCCGATCATTCCAAGGATAACTCCAATGGAATTCAGCCCAGCAGCGCCGCTTCGGCAAGGCGAATTCCGTCAGCGGAGGGTAGGCTGTAGCACGCCCTCCGCTGGCCAACCGATTGGCCCGGACCGGGCCTGGCTATTCCATCTTGCTGGCCGGTTTGGCGTTCAGAAGGCCGTACTGCTGTTCGCCGAGGCTGTCGAAAAGCGAGAGCTGGGTTTCGAGAAAATCGATGTGGCCTTCCTCATCCGCGATCAACTCGTCAAAGAGGCCACGGCTGACGAAATCGCCGACGGCGTCGCAGTGGCGGCGGGCCTCGATGTAGAGCGTGCGGGCGTCGTGTTCGGCGGCAAGGTCGCATTCCAGCGTCTCGCGCACGGTCTGGCCGATGCGGAGGCTGTCGAGCTTTTGCAGGTTCGGGTGACCTTCGAGAAAGATGATCCGGGCGATCAGCCGGTCAGCGTGGTGCATCTCTTCGATCGATTCGGCGCGGGACTTGTCGGCTAGATGGCCAAAGCCCCAGTCTTCCTGCAGCCGGTAATGCAGCCAGTACTGGCTGACGGCGGTCAGTTCGGACCGGAGTGCTGCGTTGAGATAATCGATGACTTTGGCGTCGCCCTTCATGGCCAATCCTTTTGCTGTGTGGGACCGGGCCTGGCTTCGGCGGATGCCGTGGCTGAGCCTTGCGCCAAAAGGTAGGCGGGCTCGCCCGGTCTGTCCACCAGCAACTAAAGCGCAGAAGAACGGTTCCGTCAGCGCGAGGCGCGGGACGGGTGGCGCAGAATGGGGGGTGCCTCGACACCGGGAACGCTCAATCCCGGGGCGGATTCCATCGTGGCAAGGAACAGCGGCATGCAGCCCCCGCAGTCGGCGCGTTTGCCGAGCGCGCGATAGATCTTGCCGGGGGTAATCAGGGTCTGCGGATCGGCGGCGCGCATCCAGTCCACCGCCGCGCGGATGTCATGGTCGGAAATGGACTGGCAGTGGCAGACGATCATTGGAACACGGCGTTGGGGTTGTCGAGGCTGTCGGAGCCTTCGAAGCTGATCTGCGACAGGCCTAGGGCAGTGACGGCCCGATTGATGGAGGCTGTCTGGGTGACGAGGGCATTCACGGCATCCATAATCAGCTCTTCGCCCCTTGCGTCCCCAGCGGCAAGCATCTGGTCGTAGGACATCCCCGCCTCTGCTGCGACCTTGACAGCTGCAAGGGCGACCACCGAAGCGTCGAGTTCGGCTCGGAGCTGAGCGTCGACTGCAGGATCGGCGGCGGCGACGAGATCAGATAGCGAGGGACCTTCGAGTGTGGTGCCATCGACGCGGATGTATTGGCCGAGGTAGACGTTCCGGATGCCCAGACCGTCGTAATAGTGGCTGTTGTGGGTGTTGTCGGAGAAGCAGTCGTGCTCTTCCTCGGGGTCGTTGAGCATGAGGCCAAGCTTCATCCGTTCGCCCGCGAGTTCACCGTAGGACAGGCTGCCCATGCCGGTGAGCATGGCGAGGAGCCCGGCCTGCGGGTCGGCGGTGACGGCGGCGCGGGCGGAGCCGCCGTCGGCCCAGTTCGCGGTCATTTCTTCCAGGTCCGCGACCAGAAGGTCGGTCGCGGCCTGCAGATAGGCGGCGCGGCGGTGACAATTGCCGCCAGTGCAGCCCATTCCCACGACAAAGTCGGTATCGGGCCGCGCGCCTGCCCCCGGCCCAGTGCCGTTCAAGTCCTGTCCCCAGAGCAGAAACTCGATGGCGTGGTAGCCGGAAGCAACGTTGGCTTCGATCCCGTCGGCTTCGTGCAGGGTGCTGGCGATAAGCGCGGGCGTGATCGTGGTGGCGTCGATCTCAACGCCGGAAAGGGTGAATTTCGGTGTGGCGATGACGTTGAGGGTGGCAAGCGTGTTCTCTTCGTTGCCGTAGTCGGCGCTGACGTAATCGATCAGGCCTTCGTCCAAGGGCCAGGCGTTCACCCGGCCCTCCCAGTCGTCGACGATCGGGTTGCCGAAGCGGAAGGCCTCGGTTTGTTGATAGGGGACGCGGGCGGCAAGCCAGGCCTCGCGGGCGTCAAGGAGGGTTGCGTCGGAGGGGTTGGCGATGAGGGCGGCGACGGCCTGTTGCAAGGCCTCCGCGGTGGTCAGGCTGTCCTGATAGCTGGCAAGGGCGATGTCGGCATAGGTTTGCGTCACTTCCTCTGGTGTGGCGGCACTGGCGGGGGCGGCGAGGGCGGTCGACAAGGCCAGGGCGGCGAGGAGGCGCATTGGGAAACCTTTTCAGTCAGGATTTCCCGATTTTCTGACTAAATTACTTTTCTTTGTAAAGCCTGATTCTTTTACTTGGATAAATCGTGAGGCGTGGGGCGGCTCATCGTGTCGCTGCGCTCGCTCTTCGCGGGGATCAGGGCAATTCCGCGATGATCGCGCGGGCGGCGGCGGCCGGGTCTGGGGCCTGCCAGACGGGGCGGCCCACGACGATGTGGTCGGCGCCGTCTGCGATGGCCTGATGGGGTGTGGCAATGCGCTTCTGGTCGCCGGTCGCGCTGCCCGCGGGGCGGACGCCGGGGGTGACGATCAGCTTGCCCTGCGCCTGCGGAAGCGCGCGGATCATCGCGGCCTCTTGCGGGGAGGCGATGACGCCGTCGGCCCCGGCCTCCAGCGCCCGGGCGGCGCGTTCCAGCGTGATGTCGTGGATGTCGCCGGGCTTGATGAGGTTCGCGTCCAGGTCGGCGCGGTCCAGCGAGGTGAGGATCGTGACGGCGAGGATCTTCAGGTTTGTAGCGCCTTTCCCGGTGGCGGCCGCGCTGACGACTTGCGGGTCGCCGTGGACGGTGAGGAAGTCGAGATCGTATTGTGCCAGGCCCCGCACGGCGGCCTCGATGGTCGCGCCGATGTCGAAAAGCTTCATGTCCAGGAAAATGCGCTTGCCCTGTTCGTGCTTGAGCTCGTTGGCCAGCGCGAGACCCCCGCCGGTCAGCATCCCGAGGCCGATCTTGTAGAAGCTGGCGGCGTCCCCGATGCGGGCGACGAGGTCGAGACCTTGCACCACGTTCGGCACGTCGAGGGCGACGATCAGGCGGTCATCTGCGGGCATGGGGGTCTCCGTGAATTTGCGGCGGTTTGACGGGGCCGGGTGGGCCTGTCAAGACTGGCGCCAAAGGGGGCGGGAATGATCCTGGCATTCGACATTGGCGGCAGCCGGATCAAGGCGGCGATCTGGGGGGGCAGCGGGCTGCACAGCCTTGGCGAGGTGGCGACGCCAAAGGGCGATACTCGGGCCTTTGCCGACGCAATCCGGGGCTTTGCCGTGCGCAACGTGAAGGGCATCGCCATTTCCATTGCCGGGGTGGTCGATCCGGCCACCGGGATTGGCAAGGTTGCGAATATCCCGGCGATCGATGGTCTGGCGCTGGGGCCAGAGCTGCAACGGCTTACGGGCCTTCCGGTGCTGGTTCTGAACGATGCCGACTGCTTTGCGCTGGCTGAGGCCAGTCATGGGGTGGGGCGCGGGCACCAGGCCGTGTTCGGGATCATCCTGGGCACAGGGGTTGGCGGGGGTCTGGTGATCGGCGGCAAGGTGGTCACGGGGGCAGGCGGCTATGCCGGGGAATGGGGGCATGGTCCGGTGATCCGGGGCGAGCATGCCTTTGCCTGCGGCTGCGGGCAGGTGGGCTGCATCGACACCATCGGCGGCGCGCGTGGGCTAGAGCGGCTGCATCAGGCGCGTTGCGGCGAAGCGATACGGTCGGAGGATATCGTGGCGGCCTGGAAGGCGGGCGAGGCGGCAGCCGGCGAGACGATGGCCTTATGGCGGGATCTGGTGGCCGGGCCGCTGGCGATGGTGGTCAATGTGGTAGGAGCGGACGTGGTGCCGGTGGGCGGCGGCCTGAGCCGGGCGCAGGGGTTGGTCCGCTATTTGGACGAGGCGGTGCGGGTGCGCATCCTGCGGCGGACCACGGTGCCGCTTCTGGTGCCTGCGGAGTGTGGGCCGGACGCAGGCCTTCTGGGGGCGGCAATGGCGGGGCAGGCGGCGTGGGGCTGATCCTGGAGGTCTGTGTCGATTCGCCCGCGGGCCTGGCCGAGGCTGTCCTGGGCGGCGCGGACCGGATAGAGTTGTGCAGCGCTTTGCCCCTGGGGGGACTGACGCCTTCGGCAGGACTGATGGATCATGCCGCAGGATGTGGTGTGCCGGTGATGGTCATGATCCGGCCCCGGGCGGGGGATTTCATGTGGTCCGACGCCGATATTGCCGTGATGGAGGCGGATATCGCAGCCGCCCGCCGTGCCGGGTTGGCGGGAGTGGTGCTGGGGGCAAGCCTGGCAGACGGACGGCTGGACAAGGAAGTGCTCCGGCGGCTGTTAGCAGCCGCTTCCGGGATGGACCTGACGCTGCACCGCTGTTTTGACCTTGTACCTGACATGTCTCTGGCGCTGGAACAGACAATCGGGCTTGGATTTTCGCGCATCCTGACTTCGGGCGGGGCATTGACCGCGGTGGCCGGGTCAGAGCGGTTGCGGGCGCTTGTCGAACAAGCGGCTGGGCGGATCGCCATAATGGCTGGGGCGGGGGTGGAAGCCGGACATGTGGCCGGGCTGCTGGCCACAGGCGTGCGGGAGGTGCACGGGTCCTGTGCAGAACGGGTTGCGGTGTGCGGTAAGGGTCCGGAAATGGGCTTTGGGCCAGAAACAGAGCGGCGCACCAATGCAGCGTGCGTGCGGGCGCTGAAACAGGCGATGGAGGCAGCGGATGGAGTTCAACGTCACGTTTGAGCGGCCCGATCCGGGCGAGGGACCGGTCACGGTCGGATGGTTCCTGGCGTCGGACAAGGGCGCGGTGCTGTATGAACCGCCCGAGCGGGTGATGATCCGCCCGCCAAACCGGGGCCATGCCAAAAGTGCCGCGCGTTGTCCGGCGGTGGTGCAGCTGGAAAGCCGGTATTTCGTGGTGAAATGCCCGTTCGATCTGCAGATCGGCTTTCAGCGCGACGACAAGGGGAAGGCAGTGCTGGTGAACCGGGCGGGGGCGGGGTCTTCGATACGGTCGGGGAAGCTGAACGAGGTCCTGACGCTGGTGAGCGAGGCGGAGTGGCGCTTCCCGGATCGGCCCACGGTGCAGTTGCATTTGCCCTACTGCTTCATCGCCGACGAAATGGTCTACCTGACCCAGTTGGATGCCTTCGCGCATTATCGGCCGGTGCCCTTGCCGGGCACGATCTTTGGCGGGCGGTTCCCGGTGTCGGTCTGGCCGCGTCCCTTGATGTGGGCCTTCGAATGGCATGAGCCCTCCAAGGACCTGGTGCTGCGGCGGGGCGATCCGCTGTTCTATGTGCAGTTCGAGGGGATGGACCCGAGCCGCCCGGTGCAACTGGTCGAGGCAGAGAAGACGGCGGAGTTGCAGGCCTATCTGGAAAAGCTGTCGGGCGTGGTGAACTATGTCAACCAGACGTTTTCGCTGTTCAAGGCGGCGGAGGGCTTGCGGCCGGAGCGACTTTTGGTGCCCAAGCGGCGGGAGTAGCGCCTCTGGCTGGCCGCCGGGGGGCCTTCGCGTCCCCCCGGACCCCCCCTGCGGGATATTTGGGGAAGAGAAAGACAGTTTTAGTCGATTTGGAGGGACCGCGTGCGCAGCATCATCGAAACCTATGAGGTGGCGACGGGACGGGTGCGCGAAGTCCTGGCGGTCGAGGGGCGGATCGAGGCGCCGAACTGGGCACCGTCGGGGGATTGGCTTCTGGTCAATGGGGACGGGCGGCTGTTCCGTGTGCCGCTGGCAGAACCGAAGCTGGAGCCGGTGGAGACGGGCGCGGCGATCAAGTGCAACAACGATCACGGGTTCAGCCCGGATGGGGCAACGATCATCCTGTCGTCGCATCATGAGGGCGGGGGCAGCCAAGTCTATGTCATTCCGGCTGAGGGAGGCGAGCCGGTGCGGGTCACGCCGGAGGCTCCCAGCTGGTGGCATGGCGTATCGCCCGATGGCCGGCTGCTGGCCTATGTCGCGGCGCGCGGGGAGCGGCGGGTGATCGATGTCTACACGCTTGTGCCGGGGCAGGCGGAGAAGCGGTTGACCCAGGGTGAGGGACATTGCGACGGGCCGGACTTCAGCCCGGATGGCCGTCGCATCTACTATAACTGCGACCGGACCGGGCATGCACAGATCTGGGTGATGGCGGCGGATGGGTCGGGGCAGCGGCAGCTGTTCGTTGACGATCAGGTGAACTGGTTCCCGCATCCGTCCCCGGATGGGCGGCATCTGGTCTATCTGGCCTATCCGCCGGGGACGACCGGGCATCCTGCCGACCTGCCGGTGGCGCTGGTCCTGTGCGACCCCGAGGGAGGTGACCGGCGCCGGGTCCGGGAGTTCACCGGCGGGCAGGGAACGATCAACGTGCCGTCCTGGGCGCCGGACGGCAGTGCCTTTGCCTATGTGCGGTATGAACCCTGACGGGCGACAAACCGGCCGACCCATGCTAGGCTGCAAGGATTGAATGCAGCGCATTGGAGGTGGCATGGGACGCGAAGTCTGGGGCACCTATTCGGTGACGGATCACCTGGCGGAGGCCGCCTTTCTGGCAGACCTCGTGCTTTACGACCGGCTGGTCCTGCCAGTCCCCGAGGAGAGCGCCGACCCAGCGGCGACAGCAGCCTGGCAGCGGTGGAACCGACCGCGGCAGGAAGCTTTCCTGCGCCGGCTGGAGCCTAAGGGTCGCGCCATCACCGTGCCGTGGCGGGTGGGTCGTTGGGCCGAGGAGCGCGAGGCCTTTGCCGAAGAGCTTGCCGCGCGGCCCGGGATCGACGCCGAGGTGGCAAAGGCGGCAGCGCGCGACTCGTTTCTGTTCACGCGCGCCAGCCTGGTCACCGACCTGCCCATGAAGGGCGTGCGCGGAGTGACGACCGTTCCCACGGCCTTTGCCGAGGGGCCGATCGCTGGTCGGCTGGGCTTTGCCTTGGACAAGACAGGCCAGCTTGCGGCGTCCACCAAAGGTCCGGTGGCGGCCGTCATGGGCCTGCGCTTTCTGGTGCCCGACCTTGGGCGACGGGTCGAGCCAGACGATCTGGACCTGATCCTGGAGCACACGGGCAGCAGCGCGCAGACGAAGGCGCGGCGGGCGTTCTGGTCCTGGCAGCGCGACTTCTTCGGCGATGACGTCATTGCCGAGCAGGAGACGCTGACCGCGGCGGCAGAGGAAATGGCCGACCTCCTTTCAGACCTGAACCAGGCCGCCCATTGGGGCAAGGTGAAGACGCGCACGGCCTTCGGTTTTCTGGTCGGGGGGATCGTCCTTGGCATGATGGGAGGACCGCTGACCGCCGTGGGGTTGGGCGGCGTCGCCCTGTCTGTGGCACGCTATGCGGTGGATCGGCAGATCGACGCACGTCTGCCGCGCCGGGCCCCGGAGGCAGCCGTCTTTTCGCTAAGCGGGACCGACCTGCCGTTTCGCAAGGCGTGACGGGCCTCAGGATACCTGCAGCCGCCGGATAGCAGGTTTCGGCGGATCGTCGGGCAAGGGCCTGGGCAGAAGGCCTGCCGCCTCAAGCACCGGGCTTAAGTGGCGCGGGTCGCCCCAGACCGAGATGTAGACCTCGGGCGGGTAGCCGTTGGCCAGATGTTCCGGCGTCAGGTCGATGATCCGCACGCGAAGCGCGTCGCCATGGGCCAGCGAGGGAGAGACGATTTCCTCGGCCAGCGGACCAAGGTGGCCAAGAAGCGCCTTACGCTGGCGCGGGATCAGGCCAAGGATCGGAGCGCGGATCTGCGCGAAAACGCCGATCCGGCCATCGGGCAGGCGGTCAAGCGTGGCGGCATCGCCAATGGAGAGGCCAGCACGTGCGACATGGATCGTCAGCCCTTCGACCGGGGCCTTGTGGATCAGGGGCAGTTTCGCATCGGTCATCCTTTGGCCTTTCGCTGGAGACGGGGCAGGATGGGTCCGGGACCTGGGGGTGGCAAGGTATGGCGGGCCGGGGTCTTGCGGATGCGCCGCACGCCGCGCATGGAGCAGCCCGGGGTCGGCGGAGAAAGGCCCATCGCCGGAGGCGGGCGAGAATTCGCCGGCTTGATTTTCCAGCTTCCGGGGATTGCAAAGCGGGGGTGCCGCGCCCAGATTTCGGGGAAGGCCCCTTGCGACCGTGCTGGATGACCGGGCGATGGCCGATGAATTTGGAGAAATTCACGGAACGGTCGCGCGGTTTCCTTCAGGCCGCCCAGACCATCGCGATGCGGGAAAGCCACCAGCGCGTGCTGCCCGATCACTTGCTGAAGGCACTTATGGATGATGACCAAGGCCTGGCCGCGAACCTGATCCGCAAGGCGGGAGGCTCGCCCGAGCAGGTCAATGCCGCGGTGAATGCGGCGATTGCCAAGCTGCCCAAGGTCACAGGCGGCGATGCGCAGACCTATGTCGACCCGCAGCTTGTCCGCGTGCTGGACGAGGCGGAGGCCGTGGCGAAGAAGGCCGGAGACAGCTTTGTCCCGGTGGAGCGGTTGCTGACGGCGCTGGCGCTGGTGAACACTCGGGCCAAGGATGCGCTGACGGCGGGGGCGGTGACGGCGCAAAGCCTGAACACGGCGATCAACGAGGTCCGCAAGGGGCGGACGGCGGATTCGGCTTCGTCGGAAGACACGATGGAGGCGTTGAAGAAATACGCCCGCGACCTGACCGAGGCCGCGCGGGACGGCAAGATCGACCCGATCATTGGCCGCGACGAGGAAATCCGTCGCGCGATGCAGGTGCTGTCGCGGCGCACGAAGAACAACCCGGTGCTGATCGGTGAGCCGGGCGTCGGCAAGACCGCGATTGCGGAAGGCCTTGCCCTGCGCATCGTCAATGGCGACGTGCCGGAGTCCTTGAAGAACAAGCGCCTGATGGCGCTGGACATGGGCGCGCTGATCGCCGGGGCGAAGTACCGCGGCGAGTTCGAGGAGCGGCTGAAGGCGATCCTGAAGGAGATCGAGGCGGCGGCGGGGGAGGTCATCCTCTTCATCGACGAGATGCATACTCTGGTCGGCGCCGGGAAATCTGAAGGCGCGATGGATGCGGCGAACCTGATCAAGCCGGCCCTGGCGCGCGGCGAGCTGCATTGTGTGGGTGCCACGACGCTGGATGAATATCGGAAGCATGTGGAGAAGGACGCAGCACTCGCCCGTCGCTTCCAGCCGGTCTTTGTCGAGGAGCCGACGGTGGAGGATTCGATCTCGATCCTCCGGGGCATCAAGGAGAAGTACGAGCTGCATCACGGGGTGCGGATCACCGACGCGGCCTTGGTGGCGGCGGCGACCCTCAGCCATCGTTACATCACCGACCGTTTCCTGCCGGACAAGGCGATCGACCTGATGGACGAAGCCGCCTCGCGTCTGCGGATGGAGGTGGATTCGAAGCCCGAGGAGCTGGATGCGCTGGACCGGCAGGTGTTGCAGTTCCAGATCGAGGCCGAGGCGCTGAAGAAGGAAGACGACGCGGCATCCAAGGACCGGCTGGAGAAGCTGGAGAAGGAGCTGGCGGAGCTGCAGGAGAAGTCGGCGGAGCTGACGGCGAAGTGGCAGAACGAGCGGGCCAGCCTTGAGGCGGCGCGGACCCTGAAGGAGCAGCTCGACGTGGCGCGGGCTGAACTGGAGCAGGCCAAGCGCGAGGGTAACTTCGCCAAGGCCGGGGAGCTGCAGTACGGCCGCATTCCGCAGCTTGAGAAGGATCTGGCCGAGGCGGAAGCCAAGGAAGGCCAGGCGCTGGTGGCCGAGGCCGTGCGTCCCGAGCAAATCGCCGAGGTGGTCGAACGCTGGACCGGCATCCCGACCACTAAGATGCTGGAAGGCGAGAAGGAAAAGCTTCTCAAGATGGAAGAGGAGCTTGGCAAGCGCGTCGTGGGGCAGCGGGCGGCGGTGGAAGCCGTGTCTCGTGCGGTCCGCCGCTCGCGCGCCGGGCTGTCGGACGAAAACCGGCCGCTGGGGTCCTTCCTGTTCCTGGGCCCGACTGGCGTGGGCAAGACGGAGCTGACAAAGGCGCTGGCGGAGTATCTCTTTGACGATGACAGCGCGATGGTCCGCATCGACATGTCGGAGTTCATGGAGAAGCACTCCGTCGCCCGGCTGATCGGCGCGCCCCCCGGCTATGTCGGCTATGACGAGGGCGGGGTGCTGACCGAGGCCGTTCGTCGCCGCCCGTATCAGGTGGTCCTGTTCGACGAGGTGGAAAAGGCGCATCCGGATGTGTTCAACGTGCTTCTCCAGGTGCTGGACGATGGCCGGCTGACCGATGGTCAGGGCCGGACGGTGGACTTCAAGCAGACGCTGATCATCCTGACCTCGAACCTTGGGGCGCGGGCGTTGAGCGAGCTGCCGGAGGGCGCGGATTCGTCGGCGGCGAAGGCCGAGGTGATGGAAGCGGTCCGGGCGCATTTCCGCCCCGAATTCCTGAACCGTCTGGACGAGCAGATCATCTTTGACCGGCTGAACCGGGCGGATATGTCGGGCATCGTGGAGATCCAGCTGCACCGGCTGGAGGCCCGCCTGCAAGCACGGAAGATCACGCTGGAGCTGGATCCGCAGGCCAAGGCCTGGCTGGCCGAGGAAGGCTATGATCCCGTCTTCGGCGCGCGGCCCCTGAAGCGGGTGATCCAGCGCCAGTTGCAGGACCCGCTGGCCGAGATGCTGCTGGTTCGGTCATTCGGGTCACAGCGGGGCCAGAGGGGCTGATCATCGGCGACCGGGTGGTGGCAAGCCGACGGACGCGGCCAAGCGAGGCGGTGGTACATTAAAACGGCTCAGCGGTGACGCCGCCATTCCGAAAGGGACCGGCCGACGAGGAGACGCAGTCGAACGAGGAGGGGGCCGGTGGGTGACGCCGGCCCTTTTCGTTTTGCCGGGAACCAACCATGGTGCCGCAATGGACTGGATCGAGTTTGCCATGGCCATGGGGCTGTTCATGGTCTCGCACCGCCTTCCCGCCTGGATGGGGGTGAAGGAGCGGATGATCACCGCGCTGGGCGCGCAAGGGTATATGATCGCCTTTTCGGTGGTTTCGCTGGGACTGTTGTGGTGGGTGGTCGTGGCGGCGGGCCGGGCGCCCTTCGTGCCTGTGTGGGATCACGAGGTCTGGCACCGCTGGGTGGTCAATCTGGTGATGCCGGGAGTGGCGGTGCTCGCGGCCTACGGGATCGCGGCGCCGAACCCCTTTGCCTTTGAGGGGCGCGCAACGGGCTTTGATCCGGCGCGGCCCGGGATTGCAGGGGTGACGCGGCAGCCGCTGCTCTGGGCGCTGGCGCTGTGGGCCGGGGTGCATCTGCTGGCCAATGGCGATCTGGCGCATGTGCTTTTGTTTGCGCCGTTCCTGGGCCTGGCGCTGGCGTGGCGGCCTGCGGGCTGGCCGTCGGTCTGGCGTCTGGGACTCGCTTTGGGCGGTTGGACGGTGGTGTGGCACCTGCATGCCCCCGTGATCGGCGTCTGGCCCGGGGTTTGAGGGACGGCTTTCAAAAGGAGCGCTGACGCGCAAGCCTTTTGTCTCGTCGTCGGGCTTCGCCTCCTCCTCGGGTGCTTTCAGCTGCGGAAGGCTGCGGCGAGTGGATCGGGCAAGCTGAATTCAGCCAGCACGCGGGCGCGGCCCTCGACCGACATCTTGCGGGCGGTCTTGGTGACGATGTCGGCGACCTCGGCCGGGGGGCGGCTGGCAGCGAAGGGTTCGAAGTACCAGCGCAGGAAGGTGAAGCAGATCACATCCTCAAGCGCCTGCACCTCTGCGTCTCGCTTGATCCCCTCCTTGCGGAGGAGGACACCGACACGGGCGCAGTCTTCGGGGCCATACCCCGCCTCGGCCATGATCCCTCCGACGCGTTCGGCGTGACGGCGGGCCTGTTCGCGTCGCCAGGCAAGGTAGCCCTCTTTCCCGTCCGGGTAGTCCTTGCGCGGCAGGAGCCATCGTTCGACATGCTGGCCGCGCGCGGCGATCTGCAGGATGTCGGAGGCGTCGGGGAAAAGGCGGGCGAGTTCCGCGCTCATCCGCAGGCCATAGAGGAGTGCTGCGGGTTGGTCCTCTTCCCGCGTCGGGTCGGCGCGGTTGGCGGCGTCGATCAGGGCAAGGGCGCGGGTCAGGCGGTCGGTCATGGCTGGTCCTTCGGCGGCTGTCGGACAAGGGATAGCCGATTTCGCCGGAGGCCAGAACGAAAAAGCCGCGGCCCAAGGGGTGCGCGGCTTTCCCGGATCGCGGAGGGGTCAGTTCGACGGCGGCAGCAGCACCTTGTCGATGACGTGGATCACGCCGTTCGAGGCCATGATGTCGGCGGTGGTCACGCGCGACTTGTTCACTTTCACGCCCTTGCGGCCGTCGATGTGGACATTGGCGCCGTTCACGGTGGCGACGGTCAGGCGCTGCCCTGCCAGCTGGTCGGAGGTCACGGCGCCCGGGACGACGTGGTACGTCAGGATCGCGACCAGCTGATCCTTGTTTTCGGGCTTCAAGAGGTTCTCGACCGTGCCTGCGGGCAGCGCGGCAAAGGCCGCATTGGTGGGGGCGAAGACGGTAAAGGGGCCATCGCCCTTCAGCGTGTCCACGAGGCCCGCCGCGCTGACAGCGGCGACGAGGGTGGAGAAGTCGTCGTTCGACGAGGCGATGTCGACGATGTCGGGTTCGGTCTGGGCAGGCACGCAGGCGGCAATCAGGGCAAAGGCCGAGACAGCGCCCGCAACGCGAAGAAGCGTGCGACGGTTCATGATGATATCCCTGTTGGAGGTTGAAGCGGGACCATGTGGCCCACAAAGCGAAGGGGGCGCCAGTGGCGCCCCCCGATAGTTTCGATGATCAGCCTTCCGGCGGCAGGATGACCGAGTCGATGACGTGGATCACGCCGTTCGAGGCGGCAACGTCCGGTCCAGAGATGACGGCGCCGTTCACTTTCGGCCCGCCTTCCAGAGTGATGGTGACGTTCGCGCCCTGTACGGTTGCGGCGGTCATGCCTTCGGTCAGGTCAGTCGACATGACCTTGCCCGGAACGACGTGGTAGGTCAGGACAGCCACCAGCTTATCCTTGTTCTCGGGCTTCAGCAGGTCTTCGACGGTGCCCGCGGGCAGCGCGGCGAAGGCAGCGTCGGTCGGCGCGAAGACGGTGAACGGACCTTCGCCCTTCAGCGTCTCGACCAGACCGGCAGCTTCAAGTGCTGCGGCCAGCGTGGTGAACGAGCCCGCCGCGACGGCGGTGTCGACGATGTCCTTATCCTGCGCGAAGGCAGGCATCGCAAAGGCGGTGGCGGCGGTCAGAGCCAGGAAAGTTCTGCGGATCATGTGGTGTCACTCCCGTTATGATCGGTATGCCGTCATTGGCAGGGCGGTATATGGGCCAGATGCGACACCAGATCACCCATACAAAACCGTGAGTTGCGCTTGACCGCCGAAAGCGGCGGGCTAAGCCAGCGGTCTTTCGCCGGACAAGTCAAAAGCATGTGAAAGAAGTTCAGCACTGGTGATGTAATGTTTCAGTCCGGTCTGCGAACTGGCGACATGTTTCAGCACCTTGCCCAAGATGTGAGACGGTTTGCTTTGCCTTTCGAGGCGTGAGGCGCACATTCTGGACAAAGGAATATGGAGGCGGAGATGCGCAAGCTTTCCTGGTCGGACGTGACGCCAAAGCCTTTGTGGCTGAACCGGCGGCAGATCATCGCTGGCGCGGGGGCGCTGCTGGCGAGTCCGGCGCTGGCGCGGATCGAGGCCGCGCCCAGCCGGTTTTCGACGGATGAGGAACCGACGGCGCTGGAGGACATCACCAGCTACAACAACTTTTATGAGTTCGGGACCGACAAGGGCGACCCGGCACGCTATGCAAGTGCGTTGACCACCGACCCCTGGTCGATCGTGATCGACGGGCTGGTGGACAGACCCGGGACCTATGATCTGGCTGACGTGGTCAAGGACCAGCCGTTGGAGGAGCGCATCTACCGCTTCCGCTGTGTTGAGGCCTGGTCGATGATCGTGCCCTGGATCGGCTTCGAACTGGCGGGTCTGTTGAACCGGGTCGGCGTGCAGCCCGGGGCCAAGTTCGTGGCCTTCGAGACGCTGGTGCGCCCGGAGGAGATGCCTGGACAGAACAGCCCGTTCATCGAATGGCCGTACCGTGAGGGTCTGCGCCTGGATGAGGCAATGCACCCCCTAACGATCCTCGCGACCGGTCTTTACGGCGAAGAGATGCCCAAGCAGAACGGCGCGCCGATCCGGCTGGTGGTGCCGTGGAAATACGGGTTCAAGTCGATCAAGTCGATCGTGCGGATTTCTTTGGTCGACAAGATGCCGCCGACGACCTGGAACATGCTGCAACCGCAGGAGTACGGCTTCTATTCCAACGTGAACCCCAAGGTCGACCATCCGCGCTGGAGCCAGGCGAGCGAGCGCCGCGTCGGCAGTGGCCTTTTCGCCGGGCGGATCGACACCCTGATGTTCAACGGCTACGAGGAAGAGGTGGCAAGCCTCTATGCCGGTCAGGATCTGGCGGTCGATTACTGATGGACCGCGCGAACGCTCTGGCGCGACGGGTCCCGACCTGGGTGGTCTATGGCCTGGGGCTTGTGCCGCTCGCGCTTTTGGTCTGGGGGGCGATCGGCGACAGTCTGGGGGCGGACCCGGTGAAGGCGATCGAACACCGCCTGGGCGAGTTGGGGTTGCAGTTCCTGCTGGCCTCGCTGATGGTCACGCCGCTGCGGCGTGTCGGGCTGAATCTGATCCGCTTTCGTCGGGCGCTGGGGCTTCTGGCCTTTGCCTATGTCTGCCTGCATCTGGTGGCCTGGGTCTGGCTCGACATGGGACTGCGCTGGTCCGAGATGGCGGCCGATCTTGTGAAACGGCCCTATGTGATTCTGGGCATGATCGGTTTTTTGGTGATGATCCCTCTCGCTGCGACGTCGTGGAACGGGGCAATCCGCCAGATGGGCCCCCAAGCCTGGGCGCGTCTGCACCGGCTGGCGTATGTGGCGATTCTGGCGGGAGTGCTGCATTTCGTGCTTCTGTCCAAGGTCTGGACGACCGAAGTCCTGGTCTACGCCGGTCTGGCGGTCCTTCTGCTTGGTCTGCGGTTGGTGCCAAGGAGCGGCGTGCGGCGTTCAGCGCAGGCCTGAGCGGGGCTCAGCCACATCGGTGCCGCAAGAAAGTTGCCCGGAAAGCGGGCCTCTTGTGGTCTTTCTTGCGGCAACCCCCAGATTTTGCGCTGTTTTCTGCTCGACGCAAAAAAATTGCGACAACCGTGTTTTTTGCTCTTGCGGGTTCGGCGGCCCATCCGTAAATAGCCCCTCACCGAAGCGGAGACGCGACGGTGACGGACCGAAGCGACTGGGAACGGAAGCGAAAGTTCGGAAAATCTGAAGACAAGGCGCGAAGGGATACGCCAAGAAGTTGGCGGATCGCAGGTTTTTTGTCTGATGATGGCTCTTTGACATTTATAGTTTATGAAGGGATATGCGGGCGGTTTGGGCGCATCGGCGTCGGAGACGCGCATATCGGCTCACTAGGGGCGACCCGATGATGTGAGTGTCAGCTTC
>JALOTD010000008.1 GCA_025458105.1 Tabrizicola sp. | reverse complement strand
GAGTGTTCGTGGCTTTTGAAGATCTTGCCGTTGTAGCAGCGTTCGCCTTCAAAGACCGAGGAAGCGTAGTGCAGGGCATGGGTCAGGATGTGGACGTTCGCGGAACGCCATTCCACCAGCTTGCCATCCATCCAGATGAACCCGTCGCGATCGTCGTATCCTGCCATCCTGGCCTCCCACCTTTGCGAATGTTGCGCCTGAAAGGTCCGCATCGGACAGATTCTTGCGCGAAATCGACGGAGGGTTACGGGTTCGTGCTTGGAAAGTCAACAAGGCTGACGTAAATTCGCCGCGAAGGAGTGATGTGCATGGTAGAGACACCCGGAGGCGAGAGCCTTCTGTTCCTGACGGATGAACAGCTGCGAAAGGGCATCGAGGCGATGTTCTTTGCCTATCGCGGGTTCACGGCGGACCCGGACCGAATCCTGGAGGGGATGGACTATGGCCGGGCGCATCACCGGGCGATCCATTTCATTCATCGCAGCCCCGGGACGACGGTGTCGAACCTGCTCCTGATCCTGGGTGTTACAAAGCAGTCGTTGAATCGTGTGTTGCGGACCTTGATCGATTGATCGAGGATGGCCTTGTTCGCAGTGAAAAGGGCAAGGTGGATGCGCGGGAACGGCATCTGCATTTGACGGACAAGGGACAGATGCTGGAACGGGAATTGTCAGACGCGCAGCGGGCGCGGATGCGGGCGGCCTATCGCGCGGCGGGGCCGCAGGCGGTGGCGGGCTTCCGGCAGGTGCTGGAAGCGATGATGGACCCGGAAATGCGGCGCCAGTACAACCGGCTGAAGGAGGGCGGCTGATGGTTCTGGACGCCCATCTGCTGATCGTCGATGATGACGAGCGTATCCGGGGGCTGTTGCAGAAGTTCCTGGTGCGGAACGGGTTTCTGGTGTCTGTCGCACGCGATGCGGCGCAGGCGCGGAAAATTCTGGGCGGGCTGGAGTTCGACCTGATCGTCATGGACGTGATGATGCCGGGTGAGGACGGGGTAACGCTGACGCGCGATCTGAGAAAGCGGTTGGCAACACCGATCCTGCTGTTGACCGCTCGAGGCGAGACTTCGAACCGGATCGAGGGGCTGGAGGCCGGGGCGGACGATTATCTGGTCAAGCCATTCGAGCCGAAGGAGCTGCTCTTGCGGATCAACGCGATCCTGCGGCGGGTGCCGCAGGTCAAGCCGGCCGAGCCGGTGCGGCAGATCCTGCATCTGGGCGCGGTGCGCTATGACCTTGACCGGGGTGAGATGTGGCGCGGCGATGCGCCGGTGCGGCTGACCGCGACCGAAGCGCAACTGATGCGGGTTTTCGCAGCGCATCCGGGCGTGGCGCTGAGCCGGGAGAAGCTTGTCAGCGAGACTGGCGGCGAAGATGCGGCGCAGGAACGCGCGGTAGACGTTCAGATCACGCGCTTGCGTCGGAAGATCGAGGACGACCCGAAGGTGCCGCGCTATCTGCAGACGGTGCGGGGCGAGGGGTATATGCTCCAGCCGGACTGAGCTTGGCTGGCGTCGGACCGGGGGTTTCGCACCCCCCGGATCCCCGCGGGATATTTGTGCAAATATGAAAGGGGTTGGTGGTGCTTCTGTTCACACACGAGGCGTTTCGCGGCCACGTGACTCCGCCGGGGCATCCGGAGCGGGTGGAGCGTCTTGGCGCGGTGGAGCGGGGGTTGGCCGGCTTGGCGGTGGAGCGGCGGCAGTGTCCGCTGGGCGAGGAGGCCGAGGTGCTGCGGTGCCATCCGGCGGGGTATCTGGCGCGGGTGAAGGCGGCGGTTCCGACCGAGGGCTGGGCGCAGCTGGATGGGGATACGTTCCTGTCGCCTGGGTCTTTCGACGCGGCGATGCGGGCGGTCGGGGGGATTTGTGCGGCGGTCGATGCGGTGGTGTCGGGGGAGGCGAAGACGGCTTTCGTCGCCGGGCGGCCCCCGGGCCATCATGCGGAGCGCGAGACGGCGATGGGGTTCTGTCTGTTCGGGACGGTGGCCATCGGGGCGAAGCGGGCGCTGGATCATCATGGGCTAAGCCGTGTGGCGGTGGTGGATTTCGACGTGCATCACGGCAACGGGACGCAGGACCTGCTGTGGGACGAGGGGCGGTGTCTGTTCGTCTCCAGCCACCAGATACCTTTGTATCCGGGCTCGGGTCGGCCAGAGGAGCGGGGGGCGGATGGGCAGATCCTGAACGTGCCTTTGCGGGGTGGCTCGGGCGGACGGGCGATGCGGGAGGCCTATGAAAGCTTGGTGTTCCCGGCGTTGAAGGCATGGGAACCTGAGTTGCTGCTCATATCCGCGGGCTTCGATGCCCATGCCGATGATCCGCTGGCGGGGCTGGAGTGGCAGGCGGACGACTATCGCTGGCTGACCGAACGGTTGTGCGATTTCGCCGGAGGGCGGGTGGTATCGTCGTTGGAGGGTGGCTATGATCTCGCTGCGCTGGCGGCTTGCGTGGCCGCGCATGTTGGGGTGCTGGAGGAGCGGGGCCGATGACGGACAAGCCAGTTGATGCGATGAGCTTTGAGGAGGCGATGGCCGCTTTGGAGCAGGTCGTGGGGGCTTTGGAACGGGGCGAGGTGCCGCTGGAGCAGTCCATCGCGCTGTATGAGCGCGGGGCCGCGCTGAAGGCGCATTGTGCGAAGAAGCTGGCCGAGGCCGAGGAGAAGGTGGAGCTGATCCGGGCACAGGAAGGCCGGGCGGTGGGCACGACTCCGGCGGAGGGGATGTAATTGCAGCGGTTTCCACGCCTTCCTGGCGAACCGCTGGACCGTCGCCCGCTTGCGGAAGCGATGTCCTATGCGCAGCGTGTCACCCTTGGCAGTATCGAGATAGCGATTGGCAATCTGGATCTGCCGGTCGCAGAGGCGATGCTTTACGCCGTAAGTGGCGGGAAATGCCTGCGTGGATTTCTCGCCCTTGAGAGTGCCCGGCTGCATCGGCTGCACCTTGAACATGCCACACCTGCTGCTGCTGGAATTGAATGCTTGCATGCCTATTCGCTGGTCCATGATGACTTGCCCGCGATGGACAATGACGACGTGCGGCGTGGTCAGCCGACCGTCCACCGGAAATGGGACGAGGCCACTGCCATTCTGGCAGGCGATGCCCTGCAGGCGATGGCGTTCGAGCTGGTCAGCGAGACGCACTGCCCCCCGACAGCGCAGGCCTGGCTGGTGACGACCCTGGCGCGGGCCGCCGGGGTGCGTGGCATGGTCGGCGGCCAGGCAAAGGACATCGCGGCGGAAACTGCCAGCATCCCCTTGTCGCTGGACGCAATCATCGACCTGCAGGCTGGAAAGACAGGCGCTTTGATCACTTGGGCGGCGACGGTCGGTCCCCGTATGGCCGAGGTCAATGACGGGTACCTGACCGATTACGGCGATGCCCTGGGGCTGGCCTTCCAGATCTGGGACGACGTACTGGATGTGACCGGCGATGCTGCAGAGGTCGGCAAAGCCGTTCGCAAGGACGAAGCCGCAGGCAAGGCCACCTTTGTTTCGCTTCTGGGTCTGGATGGGGCAATACGCCGCGCGGAATCCTTGGTCCAGTGCGCCTGCGATGCGCTAAGTCCTTATGGTGTGGATGCCGATACGTTGCGCGAGGCGGCGCGTTTCGTTATCGCCCGGCGCAACTGAACCGCCAAAGGCAGGCATGATGACCGACCGACCCCAGACGCCGCTCCTTGATCGCGTGAGCCTGCCGTCAGACCTGAAGGGTCTCAGCGACCGGGAGTTGCATCAGCTGGCTGCAGAGCTGCGGGCCGAGACGATCAGTGCCGTCTCGGCGACCGGTGGGCACCTAGGCGCGGGCCTTGGTGTCGTCGAACTGACGGTGGCGATCCATGCTGTGTTCGACACGCCGCGTGACAAGCTGGTCTGGGACGTGGGCCACCAATGCTATCCGCACAAGATCATTACCGGGCGGCGGGACCGGATCCGGACCTTGCGGACGGAGGGGGGGCTGTCGGGCTTCACCAAGCGGTCGGAAAGCCCTTATGACCCATTCGGCGCGGCGCATTCCTCGACCTCGATGGACCCGGGCGATGCGATTGCGGTCATCGGCGACGGGGCGATGTCGGCGGGCATGGCCTTCGAGGCAATGAATAACGCTGGCCACCTTAAGAAGCGGCTGTTCGTCATCCTGAACGACAACGAGATGTCCATCGCGCCTCCGGTCGGGGCGCTGTCTTCCTACCTGAGCGGGCTTTACGCTGCCGAGCCGATGCAGGACCTGAAGCAGATGGCGAAGGGGTTTGTCGGCCTGCTGCCGGGGCCGCTGCAGGAAGGTGCGAAGCGGGCCAAGGACATGCTGAAGGGCATGGCGGTTGGTGGGACTTTGTTTGAATCGCTGGGGTTCGAGTATGTCGGGCCGATCGATGGGCACGACCTGGACCAGTTGCTGCCGGTTCTGCGCACCCTGAAGGCACGGGCGACAGGGCCGGTACTGCTGCACGTGCTGACCAAGAAGGGCAAGGGCTATGCCCCGGCCGAAGCGGCGCGGGACAAGGGCCATGCGACGGGCAAGTTCGATGTGTTGACCGGGGTGCAGGTCAAGGCGGCGTCGAATGCTCCGTCCTATACCAAGGTGTTCGCGCAGTCGCTGGTCGCGGAAGCCGAGCGGGACGAGAAGATCGTCGCGGTGACGGCGGCGATGCCGGACGGGACGGGGCTGGACCTGTTCGCGGGGCGGTTCCCCAAGCGCTGCTTCGATGTGGGGATTGCCGAGCAGCATGCGGTGACGTTCTCGGCGGGCCTTGCGGCTGGTGGGATGAAGCCGTTCTGTGCGATTTACTCGACGTTCTTGCAGCGCGGGTACGATCAGGTCGTGCACGACGTGGCGATCCAGCGGCTGCCGGTGCGGTTTGCCATCGACCGGGCGGGGCTGGTGGGGGCCGACGGGGCGACGCATGCGGGGGCGTTCGATGTGGGCTTCCTAGCGAACCTGCCCGGGTTCGTGGTGATGGCCGCGGCGGATGAGGCGGAGCTGGTGCATATGGTGGCGACGGCTGTCGCGCATGACGCGGGGCCGATTGCCTTCCGCTATCCCCGCGGTGAGGGCGTCGGGGTCGAGCTGCCCGCGCGTGGGGTGCCGCTGGAGATCGGGCGAGGCCGGGTGGTGCGCGAGGGGTCTCGGGTGGCGATCCTGTCCTTCGGGACGCGGCTGGGGGAGAGCCTGAAGGCGGCGGAGGCTTTGGCAGGGCGGGGCGTGTCGGTGACGGTCGCGGATGCGCGGTTTGCGAAGCCGTTGGACCGGGAGCTGGTGCTACAGCTGGCGGTGGGGCATGAGGCGCTGGTGACGGTCGAGGAAGGCGCGGTGGGGGGCTTTGGCAGCCATGTCGCGCAGTTGCTGGCCGAGGAAGCGGTGTTCGACCGGGGGCTGAAGTTCCGCAGTCTGGTCCTGCCGGATATCTTCATCGACCAGGCCAGCCCGGAAGCGATGTACCGGGTTGCGGGCCTCGATGCCGCCCACATTGAGGCGAAGGTGCTGGACGCGCTGGGCGTCGCGGTGGTGGGCAAGCGGGCATGAGTGTCCACGCGTGGACATTTGGACAAGTTATTGATTTCATTGACAGGACAGTGTGGGCGTTAAGGTGGTGGTAACCACTTCTGGCCATGCTGAGATCTGTTGACCTGTATGGGGGACGCGATGCCTGTTCCTGACTTTCAGACCTTGATGCTTCCAGTTCTGCGCGCCTTTGATAGCGGTGCCGAAACAGTGGGAGAGTGCCTTCCGATTCTGCAAAAGATGTTCGATATCAGCGAAGAAGAAGCTGCGGAACTGTTGCCTAGCGGCACGATGACTTACTTGCGAAACCGTGCGGGGTGGGCGCGCACCTACCTGGCGAAAGCCGGTCTGCTGTCGTCGCCGAGGCGCGGTGTTCACAGGATTACGGAGCTTGGGCGAAAAGTGTTGGCCGATCGGCCAGAGCGGATCGACATAAAGTACCTAGACCGCTTTCCCGAGTTCTCCGAATGGCGACAGACCTTCAAATCGGAGGATGCGGACCTTACGGCGAGAACTGCTGCGGTTGATCCAACTCCGGTGAGCGGGGTTCCGCCAGACGAGTTGATTCAGAGCGCGTTCTCCGAAATCGAAAAGGCTTTGGAAGACGATCTTCTGGATCGACTACAATCCATGCACCCCGTCCGCTTCGAACGTTTGATCCTCGACCTGCTGAAGGCCATGGGCTACGGCGCGGGGACCTTTGGCAAGCATGAGATGACCAAGGCGTCGGGCGATGGTGGCATTGACGGCATCATCCACGAAGATGCCCTGGGCCTGGATGCGGTCTATATCCAGGCCAAGCGGTATCAGGTGGAAACCAAGGTGGGGCGGCCTGCGATACAGCAGTTCATCGGCAGCCTGACCGGCGAGGGGGCGACGAAGGGGGTGTTTGTCACCACTTCAGACTTCTCCGCCGAAGCGCAGGGCTATCTGGCCAAGGTCCAGCACCGAGTGAAGCTGATCGGCGGGCGAGAGCTGGCGCGGCTAATGATCCGACACGGTGTGGGGGTCAGGGACCGCGTGGCCTATGTGATCCGCAGCGTGGATGAGGACTATTTTGCCGACCCGGAGGGGTGAGGAGCCGGAAGGAGATTCGGGCTGAAGCCCGACCTACGGGGTGCGCGTTGCGTGGTCGTGGGTTGACGAGGCCCCCGGCCTACTGGTCACGGGCTGCGGAGCCAGCCGTCCAGGGCAGGCAGGCTGATCAACGTTGCAAGTGCGATCATCGCCAGACAGATACGGCGAAAGGTTTGCTCGCTGGCCAGGCCGAACATCCGGCTGCCTGCCCAGGTGCCAAGCCCATAGATCGGGGCGATGATGGCGGCAAGGGCAAGGATCTGCAGGGTGAACAACCCGCCCCAGACATAGCCGATGGCGGCAATCAGGGACGTGACGGCGAAGTAGAAGATGATGTTGGCCCGCACCACCGAAGCCGTATTTTGGCCTCCCAGCCAATAGGCCACCACCGGCGGGCCGCCGATCTGCGCCGCGCCAGAGCAAAAGCCAGAGACGAGGCCGACCAGGACGGTCAGGGGGGCGGTTGGGCGGTTGCGGTAGCGCCAGCCGGAGAGGAGCACGGCCAGCATCACCGCCGCAAGGACGACAATTGCCCAGCGCAAGGTCACCGGATCGAGCGACGTCAGCAGCCAGGTGCCGGTTGGCACACCAACCAATGCGCCAAGAGCCATCGTCAGGACATCGCGCCGGTCGGCGGCCCGCATGGCGGCGGGGATCATTCCGGCGGTCATTATGCTATCGGTGACGAGGAGAAGCGGCACAGCGACCTGCGGGCCAAGCAGCGCGCTGGCGAGAGGCACAAAGATCAGGGCCGCACCAAAGCCGGAAAATCCCCGGGCAAGGCTGGCCGCAAGGGTAACAATCGCAAGCATCGCAAGGGTCGGCCAGAAGTCGGGTGTGCCGAAGATCAGGGCCATGATGCCAGTGCTGCCGGGTTTTGCGGCGATGCTAACAGGAGTGCTTCGATTTGCCAGTGGTCCAGGGAAGCTGCGGGCAGCCCGATGCCCGTCCTACATTCGGCGCAGGCCATCCATGACCCGGACCAAGGCTTCGCTGATCCCGGGTTCGGACAGGGCGTGGCCGGCCAAGGGTACCATCCGCAGATCGCATTTCGCCCATCCGTCTGCCAGATTCCACGCCGAGATCGGCGGGCAGATCATGTCATAACGACCCTGGATGATCGTAGCCGGGATATGCTCGATCTGCTTGCGTTCCTTCAGGATCCAGCCGTCGCATTGCAGGAAGCCACCGCTTTGGAAATAATGGTTTTCCAGCCGGGCAAAGGCGCGGGCATAGTCGGAGGGGCTTTCGCCCATGGGTCCTTCGTGATGGATCGAGGCGAGCGCGTTTTCCCAATTCGCCCAGATCCGGCCGAAACGGGTCTCTTCCATCAGGTTGCCGGAAAAGAGCCTGCGATTGTAGGCCGCAATCAGGTTGTCGCGTTCGGCTGGCGGAATGGCCGCGACGAAGCGCCCCCAGATTTCGGGGAAGAAGGCCCCGGCGCCGCCGCCGTAGAACCATTTCAATTCCGCTTTGGTCATCAGGAAGACGCCGCGCAGCACAAGTTGCATGACCGATGCTGGATGGGTGATCGCGTAGATCAAGGCCAGGGTGGCACCCCAGCTGCCGCCAAACGCAATGAAGCGGTCGATGCCGAGAGTCTTCTGGATGGTCTGGATATCCTCGACCAGGTGCCAGGTGGTGTTGGCGATCACGCTGGCATGGGGACGCGAGCGACCGCAGCCGCGCTGATCGAACAGGACGATCCGGTAGACAGTCGGGTCGAAGTAGCGTCGCATTGCGGGCGAGCATCCGCCGCCCGGACCGCCATGGAAGACAAAGACGGGGACCCCATCGGGCCGTCCGCATTGTTCGACGTAAATCCGGTGCCCATCGCCCATGTCGAGAACGCGCTGATCGAAGGGATCGATCGGCGGGTATAGGAATTCGACTGCGCGCTTTTGACCTGATCTTTGATCCATCGCTGCCCTATATAACCCGATGACTGCCGAGAGTCGAAGAACAATCGGACGAAGAACAGAGGCGGCGATGACAACGACAACGGTTGATCCGGGCGAAGTGGCCAAGTTCGAGGCGATGGCCGCGGAATGGTGGGATCCGCAGGGCAAGTTCAAGCCGCTGCACATGCTGAACCCGTGTCGGCTGGACTATATCACCTCGCAGATTGCCGGCGAATTCGGGCGCGATCTTGCCGGACCGCTGCCGTTCAAGGGGTTGCGCATTCTGGACATCGGCTGCGGCGGCGGGCTTTTGTCCGAGCCGATGGCCCGGCTTGGGGCAGAGGTCGTGGGTGCGGATGCGGCGGCGCGCAACATCCCCGTGGCGCAGGTTCACGCCGCGCAATCAGGGCTGAACATCGACTATCGCCACACGACGGCTGAAGACCTTGCCGCGGCGGGAGAGGCTTTCGATGTCGTGCTGAACATGGAAGTTGTCGAGCATGTGGCTGACCCGCAGGCCTATCTGACTGCCTGTCAGATGCTGCTGAAACCGGGCGGGCTGATGATCTGTTCGACGCTGAACCGCAACCCGAAAAGCTTTGCCATGGCCATCGTCGGGGCCGAGTGGGTGATGCGCTGGCTGCCCAAAGGCACACATGACTGGCGCAAGTTCATCACACCCGACGAGCTGTATGCCCTGATCGAAAAGGCCGGCCTGCGTCCGGTGGATCGCAAGGGGATGGTGTTCAACCCGCTGACTTGGCGCTGGAGCCTCTCGGCCCGCGATCTGAGCTGCAACTATGTGACCGCCTCGGTCAAGCCTTAAGGCGCATCGGCTGAGGCTGGCGCGCGGACCGGTGGCTGCGGGCGAAACTCCGGCACAGGTCGTGGATCAGCTCGGCCAGGTCGTCGATGTTGGCCGGACCATGGTCGCTGGTCAGTAGAATGCGCCAGCGGGGCGCGTGACGTGCAACCAGTGGCGGGCCAAGCAGCTGCACAGCAGGCCCTGCGCTGCGTAACAGAGTGGTCATCGCCTGTGCCGAGCCGTGCGGCAAGGCGACCGGCACGATGGGCGAGGGTTGACCCAAGACGCGCAGGCCATCCGCCATGAGATGATTGCGCAACCGCAAGATCGAGCCGTGCAGGCACCGCCGCCGCCGCCGCCCCTCGGGGCTTTCGATCAGGGCCAGACCGGCAAGGATCATCGTGGCGTTTTCGTCTGAAAGTGGTGCCGAAGGGGCAAGCCGGTCTGCAAGGGCAAGGTCGCGGAGCGCGACGAACCCGCCGGGCGCGCCAAGGCACTTCGCAAAGCTGCCAAGCACCACGTCGATCTGGCCAAGGCAGCCGTGCAGCTCCATCATGCCGCGTCCGGTTGGGGCGGTGGCCCCAAGGTCGTGGCTGACATCGACAATCAAGAGGGCGCCGTAGGTTGCGCAAAGCTGCTGCAGTTCTGCCAGGTCGGCGGTCACCGAGGTGTAAGGGGCGACAGCGGAAACAGCCACAAACAGCCGACCTTTCCGGGCCTCACGCGACAGCCGATGAAGCCGCCGTTCGACCCCGTCAACCGAGCCGGAGGGTGTCAAATGCACCCTTGCACCTGTGGCCTGTGCTGCGGCGACCATCAGGGCGGGGGCACCGGCGTCGACAATGATCTGGTCTTCTGGCGCAAGCAGGCCCTGAAAAGCGGCACCAATGGCAGCACTTCCCGAGAAATGGCAGCGGGCAGTGGGCATGCCCAGAAAGCCGGCAAGACGCTTGGCCAAGGCGTCGGATTGCCCGAATGTTGCAGACGGAGCACGGCGCGACTGCGGCAGTCGGGTCAAGGCCAGATAGTCTTGCCGCAAAAAGTTCAGCCCCGTCGGCAATGTCAGGGTGGCATCAGCCGACAGTGCTGTTTCGATGTGGATGCCGTCCGTCAAGCGGGTCAGGCGCGGTGGTACGGCAAGACAAGGCTCGGTCCAGGTCTTGAGCAGATCGGAAAGGGACGGCACTGGGCGGGGCATCTCAGATCCTGTTCGAAGCGAGGGACGACGGAACTCGTGACCGGACTGGGGCTGGCTTGACCGCCATGCGCTCTACCTGCCTTGGAAGGGGGGAAAGATGCGCGTTAATTCCCCGTGAAATCCGCGAATTTCCGCGACGGACCCGGCGAAATCGTCCCTGACATGTGCAATCCTTGGGTGCGGGCCGCGGAAGGAGAGGTGCTATGGTGGAATGGAAGCAGGTGACCCAGGGGCTGTCGTACGGGGGATACGTGGCCTGGGAAGCAGCGGTCGACTCAACCCTTGGTCAGACCGGTCGCGACTATGTGCCGGTCTTTGCGGCCCTGCGATCCGGAGCGGGAGTGGCTTCGCTGGCTGATGCGCTTGCAGCGACGCTTGCCTTGCCTGACCTTCGGCTCAGCCAGCATGAACGGGATATGCTGACAACGGAACAGTCCCTGGCGGGAAGCGGCTGGCCGCATGAGGTTCGACTGGTGGTGTTCTGGCCACGGGCTGACCTGGGGACCCTGCCGGACTTTTGGGAGGTGTTGCACATCGGGCCACCCCTGGCGCTGCCGGACTCGCAGATCCCCAGCCCGGGGCGCAATCTTTGCACAATGCGCGGCGATCTGAACCCGGCTGTTCCCGTGGCTGCGGTGATCGATGATGGGATCGGTTTCCTGAACGCGCGGTTCCGGCGAACCCAGGCACAAAGCCGTATGCTGGGGGTCTGGCTGCAGGCGCCGGAAAGGGTCAACCATGGTCCGACCCGCGAGGATGTTCTGTGCGGTCAGGTTCTCACCGAGACCGACATCAATGGCCATATTGCGACCGGTGGGGATGAAGCCGAGGTCTATGCCCGGGTCAATCGCGCGCTTTTGCCAGTGGCGGATGGTGCTCTGACCAACCGGCACGCAGCACACGGAACGCATGTTCTGGACCTGGCTGCAGGGGCAAACCCCTGGCGGACAGATCCGATGACCGAGGTGCCGATTCTGGCAGTCCAGCTACCGCCCGCCAGTGTGCGGGAAACGGCAGGACGACGGATGGAGACCTATTTGGTGCAGGGTCTGCGCTGGATCATGGCCGAGGCCCTTCGCCTGGCGAACGGGACGGATGTGCCCCCGGTTGTCGTGAACCTGAGTCTGGGGTCGCTTGCCGGGCCGGGCGACCGCAGCGCCTTTCTGGCCAATTGGTTCGATCATGAAGTGGCCCGGCACGAACGTCTGGGACGAGGAGCCAAACTGCGGCTGGTGATCGCCTATGGCAATGCCCGCTTGTCCCGGATGGCGGCCCGCGCCGAATTGCGCCGGTCGCAGCCAATCCAGCTGACCTGGAGGCTGCAGCCGGACGATCATACCTCCAGCCATCTGGAATTGCGGGTTGGAACCGGAATGACCCGCGGACTGCGCCTGAGGCTGGAGCCGCCGCATGGTTCGGATCTTCCTGCGCTGGACATCAGTTGGCCTGAGGCCAGAACGGGATGGCAGCTGCCGGGGCCTTTGGCGGCGGTCACAGCGAGTGATGAGATCGGCGGGCAAAGCCTGCTGCACCTTACCCTTGGACCGACTGTCGGTCAGAATGCCCTGCCCGCCTGCCCCCCCGGAGGCTGGCTGCTGACCCTGCACACGACCGAGGCAGAGCCGGTTCGAGTGACTGTGCGGGTGCAGCGGGACGATACGCCGGAGGGCTATCGGACGCTTGGACGGCAAAGCTGGCTGGACCACCCGGAAGGCTGGGACTGGGACGCAGAACTGCGGGGCTATCTTGCGCCCCGCCCGATGACCGACGCTCCCGGATGCCCGATCACGCGGGAAGGAACCTGCGTTGCCTATGCGGGCACGGAAAGTCCGGCGGTTGCCTTTGTCGCGGCTGGACGGCCCAAGATCGGTGCACCGGATTGTCTGGTTCCTGCCGTCTATTCGTCGGAAGGCGTGCTGACCCTTGCCCGTCCGGGCGAATCCGAAGGCCCGACGCTTATGGCTCGGGGCGATGACGGGGTCATGCTGTCCGGACGGCGCGCGTCTGGTGTCGTTTCAGGTTCTGTCGTGCGGATGGCTGGGACGAGCATGGCCGCGCCACGTGCGGTACGCGCGCTGCTGGGATACTTCCAATGCACGGCCCCCGCCGATCAGACGGACCGCGGCGAACGGCTGGCCCTGACAGGGGTTGCAGATTGGGGAACGCCAGACCGCAGGGCGGGTCATGGAGCGCTGGTGGATTGATCCGATCAGGTTCCGGGAGCCTCTGGCGCGACCGGAATGGACCATTCCGCTACGGCTGCCTGCCAGAGCTGGGGAAGCACTTGCCAGGGTTCTGCTTCGGCTACCTCGGTCCAGCCGGACCGCCATCCCTGATGGGCCGTGCCGCCAAGGGCTGCACACCATTTGCGCAGGGTGAAATCGCCGTCCCAGTCATTTGCGTCGGCCACCCATTCGGGGACCCTGCGCAGCGGCCCGCCACCCAGGCAGTGACCAACAAAGGCCAGCGTGGTCGCAAGGCCGAGAAGTGCGCCATGCGCGGAATCGACCGGATAGTGAACTCCGGCGATCGTCCGGTTGTCCGCGATCCGGGCCGCGAGACGATAAAGGAGGATCACCGGGTCGGTGACAGGGGCGCTTTCGACCGCAGGGGACAGCTTTGCCAGTACGGCATCGATCAGGCCCTCGGCCGGAGTCGTGGCTGACAGGTGCAGCGCTGCCAGGATCGTGGCATGGGCGAAGGCCTCGGTCGCATGACCTGAAGGATAGGCTGAATGTCCAGGCGTGGCGATGATCGGTTGAATCCGGGGCGAAAGATCAATCGGCCGCGGGACTGAACAGAGGTGCTTCATGCGCTGTTCGACGCCGATGACCGTGTCATACAGCGCCCCAATCAGGTGCACGGTATAGGGCCGACGGTTCAGCCCATAGGGCATCTGGGCCATGAAGAAGGCCGAGAATCCGTCCGACTGACTGAGGATTTCGTTCAGACGATCGCCGCGCAGATCCATGGCATTGCGCAACTCTGCCATCTGTTCGGCGATCTTCTCGCTTTCGGGCGGCGTCAGGCTGATCAGGTTTCCCGCGGCTCTGACGATGCTTGCAGGTTTGGGTCCCGGTTGTGTGGTGAAGAGGGCCGCGCCCTCGGTCGCCAGCACGGATAGGCGCGGGAACGGGTCCAATCGCATCAGCCGTGTCAGTTCATTGGCCCCGCTTGGAACCGGAACCGCAACTGTTCCATCCCAGAAGCCCATAAGGGCTTCTGCCGTCTGGCCCAGGGCAGACGACAGCAGTGGTGAACTTCCCCCGCCCCCGCCGCCACCCCCACCATGGACGCCATGGACCCCGTGAACGCCATGAACGCCGTGCACCCCATGAACGCCGTGCACACCGTGGACCCCATGCACACCGTGTACCCCATGAACACCATGGACGCCGTGAACCCCATGCACACCGTGCACGCCGTGGACACCATGAACGCCAAAGACAGCCATCTGCGACTCCCGCTGAGCTTTTTGGCAGGGTGCACGCAAATGCCGTCTTGGCAAAGACGGCACATCTGGGCTGCGGTGCGTTTGACGCAGAATTCACGATGATTGCGCAGGTTCATTGGACCGCTTAGCCTAAGGTTGGTGGTTCTGGGGATGGGCATGTTCATTCGCCTTGTGGGCGTCTTTGAAGTTCGGGACGACAGTGGGCGTGACTGTACGCCGCGCGGGGCGAAGGCGCGTGCGATCCTGGCGATGTTGTGCCAGACGCCCGACAGACGCCGCGCGCGGCGCTGGCTTGAAGCACGGCTTTGGTCGGATCGTGGGGCAGAGCAGGCCAGTGGAAGCCTGCGTCAGGCCTTGATGGAAATCCGCAAGGCGCTGGGCGCCGAGGCGGATTGCCTGGAAGCAGACCGCGATACGGTTCGGCTATCGGGAGTCGCTACAGATCTGGAACGCGACCAGGCTGCGGCTGTGCAAGCGCTTCAGTCGGGGCGCGAGTTTCTGGAAGGCATCGACATCATCGACCAGGCCTTCGAGGACTGGCTGCGGGAAGAGCGTCAGCGCGTCGAGGGTGCGCTTGGTATCCTCAGGCCAGAAACGGGTCGGCAACCGATAGCTTCGGTCGCGCGACTGCCATTCGTGATCCGGCTGGGGACACTGCCAGAGGGGGTGGGGTCCTTCGCGGGAAAAGCGATGGCAGATGCGATTGCACGCCTGCTTTCCGAGTTTGCGCATATCGACATCTATGGCTCGGGCGGGGCAGAGGTACCGGCGGATCTGCCCCGGGAGGGCCTGGACCTGCATGTCGAGGCAGCCGAAATCCAGGATCGGGTGCATGTTCTGGTCAGTCTGAGTTCGGCAGGAAATGGTCAGGTCATCTGGAATCAGCG
Source organism: Tabrizicola sp. (assembly GCA_025458105.1). Classification (GTDB taxonomy): domain Bacteria; phylum Pseudomonadota; class Alphaproteobacteria; order Rhodobacterales; family Rhodobacteraceae; genus Tabrizicola. The sequence continues at coordinate 60,133 of JALOTD010000008.1, read as the reverse complement.
TGCAACCGTACCAGGAGGCGAGGCAGACCAGATTTGGGCCGGCGACTTGCCCGCGCTGGTGTTTCAGGCTGCTGATGCCGCGCTGAGCCATTTTCCGCGACTTCGTGAATGTCAGGATGGCCCGGGGCGTGCGAATGCGCTGATCGCGACCGCCGTGAACGAGATGTTCAGCTATAATGCCGACCGCTTGCGCGAGGCTGACCGGATTCTGGCCGAAGCCGGAGAGATTGCCAGTTCGGCGCGGATCTTTGCCTGGCGCTGTCTTGTCCGTCAGATCATGTATGTCGAGAGAACCGAGCCAGATCCCGCCCGGCTGGTGGCAGAGATAGATGAATATGCCCGCAAGGCGCTGGAGCGGTCGAAGGCCAATCCTCTGGTCCTGTCGCTGGTCGGCATGGCGCGGGTCATGGTCGACGAGAACCCGGATGCCGGGGCGATCCTTGCGCGGGATGCACTGGCGCTAAGCCCCTACAACGCCCATTCGCACGCAGCGCAAGCTGGGGCGCTGATGCGATTTGGCGACAACCTTGGGGCCCTTGCCGCAGCCCGGCGCGGGGTAGAGATTGCAGCCCGTACAGCGCACGTGCACTGGTGGGAAGCGACCTCGGGTCTTGCGGCCTTGCGCAGTGGCAGCCACGTCGCTGCGATTGCGCATTTCGAATCCGCTCATTATCGCGCCCCCGGCTTCCGTGCGGCCATGCGCAATCTCTTGTTTCTTTATCTTGCGGCCGGCGAACGGGCCAAGGCGTCGCGCGTCTATCGCGCGCTGTTACGCCTTGAGCCGGACTTCACGCTGGACCGGATCATGCACGAGCCGCACTATCCCGCCGTTACCCTGCGGAAAAGCGGTCTTCTGGAACAGTACGGGGCCGAGCTGGCCGGGCTTTGAGCAACCCGTCAGTCCGATGAGGATCGGGCCCAAAGGTTGATGCCCTTTTCTTCGGAAATGGCGTCAATCCGGGCCAGTTCTTCGGCGGTAAAGGTCAGATTGCGCAGACTGCCCACACAATCCGTGACTTGTTCCGGTCGGCTGGCTCCGATCAGGGCGCTGGTGATGCTGCCATCCCGCAGCACCCAGGCCAGTGCCATCTGGGCCAGCGTCTGGCCGCGCGCTGACGCCATGTCGTTCAGCTGCCGGACCGAGGCCAGCGCCTTGTCCACCAGCGCCGGGTCCAGGGATTTGCCCTGTGTTGCCCGGCTGCCCGCCGGGATGCCATTCAGGTACTTGCTCGTCAGGATTCCCTGCGCCAGCGGCACGAAGGCGATCGAACCAACGCCAAGTTCCTGCAGCGTGTCTTTCAATCCATCGGTTTCTACCCAGCGGTTCAGGATGTTGTAGCTGGGCTGGTGGATCAGCAGCGGAGTTCCCAAGTCCTTCAGGATCGCTACCGCCTCACGCGTGCGCTGGGAGTTGTAGCTGGAGATGCCGATGTACTGCGCCCGCCCTGACCGCACGATATGGTCGAGCGCCCCCATCGTCTCTTCCAGCGGCGTGTCGGGGTCGAAGCGGTGGGAGTAGAAGATGTCGACATAGTCAAGGCCCATGCGTTTCAAGCTTTGGTCGCAGGAGGCAATGACGTATTTCCGGCTGCCCCATTCGCCATAGGGTCCGTTCCACATCAGGTAGCCGGCCTTGGATGAGACGATGAGCTCGTCTCTGAGCCCCCGAAAGTCGGTGCGCAGAAGCTCTCCGAACGCCTCTTCGGCGCTGCCTGGCGGGGGGCCGTAGTTGTTCGCAAGGTCGAAATGGGTGATCCCGTGGTCAAGGGCCGTGCGGCAGATCGCCTGCTTGGTGGCGTGGGGCGTGTCGTGGCCGAAGTTGTGCCACAGACCAAGGCTGATTGCTGGCAGTTTCAGCCCCGACCGGCCGCAGCGATTGTAGATCATGCGGTCATAGCGGTCGTCGGCGGGGATATAGGTCATGGCGGCTTCTCCTGCTGGCGCTACCATTCCACGCGTTCCGGGCGGCTTCAAGTTGCGGCTTGGGCCAATCCGTTGGAAGGTGGGGCATGAGGTTCGTCTGGCTTTTCTGGGATTTCGTCGTGGCCGTTACAGGCCGCGTGGGCAGCGGGCATTTCGGCCTGGTTGCGGCTGGTGTGGCCTTTTTCGCGATGTTTGCGGTCTTTCCAGGCATCAGCGCGGCGGTGGCGCTGTGGGGCCTTGTCGCCGACCCTGGTGTGATCCAGGGCTATCTTGAGGTCGCTGAACGCTTCCTGCCGCCCGAGGCGAGGACGCTGGTCCACGATCAGGTCATGGGGCTGATCCTCGCCCCCCGCACCGCGCTGCAATGGACAACGGTCCTGTCGATGCTTATTGCGTTTTACTCGGCCCGTGCTGGCGTCTCGGCCCTGATCCAGGGGCTGGACGTCGTGCACCGGGCAAGGCCGCGCGGCTGGATCTGGGGCTATGCGGTCGATTTCATGCTGACCGCCGCGCTGATCGGGGCGCTGCTGGTGGCCCTGTTGACCGTCGTCGTGGTGCCGATCGCGTTAAGCTATGTCCAGTTCGGCACGTTCGAGGCCTGGCTGATCAAGGTCCTTCCCTGGGGTGCGATGTTCCTGCTTGTGGTGACCTGCCTGTCGATCCTTTACCGCTTTGGCCCGAATGTAGAGGGCGGTTTCCGGTCACCCTGGATCAGCGTCGGCGTTCTGGTCGCCGCGTTGGGATGGTCTGCCGTGTCGATCGGGTTTTCCATCTATCTTGCAAATTTCAACAGCTATAACGCGATATACGGGTCGATCGGGGCGGTCATCATTCTGATGATGTGGCTGTATCTGTCGGTCTGGGCGGTGCTGCTGGGCGGCGCGATCAACGCGGAACTCGACGCCCGCTTGCGCCGTCAGTAGCGCGCGTCGGGCAGGCCGCAGAAGGCATCGACCGGGCTTGTGCCCCGGAATGGCGCGCGGCCCAGAAGACACTCTACCACCGCCTTTTGCATCGAATCCATCGTGGCATAGGCGTTGACGACACAAGGCATCCGGGGCGCGTCATACAGGTAGTAGGGATAGCCAAAGGAGATCAGGGCGGTCGGCACCTCGTGCCAATGCCGCTGCATCGCGCCGTGCATTCCGCCGGTCAGGCGGTTCCAGTCCAGGAAGATGCGGCCCCGGGTCAAAAGCGTCTCCTCGGCCATTACATAGAGGACAAGATCGAACTGCCGTTGATCCAGCTTGTCGCCTGGGGCGGCCACCGTCACCTCGAACCCTTCGGCCCGCAGCATGTCGGGGAAGGCAATGGGCATCCCGTCGCCATGCAGCGGCGTGACGATCCCCGTTGTGTAGACCAGTACCCGCCGATGCCGGTCAGGCGAAAGCGGCAGGATGCCCTGCACATCCTTCACCAGCGTCGGCGCACGGGCTGTGATCGCCCGCGCCGCGATGGTGTCCTCGGGCCGCGCCAGACGGCTGCGGTCGGCAGGGGCATTTCCGTTTCGGTGCAGTCCAATGGAGGCCTTGAGGCCCAGGACACGCACCAAGGCCTCATCTAACCGGTCCGCCGTCAACCGCCCATCGTCCAGCGCTGCTTCGATCCGGGCGATGTCGGCTTCGGGTTCGTCCGAGAAGAGGATGACATCGCAGCCTGAAGAGACCACCTGCGGCAGCATCTCGTCCCGATGCGCCCAGGCGCCAAAGCCGGCCATGGGGGTGGCGTCCGAGACGATGACACCGTTGAAGCCCAGTTCGCCGCGCAGAAGGGTCTGGTTAAGAAGGGGCGAGACCGAGGCGGGACGGTAGGCCTCGACCCCCGCGTTCGGATCATGGGCCAGGACATAGGCTGGAAGGGCGATGTGGGCGGACATGACGGCCATCACCCCGGCATCGATTGCCGCCCGATAAAGCGCGCCATGGGTGGCGCCCCACGCGTCCAGAGACAGCGGGTTGATCGTGGTGACAAGGTGCTGGTCGCGGTCGTCATGCCCCTCGCCCGGCCAATGCTTGACTGTGGCCGCAACGCCGTTCGCCTGCAGCCCGGTGATATGGGCGAGGGCATGGGCGCGGATACGGTCGGGGTCGGAGCCAAGGCCGCGCGTCGCCACGATAGGGGACCGGAACAGGGCGTTGATGTCGATGACCGGGGTAAAGGACCAGTTCACTCCCGCTGCCCGCGCCTCGGTCGCCATGATCCGTGCGATGGTGCTGGACGCCTGGACGTCGTCCACTGCCGCCAGCGCCAGTGGGTTCGGCACCTCTGTCCCGAAGGAGGGGCTCATCCGGCTGCCTTCAAGGTCGGCGCTGACGAGATAGGGGATGGCGGCGGCAGCGCGCAGGGCGTCGAGCGTATCAAGTTCTGCCTGCGCGTCGGTGCCGAAGAACTTGGTGATACCTGCAGGGGCGAGTGCGGTGATGTGATCTACCACCTCGGGTCCGGTGCCGAAGCAGATGTGGACAAACAGTTGGCGCACCTTGGCCCTCTGGTCCATTTCCGCCAGCGTAGACCGCACCCAGTCGCGCCCGGTCGCATCAAGATTGAAAGGCGGAGCGGAAAGGATGCGATCGATCTGGTTCAACGGCGGCTCCTTCGGGCATGGGCGCCGGAGTTTTCGAAAACTCCGGACCGGAGCCTTTGAAGGCTCCGGTGCGATTTCTTTGAAGAAATCGCTACCCGGTCAGACGTAGCGGTTCCATAGGTTTTCCAGCCGTTCCTGGCGGCCCGATTTCGGCTGCGGCTCGATCTTCTCGGCAGTGACGCGGGCGGCCGCATCCTCCAGCGAGCCTTTCAGCATCGCCTGGGCCTTGGGGTCCTTCCAGCCAGCGTAGCGGTCGGCCTTCGCGGCCTCCATCTTTCCGCTTTCCAAGAGCGCCGCCGCGCATTTCAGCGCACGGGCGCAGGTGTCCATCCCGCCGACATGGGCCAGGATCAGATCTTCCGGATCCAGCGACTGGCGGCGGATCTTGGCGTCAAAGTTGGTGCCACCGGTGGTGTACCCGCCCGCCTTAAGGATCTCGTAGAAGGCCACGGCCTTCTCGGCGTGGTTGTTCGGGAACTGGTCGGTGTCCCAGCCGGACTGGTAGTCGTTCCGGTTCATGTCGATCGACCCGAAGATGCCGAGGGCGGCGGCCGTCGCGATCTCGTGCTCGAACGAATGGCCCGCCAGGATCGCGTGACCCTGTTCGATGTTGGTCTTCACTTCCTTTTCCAGACCGAAGTCCTTCAGGAAGCCATAAACCGTGGCGACGTCGTAGTCGTACTGGTGCTTCGAGGGTTCCTGCGGCTTGGGTTCGATCAGGATCGTGCCCTTGAAGCCGATCTTGTACTTGTATTCGACCACCTGCTGCAGGAAGCGGCCCGCATGGTCGCGCTCGGCCTTCAGGTCGGTATTCAGAAGCGTCTCATAGCCTTCCCGCCCGCCCCAGAGGACGTAGTTCTGCCCGCCCAGGCGATGCGTGACGTCCATGTTGGCTTTCACCGTCGCGGCGGCATAGGCGTAGACGTCCGGATCGGGGTTCGTCGCCGCGCCCGACATCCAGCGCCGGTGGGAAAACAGGTTCGACGTGCCCCAGAGGAGCTTGGCCTTGTGACCTGCCTGCTTCTCGCCGATGTAATCCGCGACCTCGTTTAGGTTCTTCAGGCTTTCGGCAAAGGACTTGCCCTCGGGTCGCATGTCGGCGTCGTGGAAGCAGTAGAAGGGTACGCCCAGGATATCAAACATCTCAAAGGCGACATCCGCCTTCAACTTAGCCAGCGCCATGGTGTCGCCGAACCAGGGGCGTTCGAAGGTCTGGCCGCCAAAGGGGTCGCCGCCTGGCCAGGCAAAGCTGTGCCAGTAGGCGACGGCAAAGCGCAGGTGGTCCTCCAGCCGCTTTCCCAGCACCACTTCGTCGGGGTTGTAGTGGCGGAAGGCGAATTCGTTGGTGGAGGACAGGCCCTCGTACTTGATGGCAGGGATGCCTTTGAAAAAGTCGGTCATGTCAGATCCTTGATGGCAGTTTGGGCGGCGCGGAACCTTGTGTGGCCCGCGTCAAAGGCGTCCTTTAGGGAAGGATCAGGGTCGATGGTTCGTGCAATGGCAGGCAAGGTGGCAATCTCTGCCCCGGCACCCGTCGCGGCCATTAGGCCAAGGCGCGCGGCGCCGAAGGCCCCCCCGAAATCGCCCGCAACGGGCAGTTGCACCGGGCAATCCAGCGCCGTGGCGATCAGCTTCAGCCAGTAGTCGGAACGTGAGCCCCCGCCGACAGCCAACAGGTGTTCCACCCGGGTGCCGGTTGCCGCCAGTGCGTCGCGGCTGTCGCGGATGGCGTAGGTCACGCCTTCCAGAACCGCCCGCGTCGCCGCCTGCCGGTCAGTCGCATGTTCCAGACCGGTGAAGGCCCCGCGTACGGAGGCCGAGTTGAGAGGCGTCCGCTCGCCCCCCAAATATGGCAGGAAGATCGCCTTTCCGGGGGCCTTGAGGTCGCCAAGTTCACCCGTCAGCTTGGCTGCATCCGCGCCCACCAGTTTCGCATACCAGTTCAGCGCGTCGGTCGCGGCCAGGATCACGCCCATCTGATGCCAGGTGTTTGGCAGCGCATGGCAAAAGGTGTGCACCGCCGTTGCCGGGTCCGGCTGATAGCCGTCATTCGCCGCAAAGAGCACGCCGGATGTGCCAAGCGAGACAAAAGCCTCCCCGGCTCGTACGACACCAACACCGACGCCCGAGGCCGCGTTGTCGCCGCCGCCCCCGGCCACGACCACGCCCGCAGGCAGGCCCCAGCGGCTGGCCAAAGCCTCGCGCAGCTTGCCCGAAACCTGGGATCCCTCGACCAGACGCGGCATCTGCGCCCGGGTCAGCCCTGTGGCCGACAGCAGAGCATCCGACCAATCGCGTTTGCCCGTATCCAGCCAGGACGTTCCCGCCGCATCGGACATTTCGCCGACATGTTCGCCAGTCAGCCACAGCCGCAGGTAATCCTTCGGCAGTAGCACTTTTGCCACCTTGTCCCATAGTCGCGGCTCGTGTTTGCGCACCCAGATCAGTTTGGGTGCCGTGAAGCCTGGAAAGACGATGTTGCCGGTCAACCGCCGAAAAACTGGGTCGCCGTCAAGTTCCGCCGCCTCTTCATGGCTGCGGGTATCGTTCCACAGGATGCAGGGGCGCAGAACCTCGTCCCCTGCATCCAGAAGGGTTGCCCCATGCATTTGGCCCGAAAGCCCGATGCCCTTGACCTGACCCAGACCGGCCTTCGACAACTGGTCCAGCACAGTTTCCGCCGCCGTGATCCAGTCCGACGGGGCCTGCTCGCTCCACCCTTCATGGGGGCGCGAGACGGTGAGGGGCGCCGTCGCCTCGGCGAGAACCTTCTGGGTCCCATCGATCAGAATGCCCTTCAGGCCCGAAGTGCCAAGGTCAAGGCCAATGAACATCTCAGGCCGCCATCGCCGGCTTCTTGCCCAGGATGATCATGCCCAGAATGTCCTCGTCGGTGACCTGGCCCGGTCGCACAGCTTCATCACGTTGTGGATGTCGTGCTCGATCAGGAAGATCCCCAAGCCTTGCGCCTTCAGCTCCTGGATCAGCTCGGCCACCATCTGCGTCTCGTGCGGTCCAAGTGCTGCCGTGGGTTCGTCCATGATCAGGATCTTGGCGTTGAAATAGACCGCGCGGGCAATGGCCACCGACTGGCGCTGACCTCCCGAAAGTGCCGAGACGGGGACGTTGAATTTTCGGAAGTTCGGGTTCAGACGACCCATGATCTTCCGCGTCTCCGCCTCCATCTTCGATTCGTCGACGAAGCCAAGCGAGTTCACAAGCTCGCGCCCCAAGAACAGGTTTGACGCCGCATCCAGATTGTCGGCCAGGGCCAGCGTCTGGTAGATCGTCTCGATGTTGCCTGATAGGCCCCCGACAGGCACTTTATCAGCGTCGATTTGCCCGCGCCGTTGTGGCCCAGAAGGCCCACGACCTCGCCAGGGTAAAGGTCGACCGTGACGTGGTCCACGGCCTTGATGCCGCCGAACGCGATCGAGATGTCGCGGAGTTCGACAAGCGGGGTACCGGTTCTGTTTACCATGATCTCAGCCCCTTCACTTGATGCGTTTGCGGTAAACGATGTCGAGCCAGACGGCCAACACCAGTGCGATGCCGATGACGATGCGCTGGTACGAGCCATCGCCGAAGCCGATCAGGACCATGCCGGTCTGCAGGCTGGTCAGGATCAGCGCGCCGATGATGGCGCCGTAGATCGTTCCCACCCCGCCTGCCAGCGAGGTGCCGCCCACGACAGCGGCTGCGATGACGTAGAGCTCATCGAGGTTCCCCATCGCGTTGGTGGCGCTGTTCTGGCGGGCCGCACCAATCACGGCAGCAATACCGGCCAGTGCCCCCATCAGGGTAAAGATCTTCACCGTCATGGCGCGGGTGTTGATGCCCGACAGCGTCGCTGCCTCGGGGTTGCCGCCGATGGCAAAGACATAGCGGCCGAACCGGGTGCGGGTCATCAGAATGGTCATGAAGATGGCCACGGCGATCATGATCAGCACTGGATAGGCGAAGCCATGCCCGAAGGTCGCGCAGACGCCTTCGTAGATGGTGTCATTGTCCTTGGCGCATTCCGGCAGTTCCTGGCCGATGCTCTCGTAATACTTGGCTATGTTGCCGCGCGGCCAGATGTATGAGTTCACCATCGCCGCCGCACCGATGATCACGGCGCAGACAAGGCTGATGACAAAAGTCTCGGCCCAGACCGGGCGCAGCGCAAAGCCGTGCGTCTTGCGCGCCCTGCGACCGTTCATGAAGGCCCAGACGACGAAGACACAGGCGATGACCGCGAAGATCCAACTGCCCGTCTTGCCCAGCGCCCCGAAGGACCCGCCCCCGATCAGCGCGAAGGTATCGTCCAGTGGCGCAATCGTCTTGCCGCCGGCCACCAGGAACGCCGCTCCGCGCCAGACCAGAAGGCCGCCCAGCGTCACGATGAAAGACGGAATTGCCAGGTAGGCAATGAGCACGCCCTGAAACGCCCCGATCAGGGCGCCCATGGCAATGCCGAAAGCTACCGTGATGATCCAGATCGACGGATGGCCAAGACCCAGTGCCGGCGTCAAGTATTCCACCTGCAACAGGCCCATGTACATGCCGACCATGCCCATGATCGAGCCCACGGAGAGGTCGATGTTGCGGGTGATGATGACCAGCACCATCCCGGTCGCCATGATGCCGATGTAGGCAGTCTGGACCGACAGGTTCCACAGGTTGCGCGGGGTCAGGAAACCGTTGGCCTCGGCCTGCGACGCTCCCAGCAAGAGCGAGGGACGGCCGAGTACGAAGGTCGAATAAGCCTCGAAGGCCAGCCAGATAAGAAGAAGCGCGCCGACCATCCCGATCAGGCGAGGGTCAAGCTCGGTTGCGCGAAGAAAGCGGGCAAATGGTCCGCCGTCAGTCCCCTGAACATGGGGTTGATGTGAGGTGTCTGTCATGTCCCGTCCATATGACTGAGGGGCGACCGCAGCGTTCCGGACGAATCCGATGCAAGCAACGCGGTCGTTGAAGGACGTTAGGACCAGAGGCTTTTGCCGCAGGCCGGTCTGTCAGGGAAAAGGCGCCGGACCCTCCCGGCCCGGCGCCCCTTTCAGTGCCTTACTGGCAAGCTGCCACGTCGGGGAGCGCGCCTTCGCAGGCCTGCTCTTTGGTGATGTGGCCCGCGTCGATCGCCAGGTTCAGCGTTTCCTTGGTGATCGGGGTCGGATTCAGCAGGATCGCGTTCATTTCAACGCCCTTCTCGCCGCCCGAGAACTTGGTGGCGCCAGGGATCGCATCCAGAGCGGTGCCGTCAGCCAGCATGCCGGCGATTTCGCCAGCGGCCTTGCCCAGGTCGCGCGCGTTCTTCCACACCGAAACCGTCTGCGTGCCACGGGCAACGCGGTTGATCGCGGCAAGGTCGCCGTCCTGGCCACCCAGCGGAACGTTCAGGCCCTGAGCTGCGAGAGCCGCAGCGGCGCCACCGGCCATGCCGTCGTTCTGCGACAGAACGGCGTCAACGGCGTTGTTGTTGGCGGTCAGGATCTGCTCCATGTTCTTCTGGGCGTTCTCGGGCTTCCAGCCGTCCGAGTTCGCCTCGCCAACGATCACGATGTCGCCCGAGGCAACAGCGGCGCCGATGACTTCTTCCATGCCCTGACGTAGGAAGCCGACGTTCGGGTCGCCCGGGTCGCCCTTGATGATCGCGTAGTTGCCCTTCGGCGCAACCTTGAAGACTTCGGTCGCGATGATGCGGCCAACGCCGACGTTGTCGAAGGTCAAATAGAAGGTGCGGTCATCTTCGATCAGGCGGTCATAGCCAACGACCGGGATACCTTCGGCAGCGGCTTTCTCGATGGCCGGCCCGATGGCGTCCTTGTCCCAGGCGTTGATGATGAGGGCGTCAACACCTTGGGCAATCAGCGCGTCGATGTCCGACAGCTGTTTTTCAGCGGACGACTGCGCGTCAGCCGAGACGTATTCGTTCCCAGCGGCTTCGATGGCAGCTTTCATCGCGGCTTCGTCGATCTTCCAGCGCTCTTCCTGGAACTGTGCCCAGGAGACACCGATCTTCTTGCCTTCGGCGAGAGCAGCGGACGAGAAACCGGTCACCGCCAGAACGGCGGCGAGAATTGCGGTACGCATATGTATCCTCCCTATGGATCGGCCATTTTTGACCGGCCCGGCAGATTCGCCGGGACGCGGGAAGGGTGACGCCAATAATTTCAGTTGTCAAAATAAAAAACGCGCCGGAGCTGAACTTCCGGCGCGTCGCTTTGGTTCGGCGTCTTGGTCCGGCGTTATTCGCAGCCGATGACGCCGGATTGGGCACCCTCACAGGCATCCTTCTTGCTGATGTAGTCGGCTTCGATCACGACATTCAGGTTGTCCTTCGTGATCGGCGTTGGCGGCAGGAGAATGGCATTGTAGGTCAACCCCTTGTCCCCGCCGGTGAAACGGATCGATTCCGGGATCCGGTTCATAGGAGTGCCCTCAGCAAGCAGCCCGGCAATCTTGCCGGTTTCCTTGCCGAGTTCGCGGTTGTTCTTCCATACCGAAACCGTCTGCGTGCCCCGCGCAACGCGGTTGATCGCTGCGGGGTCCCCGTCCTGTCCGCCAACCGGGACCGTAAGCCCTTGGGCGGCCAAAGCCTCGATTACCGCGCCTGCGATACCATCGTTCTGCGCCAGAACAGCATCGACCGCGTTGTTGTTTGCTGCCAGGATTTCCTCCATCCGGGCCCGGGCGTTGTCAGGGTTCCAGCCATCGGCATTGGCCTCGCCGACGATCTTGATGCTGCCGCCTGCGACAGCGGCTCCAATCACCTCTTCCATGCCCTGACGCAAGAAGCCGACGTTTGCATCGGAAGGGTCGCCTTTGAGAATCACATAGTTGCCTTCAGGTCTTGCCTGCCGGACGATTGAAGCAATCAGCCGTCCCACCCCGACGTTGTCGAATGTGATATAGAACACCCGGTCATCTTCGATCAGGCGGTCATAGCTGATCACCGGGATGCCCGCTTCGGTCGCCCAGTCGATCGCAGGCAGAATGGCTTCGCGGTCGACCGGCAGGATCACCAGGACGTCCACCCCTGCGTCGATCATGTCCCGAATGTCGTTCAGCTGCTTTTCTGCCGAGGCCTCGGCGTTTGTCGTGACGTATTCGTTCCCGGCGCGCTGAATGGCCGATCGCATGGCGGCAGCATCGAATTTCCAGCGTGGTTCCTGGAAGTTAGACCAGGAGACCCCGATCTTCTTGCCTTCTGCCAGAGCCGCACTGGTAAAGGCTGCCACCGCCAACAGGGCGGCAAGAATGGTTTTCTTCATCGGGTCCCTCCTACTTGCGACCGGGCTGCGTTCGTCACGCAAAGCACCGGACGGCAGAAGGGTGCAGCCGACAATTTCAGTTGTCAAAATAAAACTGTTGGACGAAGCTTGGGAAGGTGGAGGAAGCCTCGGAATTGCCAAGGTTGTTCGGGTCCCGTCGCAGGGGCACCCGCCGGTTGTGCTTGTATTACTTCGGAGAGTGAAGGAAATGGCACCGAAGGCAATCCAGCAAGACCCCAGCGAAGGGCATCTGGGCGTGGGACCATTGATCCCGCCGCTGACCGAATCTCAGCGCCCGTTGCGTCAGCAGGTCTTTGAGTTGGTTCGCGCGGCCGGGTTGATACCGCGGGTGCAGGTGGCAAAGGATCTGGGGGTCAGCCCGGCCAGTGTCACGACAATCACATCAGAGCTGATCGAGGCTGGCCTGATCGAAGAGGTGGCCGCGCGTCGAGATGGCGATGCCGGGCGCGGTCGTCCTGCCGTTGCGCTTGGCGTCCGGGCCGAGGCACATCGTGTGGCCGGAATGAAGCTTTCGGACCGCGAACATACGGCGGTTATTGTCGATTTCGCGGGAAACCTGATTGCCGATGACGTCATTCCGCGCCGTCCGGGACCGATGTCGGTCAACGATATCCTGGATGCCATCGAGTCGCTTCTGGATCGCGTCTGCCAGAAGGCGGGCATGCCGCGCAGCGATCTTTCGGCCGTCGGAATCGGGGTCCCGGGCTTTGTTGACTGCGCGGATGGCATCGTGCTGTGGTCCTCGGTCCTTGCAGATCGGGCCGTGCCTTTGGCTCAGGCAGCTGGCAACCGGCTGGGTCTGCCGGTCAGTATCGATAACGATGCGAACCTGGTTGCTCTTGCGGAACTGTGGTTCGGCGCGGGTCGCAGCCTGTCGGATTTTGCCGTGGTCACCATCGAGCACGGCGTCGGCATGGGGTTCGTGATGAACCATCGTATCTATCGCGGGGCGCAACGCCTTGGGATGGAACTGGGCCATACCAAGGTGCAGCTGGACGGCGCCTTGTGCCGGTGCGGCCAGCGTGGCTGCCTTGAGGCCTATATCGCCGACTATGCCCTGGCACGCGAGGCAACGACGGCGTTGAACTGGGGTCACAAGGAAAGCCAGCCGATCAATGTGCTGCTGGAAAGCCTGTACGACCATGCCAAGGCGGGCAATGTCACAGCCAAATCGATTTTCCGGAGGGCCGGACGTTATCTGGCTGTGGGGCTATCCAACGTGATCAACCTTTTCGACCCGGCGCTGATCATCCTGTCGGGCGAGCGCATGCGCTATGACTATCTGTATGCTGCCGAAACCCTGGCCGAAATGGACAATCTGGTGATCAATACTGGCCGGCAGCGACCTCCGATCGAGATCCATGCCTGGGGCGACCTGCTTTGGGCACATGGTGCCGCAGCGCTGGCCCTTTCGGCGGTCAGCGAGGCGATCCTTGCCCCCCAATCCCGCGAAATAGCTGCGCAGTAAAGAGGGCAGTTACCCTTCGTCCCGCAACAAGGCCGCCAGGCCTTGCGGGTAGTCGGGATAGAGGAGTCGGACCCCAAGTTCGGTCTTGATCCTATCGTTCCGGACCCGCTTCGACTCCTGATAGAACCCAAGCGCCATGGGTGTCATCGTGTGCTTGATCGCGTCGAACGAAACGGCAGGGGGTTCTGGCAATCCCAGAAGCTGCGCGGCATGGGCAATGACGTCCTGTGGCGGGCACGGATTGTCGTCGCAGACATTGTAGGCCGTGCCGGGGTTCGGATGCCGGATCGAGGCCTCAAGCACTTGGGCAATATCATCTACATGGATGCGGCTGAAGATTTGGCCGGGCTTCATGATGCGTCGTGCCGTGCCGTCCCGCACCTTCTCGAACGGTCCGCGACCCGGGCCGTAAATGCCCGCAAGACGGAAGATGTGCAGTGGCAGACCGGTTGCAAGCCACTGGCTTTCAGCCAGCACACGCTGGCGGCCACGGTCGGATTGCGGGGTCAGCGGCGTTGTCTCGTCAACCCAGCCCCCCTGATGGTCACCATAAACGCCCGTGGTCGACAGATAGCCGACCCAGACAGCCTTCGACTGCGCGATGCGCGGCGCGGCCCGCAAAAACGGATCGCCCTCGGCGTCCGGCGCGGCCGAGCACAGGACATGCGTCGCGTCGAGAAGGGCGGGGCCCAGATCTGCCGGCCAAAGCAGGGGCTCCACCCCCTCGGCGCGAAGAACCTCGGCTTTTGCCTGACTGCGGGTAGTGCCTATGACGCGCCAGCCTTGCAGAACCAGACGACGGGCAAGGGCGCGGGCGGAATAGCCGTGGCCAAGGGAAAGCAGAGTGGACATAGCCCTAACTATCATGGCGGGCGCTGGCGGGTGCAAGGGCATGTCATGCCCCCACAGTAGTTCCTTGCCGTTTCCGGACGCTTTCTTTGCCGACGCGGCCTAAGTGTCATCATCGCTTCACTTGCGAAGGGCCAGCGCTTCCGGTCTATATGCACGATCAGACCCAGGACCCCAAGATGCAGGACGACCCTTCCACCGCAACGCTCAGCCCCGAAGCACCGGCTCCCGAGAGCTTTACCGACGCTGCAGCCGCCGTCGACCGGCTTGAGGCGCTTTATGCCCAGGCGACCGGGTTCCTGGCTGAACAGTTTCAGCGCACCGTGGCCCAGGGCAATCCCGGCCGCCGCATCCGCGCCTTTTATCCCGAGATCCGCCTGACCGTCTCCAGCTTCGACAAAGTCGATTCGCGTCTGTCCTTTGGCCATGTCTCCGCGCCTGGCACCTATGCGACAACGGTCACGCGGCCCGACTTGTTTCGCAACTATCTGATCCAGCAGATCGGCCTTCTGATCGAGAACCATGGCGTCGCCGTGCAGATTGGCGCCTCGGACACGCCCATCCCGGTGCATTTTGCTGTGACTGGCAACCCGGGCGTTTCAGTGCCGCAGGAAGGGGTGATGGACTTCTCGCTGCGCGACGTCTTCGACGTGCCGGACTTGGTCACCACCAATGACGACATCGTCAACGGCACGCTCACCCGCTATCCCGATGGGTCGGCGCCCCTTGCCCCCTTCACCGCGCAGCGAGTCGACTACAGCCTGGCACGTCTGGCGCATTATACCGCGACCGACCCCACGCATTTCCAGAACCACGTTCTGTTCACCAACTACCAGTTCTACGTCGACGAATTCGAGGCCTATGCCCGCGCAATGCTGGCCGATTCGACCCAGGGCTACACAGCCTTTGTTGCAACGGGGAACCAGGTGATCTCGACGCCCGATGGCCTGATCCAGACCGTCGCGAAGATGCCGCAGATGCCAACTTATCACCTGAAGCGGGCGGACGGGAACGGCATCACGCTGGTCAACATCGGCGTGGGCCCCTCGAACGCCAAGACCGCGACCGATCACATCGCTGTTCTGCGACCCCATGCCTGGCTGATGGTCGGCCACTGCGCGGGCCTGCGCAACAGCCAAAGCCTGGGCGATTTCGTTCTGGCCCATGCCTATCTGCGTGAGGACCACGTCCTGGACGACGACCTACCGATCTGGGTACCGATTCCAGCACTGGCAGAAATCCAGATTGCACTGGAACGCGCTGTGGCCGACGTGACCCAGCTGGAAGGGTACGAGCTGAAGCGGATCATGCGGACCGGCACCGTCGCCACGATCGACAATCGCAACTGGGAACTGCGCGACCAGTCCGGCCCGGTACGCCGCCTGTCGCAATCCCGCGCCGTGGCGCTGGATATGGAGAGCGCGACCATCGCCGCGAACGGGTTCCGGTTCCGGGTTCCTTATGGCACGCTCCTTTGCGTCAGCGACAAGCCGCTTCATGGAGAGTTGAAGCTGCCCGGTATGGCGTCCGATTTCTACAAGACACAGGTCAGCCGCCATCTGCAGATCGGCATCCGCGCGATGGAACGGTTGCGCGCGACGCCGATTGCCCGACTTCACAGCCGCAAATTGCGGTCATTCGAGGAAACGGCTTTCCTCTGACACAGCGAAAAAGCCGTCAATTCCGCAGCTTTTTTCGTTCCGGGGTTGATTTCGACTGCGAAACTGTGTGTTTGAGCGGTGGCCCCGGTATCGGGGGTGGGCGACAGTGCTTGCTGCGCGGTGCTGCCCGTTGAGTATTAGGTATAGATAACAACGAAGGATGATCAGATGTCCAAACCGATGACCAAGACCCAACTGGTTGCCGCCGTCGCCGAAGCTATGGGCAGTGACAAGAAAACCGCAAATGCTGCGCTGGACGCGATCGCCGAAGTCGTGTCGCGCGAAGTGGCCGCTGGTGGCACTGTCACCATTCCGGGTTTGGGCAAGGTTGCCTGCAAGGCCCGCCCCGAGCGCGAAGTCCGCAACCCCGCCACCGGCGAGAAGATGATGAAGCCCGCCGACAAGCAGGTAAAGTTCGCCATCGCCAAGGCGCTGAAGGACGTGGTGAACGGCTAAGTCTTCACCTGATCCGGCAATCGTGAGAGGGTCGCCAACAGGCGGCCCTTTTTTTGAGGATGACCATGGCACGCGTAACCGGAATTGGCGGCATCTTTTTCCGCGCCCGCGACCCGCAGTTGTTGAACGACTGGTACCGGCAGCATCTTGGCATCACCCAGCCCGATGTCGCGGTCTGGATGCAGGAGGCCGGTCCGACCGTCTTTTCTCCGTTCAAGGCCGATACCGACTATTTCGCCACCGACAAGCAGTGGATGTTGAATCTTCGCGTCGATGACCTGGCGGGCCTCATTTCCGGGCTGCGCGCTGCGGGAATTCCGGTCGAGACCCGCGCCGAGTGGGATGGAGACGGCAACTACGGCAGGTTCGCCCGCATCCATGACCCCGAGGGCACCCCGATCGAACTGTGGCAACCACCCGCTTGACCTTTGCCGCCCCCGCAGGCACGACGCCGGGATGGACATGCGCGCGCTTCTGCTTGGCACGGCCTTTGCGGCCATGTGGTCCTCGGCCTTCGCCACCGCGCGAGTGATCGTTGCCCATGCTCCACCGCTGGCATCGCTGTCGGTTCGGTTCCTGATTTCCGGTCTGATCGCCGTGCTGGTGGCCCGCGCCCTCGGCCAGACCTGGCGTCTGCCTTCAGCGCAGTTGCGTGCTGTCCTGTTGTTCGGCCTCTGCCAGAACGCGCTGTACCTCGGCCTTAACTTCATCGCGATGCAGTGGGTCGAGGCGTCTTTGGCCGCCATCATCGCGGCGTCGATGCCGTTGATCGCCGCTACGCTGTCGTGGCTTATGTTCCGTGAACGCATTTCGGGGCTCGGAGTCCTCGGCCTCGCTGCAGGCTTCGTCGGGGTCGGTCTCATCATGGGAACGCGCCTTACGGACGGAGCTGATCTTATGGGCGTCGTTCTGTGCGTTGCAGCCGCGCTGGCGCTGGCCGTGGCCACGCTGACAGTGCGGGGCGCCTCGGCCGGTGGCAATCTGCTGATGGTCGTGGGATTGCAGATGCTGGTGGGCGCCATGACCCTGGGATTTGTCTCGGCGGCGACCGAGACGCTGTCGGTCGTCTGGTCCCCCGCCTTTCTCGCGGCCTTCGCCTATCAGATCCTGGTACCCGGGCTGGCCGCGACCGTTATCTGGTTTGCGCTGGTCGGCCGGATCGGCAGCACCCGTGCCGCGACATTTCACTTCCTCAACCCGTTCTTTGGCGTGGCCATCGCCGCCGCACTTCTGGGCGAGGCGGTCCGCCCGCTGGATATCCTGGGCGTGGTGGTAACCATGGCCGGGATTCTGGCGGTGCAGCTGTCGCGCCGCCCGCCAGACCCGGCTTAGGGCCTCAGGCTGCCCGCAACGCGGTCATCCGCGCCGAGTCTTCGGCCCGAACCATGAGGTTGGCCGGGCGCTCCCGGCACCGCTCCACCCAGTCGTGGATCAGAGGGTCATCCGGCGTGCCCTCGGGGAACCAGGCATAGGGGCCGTGCAGCAAGAGGTCCGCCGCGCTGAACGCCTCGCCCATGATCCAGGGGCCCTTCTCCAGCGCTACCCGCAGCCGCGCGACTGCCGTCTTGTGGTCACGGATCGCCGCCGTCAGCCAGGGATGCGAGACGCCGGTCGCCTCCAGAATGAACGTCGGCTCCAGCACGCCCTGATACCAGGCCATCCAGCCCGCAAAGGCCCCCCATTCCGGCGTGCCGACGCGTGGAGCCATGCCACTGTCGGGAAAGAGGCTGGTCAGATGCAGGATGATCGCCGCCCGTTCGGTGATGACCATCCCGTCATGCAGCAAGGCCGGGACCTTCCCCTCTGGGTGCGGGTTCGCCGGGTCGCGTCCGCCTGAACCGTCCATGCGCGGGATGGTCACGACCTTCACTTCGATCCAGTCCCGAATGCCCATCTCCTCGATCAAGGCCAGAATCGCTGTCGAACGGCTTTCGGGGGAATGAAACAGGGTCAGCATGTCTTTCTCCTTTGCGTTGCAGTGGCCTCTGTCTAAACTCCATCTCCTGTCAGAAAACGTCAGCATATCATGCCCCGCGCCGACCGCCTTCTCCGCCTCCTTGCGGCCTTCCGCACCCTGCCCCAGCCGGTTACCGCCGCGCGACTGGCAGAGGAAACCGGCGTCTCGGAGCGGACGCTTTACCGCGACATCGCCTCACTACGGGCGGGCGGGGCGCTGATCGATGGCGAGGCGGGGGTGGGATATACACTGACCGAAGACCCCGCCCTGCCGCCGCAGATGTTCACACAGCTGGAAGTCGAGGCCCTGGTCCTGGGTCTGGCAGAGGTTGCCTTGGCGGGTGACCAGGCCCTGGCTCGCGCCGCGCGTGAGGCGCAGGGCAAGATCATCGCTACCCTGCCCGATCGCGTCCAGCGCCAGGCAATCCATTCCGTCAGTTTGACCTATCGCTACAATCTTCGCGCCCCACAGCCGCCGCACTTGCAGACCCTGCGCCAAGCGGCCTGGGACGAACGCGCCCTCGATATCGCCTACCGTGACCTAGCCGGAGCCGTCACCCACCGGCGGATCTGGCCCCTGGGCATCGTCTTTCTGGACCAAGAGGTTCAGTGCCTGGCCTTCTGCTGCCTCCGCCAGGAATTTCGCCGCTTCAAGGTCGCGCAGATGGACGGCGTGACGCAAACCGACGAAAGCTTCCGTCCCCGCCGCGTGCCACTTTTGCGAGCCTTCATCGATCAGATGCGTGCGCCTTAGGGCAATGCTAGTCTGACACTATGTCCAGCCTTTGCCGCGATTGCCTGACCCTGACCGATAGCGCCGCCCCGCGCTGCCCGTCCTGCCGCTCGCCTCGGATGGTTGCGCATGGGGAACTGACCGGGCTTTCCATCGCCCATATGGACTGTGACGCCTTCTACGCCAGCGTCGAAAAGCGCGACAACCCCAGCTTGCGCGACCAGCCGGTCATCGTTGGCGGCGGGCAACGGGGCGTCGTCTCCACCTGCTGCTACATCGCCCGCATCAAGGGCGTCCGCTCGGCCATGCCGATGTTCCAGGCGCTGAAGCTTTGCCCCGAGGCCGTGGTCGTCAAACCCCGCTTCTCTGCCTACACCGAAGCCTCCCGCGCCATCCGCGCGATGATGGAGGAGCTGACCCCCGCGATCGAACCCCTGTCCCTCGACGAGGCCTTCCTCGACCTCACCGGCACCGCCCGCCTCCACGGCGCACCCCCTGCCGTCCTCCTCGCGCGCCTGACCAAGCGGATGGAGGATGAACTTGGCCTAACCGGCTCCATCGGCCTTTCGCACAACAAGTTCCTGGCGAAGATCGCCTCTGACCTCGACAAACCCCGCGGCTTTTCCGTCATCGGCAAGGCGGAAACCGAGTCCTTCCTCCGTCCCAAACCCGTCCGCATTATCTGGGGCGTGGGTACCGCGACCCAGACTGCGCTGGAAGGGGCTGGCATTCGCACAATCGCCGACCTGCTGCGCTGGGATCGTGCCGACCTTGTCGCCCGCTTTGGCAGCATGGGCGACCGCCTCTGGCATCTGGCGCGCGGCCACGACACCCGCCGCGTGAACCGGGACGAAAAACTCAAGTCGATCTCCAAGGAGACGACCTTCTTTGAGGATACCTCCGACCCCGACCTCCTCGACGGTCACATCTGGCGCCTCTCCGAACAGGTCGCCGACCGCGCCAAGGCGAAACGCCTGTCCGGCCGCACGGTGACGCTGAAGCTGAAGAAAGGTGACTTCCAGCTGGTGACCCGCCGCCACGCCCTAAGCGACCCAACCCAACTCACCGACCGCATCTACCGCGCCGCGCGCGACCTTTTCGACCACGCAGGGACGTCGGGCCCGTTCCGCCTGCTCGGCGTTGGCATCTCCGACCTTGCCCCCGAGACCCAAGCCGACCTCAGCGGAGACCTCCTGGACCCGCAAGCCAACCGCCGAGCTGCCGCCGAGCGCGCCACCGACGCCATCCGCGCCAAGTTCGGAGCGGAAGCGATCATCAAGGGGCGTGCTTTGCGCTGACGTTCAGATTTTTCGTCGAAGACCCGTGCCTACTCTGCCGCCAGCGCCACGCCGGAGGGCTGGATCAACTCGGCCACCACCGATGCGATCAAATCGCGGAACCTGTTGAAATCGGCCAACGGTTCGACGCGGACTTCGTCCATGTACAGCGCCCGGTCAATCTCGACCTGCACCACATGCACCCCACGGGATGGCCGCCCATAGGCCTGCGCAACATATGCGCCTGCAAAGGGCGCATTCCGCCCCACCCGCAGGCCTGCAGCCGAAAAGGCCGCTTCGACCCGGTCCATCACGTCGCGCCCTGCAGCCACACCATAGCGGTCCCCAAGGACGACTTCGGGTCGCGGCTGGCCCGGGCGAGAATGGGCCTCGATCGCCTCGTGAGGCATCGAATGGCAATCGATCAGCACCGCATGGCCAAAGGCCGATCGTGTCTCATCGATCAGGGCGGCAAGTGCCTGATGATATGGGTGCCAAACCCGGGCGATCCGGGAATGAGCTTCCGCAATGGACAACTTGCCGCGATAGATCGGTCGCCCCCCCGCCACGACTCGGGGAATCACCCCCAGTCCGGACGAGACGCGCGGATTGTGGGGCGCCCGGGCAATACCGTCGATCACCGCCGGGTCAAGCTCGTCTGCAGCGCGGTTCAGATCAAGGAAAGCTCTGGGCGCCCGGGCTGCCAGCAAGGGCGCGCCCAAGGCCGGCGCCATCCCGAACAACTGGTCCACAAAGGCGTCTTCCGACGAACGAATCTGCTGCCGGTCCAGGATTGCCTGGGCCAGGAAGGCCGCGGGATACTCACGCCCCGAATGGGGCGAGGCAAAGATCATCGGTCCCAGGGCACGCTGAGGGCGGGTCAGAACAAAGGCATCGGACGGATGATCGAACACGTTGCGGCCCCCTTCGTCCCGTCTGATATAGCGGTTGTTTTCCGGAAAGCCAAAACCCCTTGCAGCCCCCGGCCCGAGTCAGTATAGACCGCGCGACCGACGCGGTTTGCCCCGCGTCCTTTTCGTTTCGCCGAAGGGGTCAAGGGCAGGCAGCATCCGGCAGCGTGGGCGGTTAGCTCAGCGGTAGAGCACTACGTTGACATCGTAGTGGCCACTGGTTCGATCCCAGTACCGCCCACCACTCGCCGCTCCCTCGGGGGCATAGGTTTCAATCTGGCGCACGCCAACTCGCTCCGCTCGCTGAAGACGCGTCACCGCGATTGCCAGGTCGTGCGCCGCAAAGGCCGCGTCTATGTGATCAACAAGACGCAGAAGCGCTATAAGGCCCGCCAGGGCTGAGCCGCTTCCGGCAGTCGGATTCATCAATGGCCGCGCTGGTGTAACCAGGGCGGCCTTTCTCTTTGATGGTCGTGGCCGACGGCAGACCAGTTCCAAATTTCACTCGACCACAGATTGCCCATCCGATTGTCCCGTTTGGGGCCACAGCCCCACAAGAGGTTCTCTGGCTTGTCACAGTGTGTTTATCCTGTTTCGGCCATGACGCAGAACGAGGCCTGAGCCAAGGTAATCGGCGTGACAGCGGATGATCGGCGCGGTTCCGTCTATCGTCGAGCGGGGCAGGGTCCGTATGTCGACCTTGCAGCACCGGGGGTCGAGGTCTGGACGGCCGCGTCGGTTAAGGAGGCTAGGCCGAAGACCGGTACGTCCTTTGCGACGCCGTTCGTGACGGCGGCCATCGCTTCCCTGCTTGCGGCAAATCCTGACCTGACCGCAGAGGAGGTCACCACTCGCCGTGCCGCATCGGCCCGCGATCTGGGCGAAGCTGGACGCGACCCGGTGTTCGGGAATGGTGTGATCCAGATCGCGCGCAGCTGCCGTGCAAATATCGGCTAGGGCAACCTTTCCCCTTCGTCGACCCTTTCGGCGACGACTGCACCAAGACCCGAGCCTTAGGCACAAGCCATTGGGCAACCCGCTGTGAGCCCAGCATCTCGGGGAGGCCTGACCTGCGGAGAGAAGTCCATGATCGGTTGGCGGCTCCCGCCCGACCCCGACCTTTCCAGCGCTTTGCGTTGCGGTCGGGACGGGTTAGGGGCGACAGCTGCGAATTGAACAGTGGTCAGGCCGTACACAGATCAACAAGGTTCATCACCCTACTACCTTTGCGGACATGGCAGCCCGGCGTCAGGCGGCTGCCAGAGCAGTGTCCAGAAGGGCCTTGATATCTGCCTTGGATGTGCCCGCCACGATACGGCCGAGTTCCTTTCGACCCTTCAGTGCGACCAGCGTTGACCGCCGCGGGATCTTGAGCGATCTGGACAGCTCACCCTTGCCGTGCTGGTCCCAGTCCACGATGAAGAACATGATGTTCGCCTCGTAGGCCGGATTTTCTGCCTTCAGTTGAGCGAGGACCCGTTCTTGCGCCGCGCAGGTGGAACACCAGCTGGCCCAGAAATCCAAAAGGACGATCTTGCCCGCGTCCATCGCAGCCTCGGCAGAGCCGGGGGTGTAGGGCGTCGCGGCACCAGCGCGAGACGCAAGGGTCAAAAGCGGCAGACTGGCAGTCAAGGCAAGGAAATCACGACGTTGCATGGGTTGGCTCCCTTTGGTCAGATGGAAACGGAAAAGTCGATCAGCCAGGCAGGTAGGGTCTGGATCAGCCAAGCTTCGGCCAGGTGATGCAGGCCGAACCACAGCGCGAGGCCCACCGCAATGAAGGTCACGCCCATCACCGGTTTGGCCCGGTCGGCAAGCGCGCGCAGCAGGGTTTGGCGACCGCGAATCGCTGATTTTGCACCGTAGGCAAGCCCCAGGATCAAGGTTGAGACCCCAAGTGCGAAGGCAGTCATGATCGCGCCTGCCCGGCCCAGGCTTTCTCCGGTCGAGGCAAGGGCGATGGCCGCGCCAAGTGTGGGGCCAATGCAAGGGCTCCACACCGCCCCAAGCAGGGCACCTGACATCACCTGTCCGCCCAGGCCACCGTCTTGTGTTGCGTCGATCTGCGCATCGGCCCGCGCCGCAAGTCCGGCAGTTGCCGTCGAAAATCGCCCGGACAGCGCCGGGAAGACCATTACAAGCCCGAAACCCACCATGGCCAAAGCTGCCACCCGCGCCACGCTGTCGCTGTCCAGCCCAAGGGCCGGGCCAATAGCGGTCACACCAAGGCCGAGGGCCACGAAAGACAGGCTCATCCCGGCAGCGAGTGCCAAAGGCGCGCGGCGGTCACGATGCAGACTGGAGGCCAGCACAATTGGCAGGACTGGCAGGACGCAGGGGTTTATCAGCGTCAGGAGGCCTGCAAGGTAGGCAAAGATCAGTTCCATGCCGCCCCCTGACGTTTTCGGCAGCGCCTTTCAGCATGCCGTGGCAGGCGCGACATTTTGCCTTTCCGACGCATGGCCATTCTGGACCCTCAACCCTCTGAACACCCGCACGCGGGCTTGCAGTTGCAACGGGTCATTTCGTAGACAGAGGGAAGTCGTTACAGCCGTAACGTTCTTGTGTCCGGCGGCCATGTCCCCAGATTCACCGGCAGGGTCCGTGTAACAATCAGCGCAGCAGCGCGAACTGGAAGAGTGTGATGGCGGATCAGGTCGATGCATGGGGCCAGCTTCTGGCGGCTGCAAATGCTGGTGACGCTCGGGCTTATGCGCGGTTCCTGCAAGGCGTGACGCCGGTGCTGCGCGGGATCGTCAGGGCCAAGGCGGGCGGTCTTGGCGATGCGGAGTGCGAAGATGTGCTGCAAGAGGTGCTTCTTGCGGTCCACCTCAAGCGGCACACCTGGGACAGCGACGCCCCGGTGCGGCCCTGGCTATATGCCATCACTCGTTACAAGGTCGTCGATGCCTTCAGGGCACGGGGACGAAAGATTGATGTGCCGATCGAGGACTTTGCCGAAGTCCTTGCCGCCGACGCCGGGACCGACCCGACCGAGGCCGCGGACATGGACAAGATGATCGGCATGCTGGACGGACGGTCTGCCCAGATCGTCCGCAAGATCGGATTGGAAGGCAGCAGCGTGGCTGAAACCGGCCAGGCGCTGACGATGAGCGAAGGTGCGGTTCGTGTTGCCCTGCACCGGGCGTTGAAAACCCTGGCCGTCCTGCGGGAAAGGCATGTGAAATGAAGACCGAGGATCTTATCCGGGCACTGGCCGCAGACACTGTTCGCGGGCCTGACCTGCGGACCACGCTGCTCCTTGGGCTGCTGCCCGCCTTGGCGATTGCAGTTTTGGCGGTCTGGCTGGCGCTGGGCTTTCGCGCGGACCTTGGCACGGCACTGCTCACACCGGTCTCTGCGGCCCGGATTGTCCTGACCATGCTTCTCGGGGTCATCGCCAGCCGCCTCGCGCTGACCCTTGCGCGCCCGGAAGGAGCGCAGACTGCGCGCCTGTGGCCTTTGGCTGCGATTGCCGTGATTGCACTTGGTCTTCTTGCCTGGGCCTATTCGACCACGCCGCCAGAGGCGCGGCAGATGGCAACGGTCGGCAAGACAATGACGACGTGCCTGGTTACCATTCCGCTTCTGTCGATCCTTCCGGTGGGGGTGCTGCACTATACCTTGCGCCACGGGGCACCAACAGCGCCCCTGCGCGCAGGCTTTGTTGCGGGTCTGGCGGGATCAGGTCTTTCGGCGGCGATTTATGCGCTGCATTGCACGGAAGACAGCCCGCTGTTCTATGTCACCTGGTACGGCCTTGCGATTGCGGGGGTTACACTGGTCTCGACCCTGATCAGCGCGCGGTCCCTGCGCTGGTAAGTCTTGTGGACGGCTTGTCACCTGGTGCGCAAAGTCGCCTGCATCGCTGTACCTGCCTGACGACAGATCAAGGCTAGGGTCAGCATCGGGCGGGCCAGGAAGCGTGGTGCCGGTGAAGGGACTCGAACCCCCGACCCCATCATTACGAATGACGTCGGTAAGCACGTAACCAATTTGATTTAATTGGATTTTCTTGTGTTCTTCTGCCGCATTGCAAGGATGTTGCAAGTCAGGTCAGGTTGGTCGCAATTAGTTTCCTGATATCGGCCACACGGCCAAACCGGGGCAACATCGGGAGTTCGACGATTTCAACGAAGCTCTCCTGGATTGCGCGATATCGGCTTCCTTCGATGCTGGACGCGGCAACGAGAGCGTCCTCGTTCGCAGATATCGCATCTCGAAGCGCTCGTCCCCTCTTGGAGAGCGGGACGATGAATTCAGGGATCATCTCCCTATCGTGCAGGTCGATCAGTAGATCAGAATAGTTGGCGTGAACGATGTTCTGGCTGACCAAAAACTTGATGTAGGCCTCAAGAAAGTCGTAGTCGGCGCCGCCGACGGTCATTCCGTGTTCGGCCTGCGCTTCATCCAGGCGGTGTTCAGCAATCTTCAGTGCGAGGTCCATGCCGAAGTACAAGCTGCGCGCAATATTGGTCATCCCCAAGCAGAACAGGTCGAAGTAGCTTAGATCGAAACCGGCGTTGCCGGTTTGCGTCTCAACCAAAATCCTGACTAGGTCGTCTGTTTCAGAGACATACTCTGTTGGGTTTACTCCTGCGTTCGCAAAGAGAGCATCAATCGTTGCTGTCTGAAGGACGTTTGCCTTTGGAACTACAACGGTGCGAGACCTAGTAGCACCTGACCGAAGCGCCTGCCGAACATCTGTCCAGTATGAAACGCGTTCTTTTGGATCATGCAGGACAAGGAGCACAGGTACCGGGTAATGCTCCCAGTAGAGTTGATGCTGCTCAGCTACCGTGTAGGCATACCCTTGATCAGTCTCACGTCCGAGGTATGAAGGGCCAGATTTTACCTGGACGCCAACCATCAACCCCGTGGGGATGTGACCGTCTCGGACAAGCTCGATGTGTCCGTCAATCCCGAAATCCCCTGTAGATGTCTCTCTCCAGACTTGAAGTAGGTCGGCAACCCTAGACTGAACAGCGGCGATGCCTAGACGTTCCGTACCGTAGGTAACCACGCTGGCCTCTCCAGTTCATGCCGCCATGCACAGCCGAAAGGTGCTTCGTCTAGGTGTGGGTGAGTGGTGCCCCAGGACGGACTCGAACCGCCGACCCCCTCATTACGAATGAGGTGCACTACCAGCTGTGCTACTGGGGCTACGCAGCGGGTCGTTTAAACGGTCGAGGTGCTACGCGCAAGGGGCTGAGTTGTTAGTGGTGATAGTCACCGAAGTCCTGGATCACGGCCCGACCGCCATACGGACGCCATCTTAGGATGATTCCACTTGTCCAGCACTGATCGACGAGCGGAGCTGAGAGCAAGTCATTGAAAACGACTCACTATATCACTTTGAATCTGCTTCCTTTTTCTGATTCAATGGTCGGCATGGGAAGGAGAGCTCATGACGGTCTGCGTTGCCTTGAAGGTTCATGATTGCATCGTCTTCGCAGCTGACAGTGCGACGACCCTGACTGGCCAGGATCAAACTGGTGCTCAACTCGTGGTCAACATCTACGACCATGCGAACAAGGTCTTCAATCTGCACAAGCGTCTGCCCATCGCCGCGATGACCGCAGGAATCGGAAACTTCGGTGCTTGCTCGATCTCGACGATCTCGAAAGACCTTCGGGCGTTGTTTACCAATGGTGACCCAGACTATGCCCTTGGGGCCGACTACACGCTTGAAGAGGTCGCGACCAAAGCGCGTAAGTACCTGTTCGAAGAGCGATTCTCAAAGCTGACCGAAAAGCCAATGGGCACCTTCCAGTACTGGATCGGCGGTTACTCAGCCAAGCAGGACTTGGGTGAGATTTGGAAGCTCCAGATCAACGACGGCGACTGTCCCCCGCCGCATTGCGAGGCGTCCAAGGACGTGTCGAACATGATCAGTTGGGGCGGCCAGACAGAAGCGATCAACCGCATCCTGCTTGGCTACGGCCAAGGCCTACCAGAAGCACTCCTGTCCGCCGGCCTTCCGCCGGACAAACTTGAAGCCTGTATGCGTCATGTTGCTGCTCGGACCCAAGCAGGTCTTGCAAACCCTGCCATGCCGACTCGTGACGCAATCGACCTCGCCATGTTTCTTGCGGATGCTCAGAAACAATTTGTCCGCTTCTCGATTGGGTCGAATACCGTCGGTGGTGAGCTAGATGTCGCCACGGTAACGAAGCACGAAGGCTTTAAGTGGATCAAGCGGAAGCACTACTACTCGCGTGACCTTAACCCCCTGGAGACTGACCATGCATAAGCCAGCCCCTCAGGAACTACTCTACGATCCGATGCCGCGGCCAGACGTCAAGTTGCCGCCAATCAAGGAACCCAAATCACTTCGAGAAGACTCGAAGCGTCTTCTTGGGCCGGACGAAAAAGCTGAAGTGAAGGACTTGCTGTCGAACCTTACCTTCTCGTGAAGAGGCGGTAGACTGCCTAGAACGGCCCCTCGCCGTCGCCATTACCCCCGTAGCCCTCGACCTCGGTCCAGTCAGAGACGAACCAGTCAGCCTTCTCTTTGTTTGCCCGCTCAGGCAGCGGCCTCAGGTTCCAAGGAACATGAAGGCCGCAGACGTTCCGCTCCAACGTGATCGGGCAGCGACCTTGCAACGGCACAATGTGGTCCACGACGAAAGTCTGGAAAGCAAAGTTCGACAGCATCCAAGCCTCGCCAAAAATCATTTCGATGGTGTCGAGGTGATGCTGGGTCAGCCACGGCGGGGCCGCGCCGATCTTCCGCGCGCGATCCAAGGCCTGTTTGGCCGCTAGCCTATGACCGTTGAGGTATCGGTAGCGGTCATGCTTGTTTTTGAGTTCGATGCGTTCCATCCGGTCGGTGTCCGACAAGATTTTGGCAAGGTCATGGCGACGAGGTTTAACTGCACGAGCACCCCGCGCAACTCGTCGATGGTCCGTGTTGACCGCGCCGTGTGAACCATCGGATGACAGTACGTGCACAGCGGGACCAAATCGGCAGGTCTTGGACACAGCCGCTATCGGACAACCCCTGGCTGAACGTTTGGGTTGCGTTCAAACAAAGCTGATAGCATACTCATTCAGGATCCATAACGTCGCCACGAGTTCATTTGAGTGGAGCATCCGCACTTGTTCGTTAGCCAAGTTTCCGAGCTGAAGCAAGCCGGGGTTTGGAAAGACTTCTCCGCTTCCACTGATCTTCATTTAGCACCTCGTACTTTGGTTTACGGCTTCAACGGATCAGGAAAAACGACCCTCTCGCGAGTTTTTTCTTCGATTGAGCGGGGTAGTCTTGAGGAACGATTGCCTGCAGAAACAACGTTCAGAATTGAAGCTTCTGACGGCTCAACCATCACACACGAGTTAATTGCGAATCCGTTTGGGAACAACTTGCTGGTCTTCAATACGGACTTTGTGTCCAGAAACTTTGAGTGGGATGAAAGTAGCACCAAGGGAATTGCATATCTGAGTGAAAAGAAGGTCGATGCTCGAAAAGAGTTTGACCAGATAGTTCCGAAACTTGCAGCTGCAAAGCAAAAAACCAAGGCGAATGAGAAGGCAAAGGCCAAGGCCGACAAGGACTTATCGGATTTCAAGACACGAGTAGCTCGCAACATCCGAGAAGTCGCCCCATCGAGCAATTACACACAGTCCTACGACGCTCGAAAGATCCAAGGGCATTACTCGAAGGCTTCCTTTGGCGCGGAAAAGAAGCTGTCCGAAGAAGACCTTAAGAAAAAGCAAGGATTGCTTGCTCAGCGAGAACCGCTCCCGGCGCTTTCGTTTTCCCCAAGCCTTCCGGCGGGTGTAATAGACTGGTTCAGGGCCGGTCAAGCCCTCTTGACCCAGAGTGTTTCCGGCATCGCATTGAAGGAGTTTGAGGCACACTCGGATGCCCTTCGCTGGGTGGAGGAAGGGCTACATTATCACGAAGAACACAGCGTGACTGACTGCTTGCTTTGTGGAAATCTGTTCTCTGAAGAACGCCGAACGCAGCTTCGGGTTCTTTTCGACAAGTCGTGGACTGAAGCGCTTCGCGCCTTGGAAGACGCACTTAAGCTCGGCCAGCAACACCAACAGACTTTAAGGGAGTTTTATCGGTCTATCCCCAAGGAAGCAGAAATCGCCGCCGAAGAGCGGGAAGCCTTCAGCAAGAGCCGGACGTTCTTTGAGGCCGCCATTAAGCAGCTTGGCGTCTGTGTGGGAGAGCTTATCAAGAGCCTTGAAGTGCGCGCAGCGAACCCCACCAAGGAAGTCGTGGTCGCCGGAGAGTTGGCCGACTTTGACGTTGAGGAGTGGCTTACAGAATATGCGTCAATAGAGACCGCTTTGTCCAAGGCCGTGACGGAGCACAATGATGCCTTCGCGAGTTTTTCGACGATGCAGAAGGATGCCTTTGCGAAAATCGAAACGCACGTTCTGGCGACCAACCAAGGCGACTGGCACCGCCTCCAGAAGGATGTGCAAGATGCTGACACAGAACTTTCAGCTGCGCGCAAAGACGAGAAAGATCTTGCCGACCGTCAGCTGGAGCTGCTCAACGATCTGCAAGACCACGGAGTCGGCGCAGAGAAGATGAATGAACTCATTTCGGCCTACCTTGGGCACAAAGAACTTCGCCTTGTTGCCGATTCTGGCGGCTACAAAATCCTCCGACCGAGCGGGAAACCAGCGACAGAGCTAAGTGAAGGCGAACGGACAGCAGTGTCGTTCTGCTACTTCCTGACGCAACTAGCTGCAGAGGGTCGCAAGGCCGAAGATCTCGTACTGGTCATAGACGACCCGATTTCGAGCCTAGATACCGCTGCTCGAACTTATGCCTATAGCCTGATGACTCGCATGACCAAGAAATGTGCCCAGGTCATTGTCCTCACGCACAATACGAGCTTCATGAACATGGTGAAGCGCGAGTTTCAAAACCTTCAGAAGCGGGATACTTCGAATAAGGTAACCGCCCTCTTGTCGCTAGATTGCCGGAACTCTGGGAGCGGTGATGAGCGTGTAACCACGCTGACCCCTATGCATCCACTGCTAGTGACTCATGACAGCGAATATCACTACCTTTTCAAATTGGTTCAGGATGCGGCCCAAAATAAGACAACCGACTACCTGTTCTTGCTTCCGAACGCGACTCGCAAGCTTCTTGAGATGTTCGCGGCCTTCTGTTCCCCTGGGCAGCCTAATTTTGCCGGCGCACTTGGAGACCACCATGATACTGTGAAAGACAAGCTCGATGTTCGCGCTCTTGAGAGGCTCGTACAAATCGAGTCACACGGCACAATCGACGGCCTGGGTACTCTGCCAGACCTTACATTGGAAGAGGCGATCCGAGCGGCCCAAGCGGGTATGGATTTCATTAAGGAAGTCGGAAAAGATCACTACAAGAAGATGTGCACTGCCTGCAAATGATGCCAGGCCTTAAGCTAAACTCGGTAAAGCAGCCAAATGAACGTGGCTATCGCTGCCAGTATCTGTCACCTTGTGAGGTTGGTCTCCCCAAAACTGTCAGACGCTTAGCGGACTTCTTCCCGCCAAACGGAAAACTTCTGGCAAACTGGAGTGCGGCCTCTTCGGTAGCAAAAGTGTAGGCTAAACCGGGGTTCCCAGTTGTGCTGAAGTTGCCCTTTCGCCAAGTGGCATAGCTCCATCCACCGTCTTCCCGCCCGACAAGCCCCACCCAAGGATGCGCTTCGTCGTGGTAGCGTGTGCCTCCAAGTCTCTCCGGAAGTGGGATATCATTACCCATCTGGTTCGCATCCCTCGCGTAAGCTTTCCCACCACGGTGCCCTAGCTTGGACGACCAGCAATCAGCGCTCATCTGTCCAGTCTAGAAGGGTGGTCCTTCACTCTTGTCCTCGGGAACAGGCGGGTTCGGCTCGATCCCTGCGTCTGGTCCATATTTCTTCAGAAGTGTCTTCGGAACGTGCATCCCGAGTTCGATGGCCTGCTGCACAACAAGGCAGCGGTCGGCAAAGACCTGCTGCTCGTCGAGCGCTCTTTGCCCGACCGATATGTTTCTGAAGTCGTCACCGAACAGGCCCGACCAAAGGCCTTCGGCTTCCTCGATCTCTCGAAGTTGCTTTGCGACCTTCTTGTAGTGTCGATGGCTAGGACTGCTCATGCCTTGGACGCTACCAAGCGCATCGCGGGGCGGCAAGGTCGGTCGCGTTAGTACCAGTTCTTGATCTTGTGGACGCCGCCTTGGGCGATGTCGTCGAGATGTGTGACTTGGAGCCAAGCGAAGGAGCAGGCAATCGCGCGGTCAGCGTGGCCAGCCTGAGACTTGCTCGCGGCGAGTACGAGATTTCCGGATGAGGTTGCCGTCAATTCGAATGAAGCGATCTCATTGAGAAGGTCTTGTTTGCCCTTCAGGTCGTCCGCGATGGTCAGGCCGCCTGTCTCGATCCCGGTCGCGAGGTTTTCCAGAAGCAACGACTTTGCACAGGTGATCACCTTCCCTTTCTTGGACAGGTTCGCGCCAGCGGTCATGACGACCGACCAGTGTTCGATCCTGGCGAGGTCCAAGGTGCTGCTGAACGGCGCGCCAAGGCCGGAAGCGTCTATAGCCAAGGTCCAATTCGGAATCTGGTTGAGACGCTTTACGAGGTAGTCGGCAAGGTCCGTGTAAGAGTAGAGTTGGATCGTCTCTTGGAAGACGACTGTCGCGCGGCGAGGGCCAAGCTTCTGCTCAAAGCCCCGGCCCGTGAATTCGGGAACGCACTCGTCCCGTACGACCACGATGGCGCTCGGGTCGTTCCGTCCAAGGTCCATGCCGACGCGGTGACGGACCCAGCCGTGCTTCGTCGTCCCAGCCGCCGCGGGGTCGGCGTTCGACGGCAGGGTGACTGAACCGTCCTTATGGAAAACGAGGTTGGTCGGTTGCATCAAGATAGCTCCAGGGCTTTGACGTGAGGGTTGGACGCGCGCTCGAGGCTGTCCCAGGCAATGAGGGGTGTTCCCGCGCCGATGAACTCGCACAGGTGCTCGCGCCGGAAGGTCGTTTCGCTCATCGTGGCCTTGTCGAAGGCGACTTGGGCCGCACGTCGTGGAATGTCGATGCTCCGCGCCGTGATCCGCCGGACCCGCTTCCCGGAGACCCAAGTGTCATAGAAGTACCCCTGCCGCATGTTCGGGGTGGACAGCAGGAAGATGCGACCGGACTCCTTCCGCATCGGGAAGAAGGCCGTCAGCGCATCGTCCTGCAAGAAGCACGCCTCGTCGGCCAGGATCGTGTCTGCGGTCATGCCACGGGCCTGATCCGTGGCCGGGACGACAATGATCCGGCCACCGTGGCGTGGGTGCGCTTCCAATTCAGTTTGAGTCTGGCGAACGATGGGCGGGCAAAAAGGGTCCGTGTTCTTGAACTCCAAGATGCGACGGAACAACTCCGTCGATTGCCGCAAGGACGGCGCTGTCAGGATCACAGTCTTGCCTTTGGAGAAGTCGTCGTAAGCCAAGCATCCACAGGTGGTCGACTTGCCCGACTGGCGACCGCACAGCGCCTGCACCATGCGGTCCTCCTCATTGCGGGAAGGGTCCGTGCGCAACAGTTCGACCTGCCAGGGATCAGGTTCCCCAATGGCGAGACGGAACCGCTCGACCGGATCGAGGCTGACCGTCAGGCCCTGTAGGAAGCCGAGGAGGTGCTTGTCGTGGATCATCCAGGTTCTTCTTTCGTCGGGTGGCCGCGCCCAGCCTCACGCCGGGACGGCCTTCGCGTCGATGACTTGCAGGACTCGCATTTCTTGGAGGAAGTCGGCCTTCGCCTCCGGGTGTCGGTCCAGGACCGAGAGAATGATCTGGCGAAGCTGGATGAACTGTGGGGACTCTGACAGGTTCAGACTGATCTCGACCTTGCGGTTCAGCTTCCCCTGCAACTCGGCCAGTGACATGAGCGCCTGCCGAACCTCCTTCAGGGTACCAAGCTGGACGAGCTTCTCGTCGTCGCCCCGTGCGGCGGACAAGAGCGTCTTTAGCTCGTGCAGGACCCACTTCAGGTCCTTCTCTGTGTCCTCGCCAAGTTCGTTGACGAGGATCGCGTTGCGGTTGGCTTCCGCAATCTTCGCGTCGTGCGCGGCCTGGGCGAGGATCGCCAGCCGCTCCTCCTCAGGCACCGTGCGCATGAACCGGGAGACAGAGGTGTCCGACACCATCATCTCCCGGCTGACCTGGAACATGGACTTGCGCCCGAGGACCACGTCGCGGACGATCTCGTCACGCTTCTCCTTCGGCAGCATCCCGAGCTTGTGCGTCCCGGCCTTGGGGACTGGTGCGCCCTTCGGCCAGGTCGCGCGCTTCATCCTCGGACGATCTCCAAAGGCACGCCCTGCTTCGCCGCAAGCTCTTTGGCTTTGGCGTACTTGCGCGGATCACGTGCATCTTCCTTGCTGACGCGAACCGGGTCGCCTGCCTTGCGGAAGTTCAGGGTGCCGTCTTTGTTCAGGCGGTCCTTCATCTGCTGGTCCGCGGCGGCCAGGAGGCGCGTCATGTCGTCGTCGGCCTTCGAGCGCGCGATCTTCTCCAGGAGTTCGTCGTTCTTCTTCAGAACGCCGGAAATCTGCTCCTCCACCTGCTTCTGCAAGGCGGGCAGGATGGCTTCTGCCACCTTGGGTCCGAGGGCGTCGATGAGGGCTTTCGCTTGCTTTGCGTTCGGGTCGTTGTCGTCGTTGTCGGCCATGTTGCACTCCTTCTCTGTTTGGCTGGGGCGAACGTGTCGCCCGCCCCAGCCTGTTGACACAGGAAAGAAGCAGGGCCTCACCCTACTTCTCGATGTTCAGATGGCTCACCCGGAGGCCGCAACCGCGAGTTGAGGTGCCGCTTGCAAAGAAGAAGGTGCCAGTTGCCAGAGGCCTTTCTCCAGACGTTCAACGAGGCCTCGGCGTTCGGCTTCTTCAAGCCATTTTCTCGCCGTCTCCCAACCGAGTTCCAGCTCAAAAGCAACTCTGCTGACCAGAAGCGGCCCGCCCTTCAAGGTGTCCAGGACCGCCGCGACTTTCGCGTCTCGGGCCGAGGAATAGACGGTCCCTTTGAAGCTACGCGCCGACTTTCGGCGTTCCGCGTTCGCGCGGCGAAGAAGGTCCATATGAAGGCTCCGTTCCAGAGCCTCTTTTCGGCGGCGGGCAGCCTCAAGCCAGCGCACCTTCGCCGTCTCAATCTCGCGCTTGCGTGCGAGGTAGATGGCTCTTGTCTCCTCTAGTGCAGCGGCACGGTCGAACTTCCCGCCCGGATAAAGGTCCAGGAGACGATCATCGCCTTCGAGAAGCGCGATGATCGTTTTCCGAAGGTGGTCTGGGTTCCTTCCGACGCGCTCACACCAGAAAGCTCTAGATTCAGCGAACGCGCCGCTCTCGTCCGTGAGAAACTTCAGGGCTTCAAGCTTGTTGTCTTCGCCCGGATTGGCGTCGGTAGCGCCGCTTCTCTGTGCTGCGGACTTGATGAAGAGGTCCGTGACGGCCTGCCGCAGGACGGCTTCGCCCAGAGCTTCCGATGGCGTCAAGCAAGGCCCCCTTGGATAACGCCCAGGATCGGGTCGCGGTCGTCGGTCTCGATCAGTTCCTTCTCGTCGTCGAGGGCGCGGTTCACGTCCATCAGGTCGCCCTTCTTCATGTTCATGAGGAGGGTGTCGTGGGAGATTGCACCCGCCTGCCAAGCCTTGATCAAAGCGGTCAAGGTCGCGGGGTCCATCTGGGCACTGACGAAGTCGCGGTGCAACTTGAGGACAACCTGGTCAGCCGTGCCAGGTTGAGTCCACTCAGCCGCGATGCGGAGGAGCTTCCGCAAGGCCGCTTCGACCATGACGACGCTGCTGTGCAGGAGAGAAAGCTCGTCCTTGACGCGGAGTGATGCCGTGTCCGAGGTCTCATTCCGGCCTTTGCCGCTGTAGACCATCCTGGCACCAAGGGCGGCCATCTGTGAGACCTTGTCCTCCATTGCAGCCTTTTGTGCGGCAATGCCTGCACCGGAGAACTCCAACATCCCGCAGGTTGCGCCTTCGGGCAGGTGCCAGAGCGCGCCGCTGCCGATGGTCGTCGGCACTTTGTCCGCGGGGATCGACCCTGCGATCCAGGGCGTTGGCTGGGCGGTCAAATAGAGCGCGTGCTCATAGTCCGCAGAGTTGCGCCAATGGGCAAGGTTGACGTTGACCAAATCCAGAAAGGGCGGCTTCTCAACGTCGGCCTTCAGATTGAAGGGCGAGACGATGACCACGGGAATCTCGAACAGCGGACGACCGTTCACTTCCGGGGTGATCGGGTCATGGACTTCGACTTGTTCGACCTGGGAAGACCCGTCGCCACGACGCTTCGTCGTGACGTGCAACCTTCTGACAGTGTAAGCGGGTTCCAGGGTCAGAAGCAGATGCTGCTCCACGCCTTCGTCTTCGAGGTCCGCGTTGCCCTCGTGGAGGCGGATCATCGTGAGGCGCTGCTTCCCGTCCACAAGGTCCTCGCGCCAATCCAGGATGTGCTCCGCCTCAAAGGTCGCGATGTGTGGGGTTGCAGTCGGCGAGGAGGTTTCCACGGGGTAATCCAGAACCATCGCGAACCGCCCGACGCTCAGGACTTCCGTCAGGGCCTGTTCGATCAGGACTTGGAGGCTGTTGCCTTCGAAGGTTGCGGCTTCCTGCATCGGCGTCAGGCGGGGCGGGAGTTCCAGGATTGGCTCGTGGCGGGTGGCTGCTCCAACAAGGCCCCGCAAGGTGCGCTCGGCAACTGCGTAGAAGGCCGCGCCGAGCAGGTAGTCGTGGTACTGCTGCTGGGTCATGCCGCTGGGGCGGCGAAGGTAGAGTTGGCCTGCCTCTTTCAGCCTGAGTTCGCCTTCGATGGTATCGCGGATGCGGTCATACTCCTGACGACGGCGCGCGTAGCTTCTGTGATAGATCTTGGTCATTGGGCGAGTTCCTTGATCTCAAGGCCTGCGGCGATGTGGGACCAGGGCAGGTCGAAGTGGTTCATGCTCGCGACGATGCGGACACGGACTCCATCGGAGAGTTTGTCCGCAAGAACGCCGTGCAGTTCCCGGCGCTGGCAGGACCCGTCTTCCGGGGCGCGGAAGGTCGCCAGGACCAAGGCGTGCGCGTCTTCGGCAGAGATGGGGAGCGGCAAGTGCCAGGAGTTGACGATGTCTTTGCCGACGAGGCGGCAAGACGCGGGGGAGGTGGCTTCGATGGTGTACTTCCGCACGAGTGAGGTTCCTTTGCGTGGTGAGGCTTCTGCGAACGTAAAGAGAACACTCGGGCTTGTAGATCGAAGTTTGAGGTGGAATAGGGCGACTTGGTGCGGGACTTCAGCAGCAAGGCGCTAAGGCGGTGTCTCGGGGTGGTGCCCTGTCGGCATACCCGCCAGGGTCGGAACCCGCATAGAATCGAAGCTGCTGGGCGCTGTGTGGGGGTTGCAGGTAATGGCGACGCTGTGGGGGCGGTGGTGCGGGTGGGGAAAACCCAGAATCTGTGAATTTCTAAATCTGCCGGGGGTCGGTTCCCCGCGCTGTCAGAAAGGGGGTGTCACCAGCAATCCCCGGTCGAGTTTGCAATCCGACCAGTGTTGCAAGGACCTGATCAGGTGAAGTCGTTGCCGATCAAGTGGTTAGGATGCTTGACCTGATCATTGAACATGATGCGACCCCGAGAAAGGTCTAGAGGACGCGCTTCTTCTCCTGCCCAGGGAAGCTGTCGCGACTTGCCCAAGACCGGATCGCCACCCCTCTTACGCGCACGCGCGCGACCCATCACCATCATTTCCTGATGATCATCCAGTGTCAGCCATCCTGGAATCCAGCATCCAGAACCGTCATGCAGCACTACCGCTCCTGGTAACTCATTGGAATGATTGACCCCACCTGTCCCCGATCACCCCACAAACGAGGTGCAACCACCTGATAACAAACAGGAACCACCTTTCTCGCTTCAGCAATACCGCTGCATGACCCAACTGGCTTCAACGAAAAAACTCCTTCACGCGTGCGTACATGTGCGCACGCGTGACGCGCACGCGAGACGCCTGATTTCCACCCCCGGCGCGTCAGTCAGCGACCGTGCGAACAAGGAAGCGACCACTCCTGTAGATGACGCAGTGAAGCTTGCCCGTGGCATCGGTCTTGCGCGCAGCCTCGCGATACGCCTCAGACGGATCACCTTCGACCTTCTGGTCGGTCTTGTAGATGACACCGTTGCTGCGAAGGTGGTGCATCGTCCGGTGCCAGATGGTCAACTCAGCCGCACGCTGGAACCGCCGCTCCCAGACCGTCCTCGTCTCGACTGGGCGCAGGCGCGGACGGCCCACAGGATTGCGGACACCAGCGCACATTTCGCACTTCTGCGAGCGCGTCGACTTCAGGGCGATGTGCCCAGCCTCGCACGGACGCCCTGTGAAGTAGGACGACACCCCCAGAGACCGGGCAACGCTGCGATTCTGAGGCAGGTCCGCCCATTCCGGGTGTCCCGCATCCCGTGCAGCCTGCGACCGGGCCTCACGCGCCTGACGCTCGGCCTCGCGGCGACGTTCGAGCAGTTCCTCCTCAGTTGCCACGATACACCTTCTCAAGTTGGACCAGGTTGACCTCGAAGGGCCTGATCTGACGGTGCGCAATGTGGGTGTTGGAACGCGCCCATCCGATCTTCGTCCGGATCAGAATCTCACTGACCTCTGACGGCCTCACGTCAATGGTCGAGCGGCGCTTCATGTGCGACAAGAAGAAGTCGAATCTAAAGAGTGCGGACACCTTGTCCGGCATCCACAGCACAGCGCCGTTGTGGACTTGCGCGTCGTCCTCGCCTTTGTCGAGACGGCCAAAGTGAACGAAGTCCCAGAGGTGCGCGACGATCATCCGCTCTTTGGGCACGGTGGTGCTGCGCTTGGACGTTGCGAGAGCCTGCTCGACCATCTTCACGAAAGCAGCCTGACCGACCGGATGCCAGAACCTGTCGGTGTGGTTCAGGTGCGCCTTCGCGAACCTTGCCTCTGACATAAGGTCCTCCGTCTTGCACTCGACGGTGCCCGCGTCCGTTTCGACTTCGAACCGAGCCGCGCGATGGGGGTGGATCGTGATCTTCACTTCCGATGCTCCTTCAGAAAAAGGAGCACGTCCTCGCGCAGGTAGCGCACGATGCGGTGGTTCGGCTGGGAATACCTCGGGCCAAAGCCATCCTTCCGCCAGCGGAACAGCGTCTCCGTCGAGACGCCGATCATCTCGGCAGCCTCCCCGGGCGTCAGGACGTCCTTCGGGAAGGTCTTCTGCAGCTGGTCGCGCAGCTCGGCAAGCTGCTGACCGATCTCATTCAGGGTCATTGTGATCCTCGGGTGTGCAACGCGGTCGGCTGTTCACGCCGTTGCCTCGACCGCCAAGTCCTGCGTTGCGTCTCCGGTCCCACCTTCGACCTGACCCCGCAGGCATCAGGCGACGGTGGTGAGCGCCCGTTGGTGCCGTCGAAGTTAGGCCCGCGCTCGACCCATTTCAACCACGTTCGCAGGTGAAGCCTCACACCGGCGTTCGATCACACGGGCAATTTCGTTCGCTACCTTGCGTTGCCGTTCGACCGGAACCGTGCCGTAGAATCCGAGTGACTTAGTCTCTGCTCCGTCGAGGGTGTGCCCTGTCAGCCAGCGCAAGACCATCTCACGCGTGTCCACGTCGTGGGTCGCCTCGTCCCAGAGGTGCCTGACGTCGCCAGGAGCTGTCAGTGCAAGGCGGTCGAGCCGGTCGAGCGGCCCCCGCAAGTCACCGATGCGACGGCGCGACGGGAAGACCCAGTCGCAGTCGTCGAACCTGATCTCCCACAGCCGCCTAAACCATCCTTTGACCGGATCAGCCACAGCGATCAGTCGCTTCTCTTTCACCTTCTTCTGGCCGGTGGTCGCCATTACGGTCCCCGCCTCAAGGTCGATATCCGACCACTTTAAGGCGCGGAGCATTTCTTCGCGCTGTCCCGTGAACCAACGAATCTGCCACAGCAGGCGGATGTGCTCGTTCTCGATGGCCTGGATTTCTGCCCAGCGCTTGCTCCAGGGGATCGTAAAGTCGATCTCCCGCTGCTGCATCTTGGGCAGAGTCGCGAGCTTTGGTGTCAGCGTAGGAAGCGGTTTGTTTAGCATCCGCTCCGCCCGCTTGAACGTGATCCCAAGGACCACGTTGACCTTGTGCGCGGCGAATGGCTTCTCGTTCACAAGGTCGTCGAGCATCCTCTGAATTGCCGCCGTGTCGATCTCGTCCATCTTGTCGTCTGCCCAGGTCGCCAGATACTTGTCAAAGGCGCGGCAGTAGCTGTCGTCCGTCCGCGCGTGGATCGCGCCGCCCAAGGATGCAGGTCGCGTGCGGCGGAAACCCATCTCCTTGTCGAACGCCTCGCGCAGCGTCGGGATGCCTGCGCGCGCAACGGTCATCTCTGCCTTCGTCTTTACGCGGCCCTCCTTCACGTCGAGGACGACCTTTCCGATCTGGTCTTTCGCCCAAGCCGAGTGCGTCCCTTTGGAAGCCCATTGAGCCAGCTTGACCTGGCGCACCTTCTGCGTCTTCGGGTCCCACTTGTTGCAGTACCAGGTCTTTACCCCGCCCGCCGTAACGCAGAGGCGTAGGCCTTTGGCTGTCGCGTCCGAGTACCAGGTAGTCGTGTCGGTCTTC
Organism: Tabrizicola sp.; assembly: GCA_025458105.1. GTDB lineage: Bacteria > Pseudomonadota > Alphaproteobacteria > Rhodobacterales > Rhodobacteraceae > Tabrizicola. Next base: position 20,456 of record JALOTD010000008.1, on the reverse strand, counting down.
AGCTTGGCGACGGTCGTATCTGTGAACTTGATCTGAGGCATGATCGAGGTTCCTTGCAATGCCGGTTTTGTTGCAAGGTTCACGATACGTTCTACGCCGGATCAAACACAACCGAGTGTGGGCGAAGTACCTGATTTTATTGAGCTTTGACGGTCAAACGGGTATGAGTGTTGCCCCGTTTTTCGCATTACGAATGACGTGCTCTACCAGCTGAGCTACACCGGCACGCTTCCTCTGCGCCGGCAGGCTCTTAGCATTGCCTATCGGGACTGTGTAGCCCTAAATTTTGCGCGTTCAGTTTGCGCGTCTGGCAATCTCGTCCAGTGGTGGCTGGTCGGTGGGGCCGTTTGAAGGCTCTGTCTTGACCTGCTCTTGTGCTGGCTTGCGGTCGATCAAGGGCAAGAGCTCGGCCAGTGCCGAAGAGGCAGAGGTCACCGTCGGCGGTTCACGCCAGGAAAGGGTATCGAACCCGCCACAATTGTCGCAGACCGGGTGCCAAGTGCTGTGAATGGCCTGGCAACTGTCACACACCCATTGTGGCCCACGGGGCGCGGCGATGGCGCGCGTTACAATGTCCCGCACTTCGTCGTCTTCGGCGCCTTCACCGCGTGCGATGGCCGCCAGGATGGCCAGCGACCTTTGTGTCGGGTGTCGTGTCGCGACGTCGCTCAGAGCGCGGCGTGCGCCCGGAAAATCTTCAGTCGCAACGAGAAGCTCTGCCAGAAGCATCTTGGTCTCGTCGCTGTCGGCCCGCAAGGCGGTCAAAGCCTTGAAGCGCTTCAACCGGTCATCTGCGGTTTCGTCCGGCTCGATTGCTGCAAAGGCTGCAGCCAGATCAGGGTGGGGAAGTACCTCCCAGGCCTTCTTCAGGACCCTGGTCGCGTTCTTCTTGTCGCCCTTTGCCGCATAGCCGCGCGCCGCCATTGCGGCAGCTGGAATAAGGTCGGGCGACAGCCGGTTGGCTTCGATGGCCGCTTCGCGTGCCTCGATGCTGGCTTCGTCGTCGATCACTGTCTTGGCCTGCTGCAGGGCAAGCACCGCATCGCGACGACGATAGACATCCTTGGGTAGGGCGCCAGCTTTCAGCTTTGCCCCAAGCGTTGCCCGAGCACCCGACCAGTCGCCCGCATCCGACTGCAGTTTCAGAAGAATGTCCTGCGTCTCGACATGTTTGGGGCGCAGCTCGAACGCCTTCTCGGCAAGTTTGAGGGCCACCTCGCGGTCACCCTCGGCAAGCTTCTGCTGCAACAAGCCCCGCACCCCGACGAACCGCGTCTTGTCATCGGCCAAAAGCACCTTGTAGGCCTCGGACGCCTGTTTGCGGTCCCCTGCTGCTTCGGCCGCCTGCGCAACCAGAAGCGTCGTCAGCTCGGGCTTGCCAAGCAGTCGCTCCGCCGCCTGCGCCCGCGACAGCGCCAGCCGCGCTTCGCCCGAAGCCAGGGCCATCATCCCCTCGGACAAGGCGCGATAGCCCTTGCGTTCCCGGTTACGGTCGAAATAGCGCGAGATCGCCGTCTCGTCCCCGTTCAGGAACCGCACTACCGCACCCAACAGGCCCAGAAGCTTCAGAATCAGCCAGACCGCCAGAAGCAGGATCGTGGCCAGGACGACCGCCTGAACCGGTCCGATGGTGAATTCCCAGCCCGCAACGATGATCCGTGCCGCACCGCCAGTCTCGGCCAGAACACCGACACCCAGGGCCAGCCCCGCAATGGCGGCGACGAACAGGATCACCTTGGTCAACGACCACAACATCAGCGGCTCTCCAGCGTGGTCAAGACGACCATCCGCGCTTCGGCACGGGCAATCCATGGGTCGAGCGGCCCCCGCAGCGCCGGATCAAGCCCCTGCAATTCGTCCAGTGCATCTGCAAGCCGCTCCTCGCTCAGGGCAAATTCGGCGCGCGACAGGATGGCATCGGGATCATTGCCTTCACGCGGGGTCAGGGACCGGGCCTCAGTCTGTGCGGCCAGGAAGTCGATCATCCGACTGCCCCAACCCTGAGCCTCGCTGCCCTGACGGGCCAGATCCAGGACTTGTCGCGCAAGGTCGGGGAACTCTGCCTGAAGGCCTTCCTGCGTCGCGATGCCCGCCTGATACGGAGCCAATGCCTCTGACAGTTCCGGGTCGTCCAACGCTGCAAGTTCTGCTGCGAAATCCCCACCCGATCGGACCGCAGAAATCAGGCGGTCAAGCGCATCGGCGCGAGCGGCCTCGGCCGCCGCAGTCGCCGCGATCTCGGCCTGGTGGGACGCTTCGGCTTCGGCTTCGGCCAACCGCGCCAAGGCTGCGTCAACCTCGGCCTGGTCAACGCCTTGCGGCAGGGCGGCAAGTCGCTGTTCCAGGTCTGCCAGCTTTGCCGCCAGAGCTGCCGTCGAGGCATCGCCAGATGTCGGGACCGCCTCAATGGCCGCCAGCCGATCCTCCACAGCATCGATCCGTGCGGGATCCACGGGCTCTGCGACGGGCTGCGCTTCCAAGGCAGCCAAGCGCTCGCCCATGGGTGCCAGATCTGCCCGCAACGCCGAAAGGGCTGCACGGTCCACTTCCGCCGCCGCTTCCGCTTCGGACAGCCGAGACTCGACTGCGATGGCAAGGTCCGATTGATCTGACGGGGCTAGACCCAACAGGTTGAAATGCGAGAGGGCAAAGCCGCCCATGGCCGCCAAGGCCCCACCGAATATCGGCCCAAGGATGCCAGACCGACGGGGCGCGGCGGCCTTTGGGCCGACCGGCGGCTCGGGGGTTTCAGGAACGGGCGGAACAGGGGGTGCGGCCACGGGTTCCACGGCATCTGGCAGGGCATGCCCTTCCGGCAATGCCTCGGCTACCCCTTCGGTCACCACCTCTGGTGCGTCGGTTCCTGGATCCTTGCGTCGTGCCATGAAAGCGGCCCTTTCGACTCTGGCCTTTCCCACCTAAGCACTCGCAGCGCCCACGTTCAAGGCGACGCGCCCTTGTCCAGGAAATTGCCAATTGCATCCAGCATCGCCAAAGCCGAGGGTTTTCTGACCACAACCATGTCTGCGTCTGGAACTGTCGCAGCCTCTGCTATCGCCGCGCTAAGTGCTACAAGCTGCAGCCTGGCCATACGATCCTCGGGCAATTCCTCCGAAAACAACATTGCGCTGCGCGGTGAAAACAGCGGCACGATCACAACGCCTTTGCTCTGCAGAAGTTCCTTGGCCTCGGTGCTCAGCGCACAGCGGGACATGCGGTAGACAACAGCCTCGGCTGTCTCGACACCGCCGGCTCGAAGGCGGTCCGCGACCTCCCCGCGCGTGTCTTCGCCGCGCAGATGTAGAAGCCGCCCCTCAGGCGGGCTGGCAAGGATTGCAGCCACCAGCGCATCGGCATCGCCATCTGCCGAGCGCGCAGCAAACCCGGCCGCCCCTGCCCGTGACGCCGTCTTTTCCCCCACGCACCAGGCTTTGTTGGGCAGTGGAAAGCGAAGACGAAGCGCCGCTTCAACCGCATTTGCCGAAGTAAAGATCAGCCCGGAAAATGGCCCCTCTGGTACGTCCGGGGTAAGGTATTCAATCGCCATCAGCGGCGAAATGACCGGCCGTAGGCGTGACCCAAAGCGCTGGACCAGGTTTGCCGCGAAGGCGCGTGACTGCTCCTCGGGCCGCGTCAGCAGCACGGGCAGCGGGTCGCTCGTGGATTGTCTCGCCATGCCCAAGGTGTTACCTGCCATCCACCCTTCACGCAACGGCGGCCATGGACCGGACCCTTACCCTCCTCGGCATAGAATCAAGCTGCGACGATACAGCCGCAGCTGTCGTGCGTGCTGGCATACGGCCCGAGATCCTCTCGTCCGAAGTGCTGGGTCAGACCGATCTGCACGAGGCTTTCGGCGGTGTCGTTCCAGAAATTGCGGCGCGTGCGCATGCCGAGCGGCTGGACAGCGTGGTCGAAGTGGCGCTGGCGAAGGCCGGAGTCCGGCTAGACGCGCTGGACGCCATTGCCGTTACGGCAGGTCCTGGGTTGATCGGCGGTGTGCTGTCCGGTGTGATGCTGGCGCGCGGGCTGTCGGCTGCAACCGGCCTGCCGCTGGTGGCTGTGAACCACCTTGCCGGCCACGCGCTGACCCCCCGCCTGACGAATGATGTCGCCTTTCCCTACCTGATGCTTCTCGTTTCGGGCGGGCATTGCCAGTTCCTTCTGGTCAAGGGGGTCGACCGGTTTCAACGCCTTGGCGGTACGATCGACGATGCCCCGGGCGAGGCTTTTGACAAGATCGCCAAGCTTCTCGGCCTTCCGCAGCCCGGCGGTCCATCGGTCGAGCGTGAGGCAGCCCAGGGCGACCCGCTCCGCTTCGTGCTGCCTCGCCCGCTTCTGGACCGGGAAGGCTGCGACATGTCCTTTTCCGGGCTGAAGACGGCAGTCCTGCGCGCGCGTGAAGGACTGGTGGCATCGCAAGGCGGGATCACGGTGCAGGACCGCCGCGACTTGTGTGCGGGCTTTCAGGCCGCAATGTCCGAGGTTCTGGCTGCCAAGACCGCCCGTGCGCTGGCCCTGTGCGACACCCGTCCAACTGCCATGTGCGTAGCCGGTGGCGTGGCTGCGAACCGGTCCATTCGGGCCATGTTAGAGACTGTTTCGGATCGTGCCGGCCTGCCATTCATTGCCCCTCCTATGCGCCTTTGTACCGACAATGCGGCCATGATCGCCTGGGCAGGGATCGAACGCCTGCAGGCCGGGCTGACCACCGAACCTGGCTTCGTTGCCCGCCCACGCTGGCCCCTGGACGAGACCGCGCCCGCCCTCTTGGGGTCGGGAAAGAAGGGGGCCAAGGCATGATCGGGATTGCCGGGTCGGGGGCCTTCGGAACAGCGCTGGCGGTCGCGCTGGCCAACGGCGGACGCGAGGTCAGGCTCTGGGCACGCAATCCGGACCAGGTTGCCGCCATGCGCAGCCAACGCCGGAATGACCTCGCCCTGCCGGGGGTCGACTTGCCGGACCGTCTTTCGATCCACAGTGACATGGCCGAGGTTTGCGGCGGTGATGCCCTGTTGCTGGCGGTTCCGATGCAGGCGCTTGGAGACCTTCTGGATACCTCGCCTGCAATCGGTCTGGCCCAGCCTCTTGTTGCCTGTTGCAAGGGCGTGGACCTGGCCACCCTGCGTGGACCGGTCGCCGTGATCGAGGATCGCCGTCCTGGGGCCAGTGTCGCGATCCTGACCGGCCCTAGCTTTGCCGCCGACATCGCGACTGGCCTGCCGACCGCGCTGACCCTTGCGACGACAGGTGATGCGGGGACGCTGCAGGCATTGCTTTCGACCCCCAATCTGCGCCTGTACCGGACCGACGATGTTCGTGGGGCAGAGTTGGGCGGGGCTCTGAAAAACGTCATCGCTATTGCTGCCGGTATCGTTATCGGTGCGGGTCTGGGTGATAGCGCCCGGGCTGCACTGATGACACGCGGCTATGCCGAGATGGTGCGTCTTTCCCTGGCGCTGGGGGCCCGGGCCGAGACGCTGGCTGGCTTGTCGGGTTTTGGCGATCTGGTGCTGACCTGCACTTCGACCCAGTCGCGGAACTTTCGCTTCGGCTGCGCCCTGGGGAGGGGCGAGGGGTTCGATCCCAAGATCACGGTCGAAGGCGTGGCGACGGCCCGCGCGGTTGTCAGGCTGGCGGCGTCTTTAGGCATCGACATGCCGGTGACCGTGATGGTGGACGACCTTGCCAGCAACCGGACCCTGCTGAATGATGCCATCGGCCAACTGATGAGCCGCCCTCTGAGACAGGAATGAGAATGCGCTACGCCCTGATCTGCCTGGACAAGCCCAACGCCCTGCAAACCCGGGTCGAGAACCGGGCGGCGCATTTGGAGTACCTCCAGTCGACCGGCGTGGTCGAGCAGGCGGGGCCCTTCATCGACGCGGCCGGGCAGATGTGCGGGAGCCTCTTGATCCTGGGGGTCGCCTCGAAAGCCGAGGCCGAGGCCTGGGCGGCGGGCGACCCCTATGCGAAGGCGGGGCTGTTTCAGTCGGTGATGATCCAGGAATGGAAGCGGGTGATCGGATGAATTATTGGCTGTTCAAGTCGGAGCCCGATGTCTGGGGCTGGGATCATCAGGTCGCGAAGGGCGACGTGGGCGAGGAATGGCACGGGGTCCGCAACTATCAGGCTCGCAACAACATGCGGGCGATGAAGATCGGCGACCGGGGGTTCTTTTATCACTCCAACATCGGAAAGGAGGTCGTGGGGATCGTCGAGGTCTGCCGGGAAAGTGCCCCCGATTCCACGACGGACGATCCGCGCTGGGACTGCGTCTGGATCAAGGCGGTGAAACCCTTGAAGCGGGCGGTCACGCTGGAGGAGTGCAAGGTTCAGCCGGGCCTGGAAAACATGGTCCTGGTCAACAATACCCGGCTTTCGGTCCAGCCGGTCAGCCCTTCTGAATGGGAGATCGTCTGCCGGATGGGTGGGGTAGAGCCTTAAGTGTCCACGCGTGGACAGGGTCAAGGATCTTATGAAGATCAAGGACTTGGCTGTGGACGTTAACCAGCTGTAAAGGCTCTAACGCGCCCCGTCTGGCAGATTTTCCTATCCGGCCCGCGCGATTTCCGGCAGACTTTCGGAAAACAGCGCGAGGGACAGTCGATGGAATTCCTGAACGTGATCGCCGCCGCACTGGCCGCCTTTGCATTTGGCGCCGTCTGGTACATGACGATGTCGAAACCCTGGATTGCTGCCGCCGAGGTGGCAGTGGACGCAAATGGTCGCCCAACCCGAACCAGTGGCCAGAGCGGAGGGTCAAGCCCGATGCCCTTTGTCATCGGGCTTCTGGCCATGGTCCTGGTTGCCGGGATGATGCGACACCTTCTGGGGACCTCGGGCGTGACTGGCATCGGTGCCGGGGCCATCGCAGGCTTTGGGATCGGCGCATTCCTGATCACGCCTTGGGTCGCGATGAATTATGCCTTTGCGATGCGAAAACCCGCGCTGACGCTGATTGACGGGGTCAACAGTGTGGTTGGTTGCACGATCATGGGGGCGGTCCTGAACGCCTTTTAGGTCCAGCTTCGCCTTGCATCTTGCCGCGGCTTGGCCTTCCAATCGCGGGTGCAGGGCAAGACGGAGGGCAGTATGACGCGGGTGCGACAGGTTTGGGACCGGGGACTCCCCACGATCAACGCCTGGTGTTCCATCGGCAGTCCCTTTGTGGCCGAGATCATCGCCGCGCAGGGGTTCGACAGCGTGACCGTCGACATGCAGCATGGTGCACTGGACTATACCGACCTGCTGCCGATGTTGCAGGCGATGCGGGCCAGCGGGGCAACACTTTTCGCGCGGGTGCCGTGGCTGGACCCCGCCCATGTGATGAAGGCGCTGGATGCAGGGGCCGACGGGATCATCTGCCCAATGATCAACACCGGGGCCGAGGCGGCGCGGCTGGTCAGTTACATGCGCTATCCACCGCTTGGCACGCGTAGCTTTGGCCCGACGCGCGCAGCTTTCGCGCATGGTGCGGACTATGCCGCCACCGCGAACCGCCGGGTGCTGGCCTTTGCGATGATCGAGACAGCGGAAGGCTTTGCCAACCTGGAAGAGATCGTTGCCACGCCCGGGCTTGATGGCATCTATGTCGGCCCGGCAGACCTGAGCCTGTCCTTGAGCAACGGCGCGCTTGCTGCCGTGATGGACCGGGAAGAGCCCGAGATGATCGCCGCGTTCCAGAAGATCGCCGCCGCCTGTCAGGCGCGCGGGATCATCGCGGCGCTGCATTGCGGAACGCCTGCCTATGCCCATCGCGCCATTGGCTGGGGGTTCCGGATGACGACGGTCGGCGGTGACACGCGGTTCCTCTCGGCAGGGGCGGCGGCTGCGGTGGCCGGGTTCCGCAAGCTGACTGGACAAGATGGCAGCGGTGCGCCGGGCGGTTACTGACCGGGCTGCCACACTGGATTGCGGAATGTGCCATGCAGATGCCGTGGCACGTCCATCGGCGCAAAGATCAGCGTTGAGGGAAGCGGTCCGGCGGGCGTGTCGCCGTAGATGGAGCGCACCTCGCATTCCATGGCCCAGAAGAGCATCAGTACCGCTGCATCGCGCCGCTCGACTGTCCACTGCGCCGGGGGGGCGCCATAGGCACGCGTGGCCGAAGTGCACTCATACTCCTCGCCTTTCAGCAACAACTGGCCCATCAGGTCGCGGTGGGTCTGGTCCGGCTTAAGGTCCTTGCCAAAGGACGGCCCGAGGTGGTCGATGTAACGCGACCGGATCGAGAACCGGGTGGTGACCGCCACCTCAAGCCGCCAGTCTTCTTCGGCCGGTGGGGTCAAGTAGAACTCGTGCCACATTCCGCGATCATTGTAGTCGCTTTGATAGGCGGTCAGGCGCAAGCCGGTCGGGCGGTGAAGGGTGGTGCCGAAGGCAAGCAACCCGTGTCCCTGAACCGGAGCTTTGGTTCCGGGGCGCAGCGGGATCTGGTCCAGTTCCGGGACCTCAACCTTGCCCCAGCGAACCATCAGCCGATCCGGCCCCGCATGCCGCCGGTTTGGCCACGATCCATGAGCAGATGGTCGAGGAGGACGCAGGCCATCATCGCCTCGCCCACTGGCACGGCGCGGATGCCGACGCAGGGGTCGTGGCGGCCTTTGGTGATGAGGTCGGTCTCTTGCCCGCCTTGCGTGATGGTCTGGCGGGGGGTCAGAATGCTGGAGGTCGGCTTGACGGCAAAGCGGCAGACGACGGGCTGGCCGGTCGATATGCCGCCGAGGATGCCGCCCGCGTGGTTGGACAGATACTCTGGCCCGGTCGGACCCATGCGGATTTCGTCGGCGTTCTCGACCCCGGTCAGGCTGGCGGATGCCATGCCTTCGCCGATCTCTACCCCCTTTACCGCATTGATCGACATCATCGCGCTGGCGAGGTCGCTGTCGAGTTTGCCGTAAAGCGGCGCGCCAAGGCCGGGGGGGACGCCCTCCGCCACCACCTCGATCACCGCGCCGGCCGAGTTGTGCGACAGGCGGAGGTCATCCAGATAGGCGGCCCATTCGGTGGCGGCCTGGGCGTCGGGGACCCAGAAGGGATTCTGGTCGATCTGGGCCGCGTCGAACCGAGCGCGGTCGATGTGTTTCGTGCCCATCTGGACCATGTAGCCGGTGATCTTCAGCCCCGGCGCCAGCACCGCCAGCGCAGCGCGGGCCACGCCCCCGGCGGCCACGCGGCTTGCCGTTTCGCGGGCTGATGACCGCCCGCCCCCGCGATAGTCGCGCAGGCCGTATTTCTGGTGATAGGTGATGTCGGCATGTCCTGGCCGGAACGACTGGGCAATGTCGCCGTAATCCTTGGACCGCTGGTCGGTGTTTTCGATCATCAGCTGGATCGGCGTGCCCGTGGTTTTCCCCTCAAACACCCCCGACAGGATGCGAACCTCGTCCGGTTCCTTGCGCTGTGTGGTGAACTTGTTCTGCCCCGGCTTCCGCTTGTCCAGCCACGGCTGGATGTCCGCCTCGCTCAGGCTGATGCCTGGCGGACAGCCGTCCACCGTGCAGCCGATGGCCGGCCCGTGGCTTTCGCCCCAGGTGGTGACGCGGAAAAGATGACCGAAGGTGTTCAGGCTCATGTCGCGGGTCCTCGCTTCGCGAACGGGCATACAGGTGGCGCGGCCCCTGCCACAAGCCCTTGGACCCGTGAAAATCGGCCGACGCTCGCGCAAGACTCACGCTTCTGTGAAAAATCCGCGGGGACTGGGGTTGAATTGTCGCACCCCAGCCCCACTTACCGGTACTGCGGGCCGGGCCCCTCTGACGGCGCATGTCGTGATGTCGGACCGCATCGAGATCAACGTGCTCGATGTCATGCCCGGCGCCATGCCCCTGAAAAGGCTGACCCGTCGACGCACAAATGAGAGGTTCACGGGGATGGATTTCCTCTTCTACGAGTTCGTCAACAAGCCGCTGTGGCTGTGGTTGATGTTCCTGACCATCGTCATCGCGCTGATGATTTTCGACCTTGGCGTGCTGCACAAGGACGACCACGAGCTGGGCGTCGCCGAAAGCCTGAAGCTGTCGGCGTTCTATATCGCCATAGCCATCGCATTCGGCGGATACATCTGGTGGGCCTGGCAGAACGGCACCATCGTCACCAGCGACGGGACCAACCCGGTGGCGAGCTACTTCCAGGGCTACATCATCGAGAAGGTGCTCTCGATCGACAACGTGTTCGTCATCTCGCTGATCTTCGGCTACTTCGCGATCCCGCGGAAATACCAGTACCGGGCGCTGGTCTGGGGCATCATCGGCGTGATCATCCTGCGCGGCATCATGATCGCGATCGGGGCCGAGTTGATCTCGAACTACAACTGGGTGACGCTGGTCTTCGCGGCCTTCCTGGCCTTCACCGGGATCAAGATGCTGGTCGTGCCGGAAGGCGATACTGACGTGTCGAAGAACCCGGTCGTGAAGCTGACCGCGAAGTACATGAACGTGACCAAGGACCTGCACGGGCAGAAGTTCTTCGTCCGCCAGCCGCACCCGACCACGGGCAAGCTGGTCCTGTTCGCGACGCCCCTCTTCGTCGCGCTAATCGTCATCAACTTCGCCGACCTGATCTTCGCCGTCGACTCGGTGCCCGCGATCTTCCTGATCACCACGGATACCTTCATTGTCTACACCGCGAACATCATGGCCATCCTAGGCCTGCGTGCGCTGTACTTCGCGCTGGCCGCGCTGGTGCACCGCTTCCACTACCTGAAGTATGCGCTGGCCGTGGTGCTGATCTTCATCGGCCTCAAAGGGTTCTACAGCTACTTCTTCGGCAAGTTCGACCCCTACCTGTCGCTGGCCATCACCATCGGCATCATCGCGGCTGGCATCTTCTACTCGCTGTGGAAGACCCGGCATGACGATGGGGATGGTGGCGACACGGTGGTCAAGCCCGCCCAGTGACATCCGAAAAGCCCGGCCCTTGCAGGTGCCGGGCTTTTCGCTATTTTCGAACTCACCTCGGGGTGCCCTGCAAGGGGCTGAGATGCGAAAGCGAACCCGTCGAACCTGAACCGGATCATACCGGCGGAGGGAAGGTGCATGGGTTTCTCCATCCCCGACCGTTCCGTCGCATCATGGAGAAGACTGATGAACACCAACCTCCTTGCTGCGGGCCTTGCTGTTGTTGCCATCCCGGCGATGGCTGAAACGCCTGTCCTGACGGTGCTGACCTATGACAGCTTTACCAGCGAATGGGGTCCCGGCCCCGCCGTGGAGAAGGCCTTCGAGGCAACTTGTGCCTGCGACCTGCAATTCGTGCCCGCAGGCGACGGCGCGGCACTTCTGGCGCGGGTGCAGCTGGAAGGCGCAGCATCCCAGGCGGACGTGGTCTTGGGGCTGGACACCAATCTGACCGCAGCCGCAGCTGCGACCGGCCTTTTCGCGCCGCATGGGGTGACGGCGCCGACAACCCTGCCCGTGGCCTTTGACGACCCGCTGTTCCTGCCCTTCGACTGGGGCTGGTTCGCCTTTGTTCACGACAAGACCAAACTTGCGCAGGCACCTACCTCGTTCGACGCGCTGGCGGCAAGCGATCTGAAGGTGGTGATCCAGGACCCCCGGTCCTCTACCCCTGGGTTGGGCCTTCTGATGTGGGTCAAGGCCGCGCATGGCGAGCGGGCGGCCGAGGTTTGGGCGGCGCTGGCCGACAACATCGTGACGGTGACCCCCGGCTGGTCCGAGGCCTATGGCCTGTTCCTGGAAGGCGAGGCGGACATGGTGCTGTCCTATACCACCTCGCCTGCATACCATCTGATCGCGGAAAGCGATGACACCAAAGCCGCCGCGTTGTTTGACGAAGGCCACTACCTGCAGGTCGAGGTCGCCGGAAAGCTGGCTGCGACCGACCAGCCCACGCTGGCCGACCAGTTCCTGGCCTTCATGCTGACCGATGCTTTCCAGTCGGTGATCCCGCAGACGAACTGGATGTACCCCGCCGTGACCCCGGCTGCGGGCCTGCCCGATGGGTTCGACGCCTTCCGCCCGGCCAAGTCGCTCCTCCTGTCGCCCGAAGAAGCGCAGGCCGCACGGGATGCAGCCCTTGCCGAATGGCAGGCGGCATTGGCCAAGTGACCACGCGGACCACAGGGCGCCTCCCCTCCCTCCCCGGGGGGAGGGGATGGGGGTGGGGGCCCGCGACATGATCGGCGCGCGCCTTCTGGCCCTGGCCCTGCTGGCGCTGGTCCTTGGCCCGCTGGCAGCCGTGGCTTGGCGGGGGGCGGGACTGACGCTTGGTTCGGCAGACTGGGCGGCGGTGCAGTTCACCTTGACGCAGGCAGTGCTGTCGGCGCTGGTGTCGACAGTACTGGCCATCCCGGTCGCCCGGGCGTTGGCGCGGCGGCGGTTCCCGGGTCGCAGTGCGCTTGTTACCCTGATGGGGGCGCCGTTCCTTTTGCCCGCCGTGGTCGCGGTGCTGGGCCTCTTGGCTGTCTTCGGGCGGGGGGGCGTGGTCAATGACACGCTGGCCGCGCTGGGCCTGCCCACCCTGTCGATCTTCGGGCTGCACGGAGTGGTGCTGGCGCATGTCTTTCTGAACCTGCCGCTGGCGACCCGGATGATTCTGCAGGGCTGGCAGGCGATCCCTGCAGAACGCATAAGGCTGGCCCATTCCCTGGGCTTCGGCCCGGCCGAGACCTTCCGCCATCTGGAATGGCCCATGCTGCGCGAGGTTCTGCCGGGGGTCGCTTTGGTGATCCTGACGGTTTGCCTGACCAGCTTTGCCGTGGTCCTGACGCTGGGTGGCGGACCTGCGGCGACAACGGTGGAGCTGGCGATCTACCAGGCGGTGCGGTTCGACTTTGACCTTGCGCGGGCGGCGGGGCTGGCTGGGGTGCAGGTGCTGATCTCGGGTCTGGCAGCGGGCGTGGCCTGGGTGGTGCTGCAGCCAACGGCGTTCGGGGCGGGCTTGGACCGGCAAACGGCGCTTGCTGCACCAAAGGACTGGCGGCGCTGGGCGGACGGGCTGGTCCTGGCGATGGCAACGCTGTTCCTGCTGGCGCCGCTGGTCGCCGTGGCCTTGCGGGGTTTGCCGGGTCTGGCGGACCTGCCGCCGCAGGTGCTGCCTGCTGCTGCCCGGTCTGTCGGGGTGGCGTTGGTCTGCGCTGTTCTGTCCACGCTGGCGGCGCTACTGGTGGCCCTGGCTGTCGCGCGGAAGGCCCACCCTCTGGTCGAAGCCGCCGCGACCCTGCCACTGGCGACCTCTGGCCTGGTCCTTGGGACCGGGCTGTTCCTGCTGGTCCAGCCCTTTGTGCCGCCGATGACCCTGGCGCTACCGGTGACGGTTTTGGTCAATACTGCGCTGACGCTGCCGTTCCTGTACCGGATCCTCTTGCCCGAAGCGCGGGCGATGGTGACAGGGTACGGGCGTCTGGCTGATAGCCTGGGATTGAGGGGGTGGGCGCGGCTGCGCTGGCTGGTTCTGCCGCGACTGGCCCGACCCTTGGGCTTTGGGGCCGGGATTGCGGCGGCTCTGTCAATGGGCGACCTCGGGGTGATCGCGCTCTTTGCAGGTGACCGGCAGGCGACCCTTCCGCTGGTTGTCAGCCAGCTGGCCGGGGCCTACCGGGTCGAGGCCGCCGCTGCCGCGTCGCTGGTTCTGGTGGCGCTGTCCTTTGCCCTGTTCTGGGCCTGTGATGCCGGAGGCCGCCGTGCTGCAGCTTGATCACCTTGTGATGGGCCAGGGCGACTTTCGCCTGACCGCCAACTGGTCTGCCGAACCGGGTGCGCGGCTCGCGATCATGGGGCCTTCGGGGGCGGGGAAATCCACGCTTCTGTCGGCAATCGCCGGGTTTCTGGTGCCGACTGCGGGGCGCGTCCTGTGGAACAATGTCGATCTGGCTGGATTGTCGCCCGGGGATCGGCCCGTAAGCATCCTGTTCCAGGATCAGAACCTGTTTCCGCATCTGACCGTGGCGCAGAACCTGGGTCTGGGACTGCGCCCCGATCTCCGGCTGTCGGACGGGGATCGTGTCCGGATCGATCAGGCGCTGGAGCGGACGGGGTTGGCGGGTCTGGGGGAACGGCGACCGGCGCAACTGTCGGGTGGGCAGGCCAGCCGAGTTGCCTTGGCGCGGGCCTTGTTGCGGGCACGGCCGATCCTGATGCTCGACGAGCCCTTTGCCGCCCTGGGTCCGGCGCTGCGATCCGAGATGCTGGATCTGGTGCGCGAAGTCGCGGACGCAACCCGCGCGACGGTGCTGATGGTGACCCACGATCCCAAGGATGCGATGGCGTTGGGCGGACAGACGGCCTTTGTTGCGAATGGAGTGGTTGAGGCCCCGGTCGAGACGGTGTCCCTCATGGCCAACCCCCCACCCGCCCTGCGCGAGTATCTGGGATGACAAATGAAAACCCCGCCACGTTGGGCGGGGTTTGCGTTCACGCAGGGTAAGGATCAGGCGTTCTTTTTGCCCTTTACCCCGGCCCAGAGCCGCTTGTTCGTCAGATACAGCAGAACCGACAGGATCAGGAGGAAGATCACGCTGACGAAACCCGCGCTCTTGCGGTCCATCAGCTTTGGCTCGGCCGCCCAGTACAGGAAGGACGAGACGTCCATCGACATCTGGTCCAGCGTGGCCGAGGTGCCGTCAGCGTAGGTCACCTGATCGTCGGACATCGGTTGCGGCATGGCGATCCAGCTGCCCTCGATCGTCGAGACGCCATTCTCGTCCTTGCAGGTGTCGGGAATGGCGCCCTTCGCGAAGTACTTGTTGTAGTAGCCATCCGATTCGAAGCCCTCGGCGCAGGCCGGGGGTTCTTCGTAGCCCATCAGAATGGCGTGGATGTATTCCGGACCGCCCATCCCCTTGAACAGCTGGTTCATCCCGGTGCCGTAGGGGCCGCTGAACCCGGCACGGGCCTTGGCCATCAGGCTGAGGTCCGGCGCGTTTTCCATGGCCGAGACGGGGAAGTGGTCGGTCGGAACGCCTTCGCGATCTTCGCCGGTGTCGGCATCGGTCACGGTGAACTGCTTGGCATAGGCGCGGACCTGGTCTTCCGGCAGGCCCGGCCCGCCCTCATCCGAGAGAGAGCGGATCGGGACATACTTCAGGCCGTGGCAGGACGCGCAGACCTCGGTATAGACCTGCAGGCCGCGCTGCAGCTGGAACTGGTCAAAGCGGCCGAAGGGCCCTTCGTGGGCGAAGTCCACATCCGGGATGTGCAGCTCTTTGCCGGCGGCAAAGGCGCCACCAGCAGAGAGCGTCAGGGCCGAAGCGGCAACGAGTGCGATGTTGCGGAACATGGTCGGTTTCCTCTCACTCGGCCGGATGGGCTTTGGGCCCGTAGTGGGCATTGAAGTCTTCTTCGATGGTCGCAGGCTGAGCCAGCGGTTTCTCGATCACGCCGAGAAGCGGCAGGATGACCAGGAAGTAAGCGAACCAGTACGCCGAGGCGATCAGCGAGATCGTGGCGTAGGGTTCTTCCGCGGGCATGGCACCGGCCCACATCAAGACGATGAAGGTCACGACCAAGAGCGCGAACCACCACTTGAACATTGGGCGATAGCGACCCGAGCGCACCGAGGAGGTGTCCAGCCACGGCGCCAGCGCCATGACGGCAATGGCCCCGAACATCGCCAACACACCGAAGAACTTGGCGTCGATGATGCCAAAGGACAGCCAGTTGGCCGCAATGACGACCCAGACGTCATCAGTGAACGCCCGCAGGATCGCGTAGAACGGCAAGAAGTACCATTCCGGAACGATGTGCGCAGGCGTCGAAAGCGGGTTCGCCTCGATGTAGTTGTCGGGGTGGCCCAAGTAGTTCGGCATGAAGCCGACGATGGCGAAGAAGACCAGAAGCACAACCGCCAGCGCAAACAGGTCCTTGATCACGAAGTAGGGCCAGAAGGGCAGGGTGTCGCGCGCGGCCTCTTCTTTCGACCCACGGCGCACTTCAACCCCAGTCGGGTTGTTGTTGCCGGTGGTGTGGAAGGCCCAGATATGCACAGCCACCAGCGCCGCGATGACGAAGGGCAAGAGGTAGTGCAAGCTGAAGAAGCGGTTCAGCGTGGCATTGTCCACCGCCGGTCCGCCCAAGAGCCAGGTCTGGATCGGCTCGCCAATCCCCGGGATCGCGCCGAACAGGCCGGTGATCACAGTGGCCCCCCAGAAGGACATCTGGCCCCAGGGCAGCACATAGCCCATGAACGCCGTACCCATCATCAAGAGGTAGATGATCATGCCGATGACCCAGGTGATTTCGCGCGGGGCCTTGTAGCTGCCGTAGTAGAGACCGCGGAAGATGTGCAGGTAGACGGCAAAGAAGAACAGCGAAGCACCATTCTGGTGCAGATAGCGGATGAAGTAGCCGCCGTTCACGTTACGCATGATGTGTTCGACCGACGCGAAGGCATGGTCGACATGCGGCGTGTAGTGCATCACCAGGATGATCCCGGTGACGATCTGCAGCGCCAGACAGAAGGTCAGGACGATACCCCAGATCCACATCCAGTTCAGGTTCTTGGGTGTGGGGATCATGATGGTGTCGTACAGGAGGCCGACGATGGGCAGGCGCTTGTGCAGCCAGCGCTCACCGGCGGTCTTGGGCTCGTAATGGTCGTGCGGAATTCCGGCCATGTGTCTGGTCCTTACCCAAGCTTGATGGTGGATTCGTCGATGAAGGTCGCAACCGGGATCGGCAGGTTGCGCGGTGCGGGCCCTTTGCGGATGCGGCCCGACTGGTCGTAGTGCGACCCGTGGCAGGGGCAGAACCAGCCGCCAAACTCGCCCGCGCCATCGCCCAGCGGCACACAGCCAAGGTGAGTGCAGACGCCCATCATCACCAGCCATTCGCCCGCTTCGTCCAGCGAGCGGTTTTCGTCAGCGGCATCGGTGCCCGGCTTGTTGGCGTTCTCGGACAGCCCGTCCGGCAGCTCGGTCACTGCCGTCGCGCGGGCGGCCTCGATCTCCTCGGGCGTGCGGCGGCGGATGAAGACCGGCTTGCCCAGCCATTTCACCGTCAGCTGCGTGCCGACCTCGACCGCCGAGATATCGACGAAGATCGACGACAGGGCCTGCACGTCGGCCGAGGGATTCATCTGGTTGATCAGCGGCCAGACGGCCGCACCGCCCGCTACCGCCCCGGCGCCCGCCGTTGCGTAGTACAGGAAATCCCGCCGAGTGCCTTCGCCGGTGCCTGCGTGATCGTCTGCGTGGGACACGTGTTGTTCTCCCCTTTCGGGCCGGAGGATGCCGACCCATATGACCAGAGGGCCGTGACCTAGCCACGCCCTGACGCGCGGCTATTTAGCCTTGGCTTGCGGCGCCGTCCAGCGGACAAAGGCGCGCAGCCCGCGAATGCTGCAGCCGGTGCGAAACTGTGTCGCTAAGGTCGCGCCCGTCACGTCCTTGCACCAATGCAGTGTCGGCTCGGAAACCGACCAGCTAAGCGGCAGGCCGGGACCGATCAGCTTGCCCAAGGCGGGGTTAAGGGTCACCAGGTCGCTGGCACCTGCTGGGTGCAGCGGACATCGACCCTATGGACAAAGGACGGTGTGGGGGCGCGGTTAGGCTTTATTCCGGGCGCTGCCGCAGCCGCAAGCGGCCCATCAGACCAGCGTCGATTTCCCAGCTGCGCTTGCCGATCCGGATCACGCGGACGAGGCGGACCGTCGCATTCGTCTGGCGGTCGTCGGCCCGATCGGAGGGGCGATGCACGGCCAGCCCTTCGCCCAGGTCGTCGAATGCATCTTCGGCGCGCTGGTCGGTGCGTCCGGTCTGGGTACGGGCACGGACCCAGCGGGTTGCGGCGTAACTGACTGTTGCAACCGCGCCAAGGCGCAGGGCGATGGGAAGCAGGGGGGCAAGGGGCAGGGGCATGGTGACCTCCAAGTCCGACTTGGGCAGTCTAGGGGCGGAGGGATAGGCCTGTAAATGGCCGATCGAGACTGACGGCCTGAGTATTTCTGGTTTGTCTTTGTTTTGCAAATGGTTATGTGAAGTGGGTCACGAATAATTCACGATGCTCTGGGATGTTGCGCCGCATGGGTCTGCCCGTTGCGGCCCATCCGCCAGTCGTTCACGGCGACCGACATTTGTTCGGGCTTGCGGCCACTTGTGTAGTAACTGGTGAAAGGAACAATTTCTGCCGGTTCGGAAAGGTGCAGCTCCATCCGGTAGGTGGTGCCGTCGCTGTCGGTGCTGACGCCAACCCGCGCCTCGGTCAGGCGGTCAAGCGCGTAGGTGGCATGGTTGAGACCGCGGATCGAGCGGCTTGTGCGGCTGATCGTGCCGGTGTCGCGGTCCAGGACCAGCCGGACCCGCTGCACCATCAGCGCGGCGATCAGAAGCGGCACGCCCACGCCGATCAGCCCCATCATCAAGCCGCCGAAAAATTCGCCAGCGCTGATAAGGGCCATGCTGCCGCCCAGGAACATCAGCGCCATGGCGATCATCAGGATGCCGATCAGCCAGGGCTTGTCCTCAAGGATGAGCTGCCGGTCCGACCAGAGAATGACTTTCATCCCGCGTCCCCGTTGTTGCCCAAAGAAAAGCTGCCACGCAGGATGTCATGTCGCAACTGTCAGGGCAGGTCCCGCATGAGCGCCGCGATGGCCTGGGCGGAGGGGTTGCCCTGGGACAGGGCCTCGGCGGCGCGGGCACGCACTTCGGGCGGCTTGTTCTGGTTCAGCTTCCAGGTGCCTTCAACAGACAGCACTCGAAACCGGAACGGCAGGATCATGCGCATCATCCGCGGCATGGCCCCCTCGCTCATCTTGTCGCTGGTCCAAGGCCGCTTTCCGGGGATGCGCCCTTCGTGTTCGGCAGACAGCGCGTCGGCATGCGGGCGCAATGCCTCATCGGGTAAAGG
Source organism: Tabrizicola sp. (assembly GCA_025458105.1). GTDB lineage: Bacteria > Pseudomonadota > Alphaproteobacteria > Rhodobacterales > Rhodobacteraceae > Tabrizicola. The sequence goes on along the minus strand of JALOTD010000008.1, from coordinate 1,647 downwards.
CTCCAGCACCCCGCGCAGGTGGACCGCCACGTAGTTCCAGGTCGGAACTTGATCCTCTGCGCCGTACCAGTCGGGCGAGACATAGGCATCCGGGCCGGAGACCGCGATCAAGGCCGGGGACGGAAGAGCTGCCCTGACGATGGGGTTTGACCGTGCCAGATGCAGCTCGGCAAGGCTCGCATCCTGGTTCAGCAGAAACGGCACATGCGCGGCCAGCGGACCCGTGTCGCCATTGATCGACAGGATCCCGAAGCCCCGGGCACGCGCGAAGGCGATATTCTGGTCGGCGGGGGTTTGGCGAAAGGCGGGATTGGGGTGCATGACAAGCGACCAGATCAGAGACAGCGGTCGGCATATACCCTGGCGGCACATCTGCCAATCACGATGCGGGAGGCCGCAGGCAATCGGATGGCCAAAACGGAATGAAGGGCCCCGCACCCCTACGGAACCCTTCATCCACCCCACGCGCACACCCCAAGCACCGCACGTGATCTGTAAAGGGTCCCGGGCGTCCTGCCCTGACCAAGGGGTTATGCCCCGAATCCCTTTGGTTGGGCAACAAGCGAGTGTCTTGTGTTTGGTTCAAATGCCTGGCGTCGGCGAGGTGTGCCCGGCCAGAAGCATCTCGCCCCAGCCCTCTCCCACGACGGGGAGAGGGGGCGCGGTACGGCGGCAGCGCCTTACTTGTAGGCGGCTTCCTTGCCGAAATGCTTGACCAGCAGGTAGTAGAACACGGCGCGGTACTTGTTGCGCTCGGATTTGCCGTAGGTGTCGACGGCGGCGTGGATGCCTTCCATCAGGGCGGGGCTATCCTTCAGCCCCAGCTTCTTGACCAGGAAATTGGCCTTGATCCGTTCCAGCTCGTCCTTGTCCGAGGCAGCAACGGTCTGGGCATCGTTGTCATAGATCGACGGGCCGCAGCCGATGGTGACTTTGGTCAGAAGCGCCATGTCCGGCGTGACTTTGCACTTGGTCTTCAGGTCGTCCGCATACTTGGCGATCAGCTCGTCGCGCTTGCCCATCTTATTTCCCTCGTTCAGTTACCGGTCTGCCATTGTGGCAAGACTGTGGCAGATTACGAATCTGCCGCCAAACGGCAACGGGAAAGATCACGGAAGCTTCCCCGCAGGCCAAAGCCTGCGGGGAGATTTGCAATCAGTAGCGATAGTGGTCCGACTTGAACGGGCCTTCGACCTTGACGCCGATGTAGTCGGCCTGGTCCTTGCGCAGTTCGGTCAGCTTGACGCCGATCTTCTTCAGATGCAGACGGGCGACCTTTTCGTCCAACGCCTTCGGCAGGATGTAGACGCCGGGGGCGTAGTCCTTGCCCTTGGTCCAGAGCTCGATCTGCGCCAGCACCTGGTTGGTGAAGCTGGCCGACATCACGAAGGACGGGTGGCCCGTGGCGTTGCCGAGGTTCAACAGGCGCCCTTCGGACAGCAGGATGATGCGGTTGCCCGAGGGCATCTCGATCATGTCCACCTGGTCCTTGATGTTGGTCCACTTGTGGTTCCGCAGGCTTGCCACCTGGATCTCGTTGTCGAAGTGGCCGATGTTGCCGACGATGGCCATGTCCTTCATCGCGCGCATGTGCTCGATGCGGATCACGTCCTTGTTGCCGGTCGTGGTGATGAAGATGTCGGCGCT
>JALOTD010000075.1 GCA_025458105.1 Tabrizicola sp. | reverse complement strand
CCCGCATTACTTCGCGGTGCTGATCGGTTGCGGGGCGACCACGGTGAACCCCTATATCGCGCAGGATTCCATTGCCGACCGGATCGACCGGGGGCTGCTCGATGGCTCGCTGACCGATGCGATGCGGCGGTATCGGGATGCCATCGATGCGGGTCTTCTGAAGATCATGTCGAAGATGGGGATTTCGGTGATCTCCAGCTATCGCGGCGGGTTGAACTTCGAGGCCGTGGGTCTGTCCCGCGCGATGGTGGCCGAGTATTTCCCGGGGATGCAGTCGCGCATTTCGGGCATCGGCCTGACGGGCGTCGAGCAGAAGCTGGAAGAGGTCCATCGCAAGGGCTGGCTGGGCGGGGCGGACGTGCTGCCCATCGGCGGCTTCTACAAGGCGCGGCGGTCGGGTGAAAAGCACGCCTGGGAAGCGCAGACGATGCACATGCTGCAATCGGCCTGTGACCGGGCGAGCTATGACATCTGGAAGCAGTATTCGGCCGCGATGCGGGCGAACCCGCCGATCCATCTGCGGGACCTCTTGGACATCAAGACGTTGGGGAAGCCGGTGCCGATCGAGGAGGTCGAGAGCATCACCTCGATCCGCAAGCGCTTCGTGACTCCGGGCATGTCGCTGGGGGCGCTGTCGCCCGAGGCGCACAAGACGCTGAACGTGGCGATGAACCGGATCGGGGCGAAGTCCGACTCGGGCGAGGGCGGCGAGGACCCGGCGCATTTCACGCCGGAGCCGAACGGGGACAACCCGTCCGCCAAGATCAAGCAGGTCGCCTCGGGGCGCTTTGGCGTGACGGCGGAATATCTGAACGCCTGCGAGGAACTTGAGATCAAGGTCGCGCAGGGGGCCAAGCCCGGTGAGGGCGGGCAGCTGCCGGGGATGAAGGTCACGGCGCTGATCGCGCGGTTGCGGCATTCGACTCCCGGCGTGACGCTGATCTCCCCGCCGCCGCACCACGACATCTATTCGATCGAGGACCTGGCGCAGCTGATCTACGACCTGAAGCAGATCAACCCGCGCGCCAAGGTGACGGTGAAGCTGGTGTCTTCGTCCGGCGTCGGGACCATCGCGGCGGGCGTGGCGAAGGCCAAGGCCGACGTGATCCTGATCTCGGGCCACAACGGCGGGACGGGGGCTTCTCCGGCCACGTCGATCAAGTACGCGGGCTTGCCGTGGGAGATGGGCCTGACCGAGGCGCATCAGGTGCTGGCGATGAACAACCTGCGCGAGCGGGTGACGCTGCGCACGGACGGGGGCCTGCGGACCGGGCGCGACATCGTCATGGCGGCGATGATGGGGGCCGAAGAATACGGGATCGGCACCGCCGCGCTGATCGCGATGGGCTGCATCATGGTGCGCCAGTGCCAGTCGAACACCTGCCCAGTGGGCGTCTGCACGCAGGACGAGCGTCTCCGCGCGAAGTTCACTGGCAGCGCGGACAAGGTGGTGAACCTGATCACCTTCTACGCGCAGGAGGTGCGGGAAATCCTTGCGTCGATTGGCGCGCGGAGCATGGACGAGATCATCGGGCGGGCCGATCTGCTGACGCAGGTTTCGCGCGGCGCGGCGAACCTTGACGACCTCGACCTCAACCCGATGCTGATCAGCGTCGATGGGGCGCGGTCGATCACCTATGACCGGTCGAAGCCGCGCAACGCGGTGCCGGATACGCTGGACGCCGAGATCATCAAGGACGGCCACCGCTTCTTCGAGGACGGCGAGAAGATGCAGCTGTCCTATGCGGTGCGGAACACGCTGCGGACCATCGGGACGCGTGCGTCGAGCCATATCGTCAAGAAGTTCGGGATGAGGAATGCTCTGCAGCCGGACCATCTGACCGTGAAGCTGACCGGGTCTTGCGGGCAGTCCTTGGGCGCGTTCAGCGTCCGCGGCCTGAAGCTGGAGGTCCAGGGCGACGCCAACGACTATGTCGGCAAGGGGTTGTCGGGCGGCACGATCACGGTGCGGCCGCTGATGTCCTCGCCGCTGAAGGCGGAGGAGAACACGATCATCGGGAATACCGTCCTCTACGGGGCGACCGACGGGTTCCTGTTCGGATCCTGGGCCGGATCGGCGCGAACTTCGGGGCGGGGATGACGGGCGGGATGGCCTATGTCTACGACCCCGAGGGCGTGGCCGAGGACTTCATGAACCTGGAGTCGATCCTGACCTGCGCGGTGGAGCATCCGCATTGGGAGATGCAGCTGAAGGGCCTGATCCAGCGCCACCTGGACGAGACCGGCAGCCGCATCGCCGAACGCATCCTGTCCAACTGGGAGAGCGAGCGGCGAAACTTCCTGCAGGTTTGCCCGAAGGAGATGGTAAGTCGCTTGCCCTATCCGCTGTCGGACGAAGTGGCGAAAGTCCCCGCCGAGTAGGGAATCGGCTGCTCAAACCGCTTTGGATGTGCTAGAGGGGGCCGTCGACACGTGCGACGGCCCTGTTCTTGGAGGAACCCATGTCCGACCTGATCATCGTTGCCTTTCCCGATGAGGCGACTGCCTTTGCCGCCGGAGAGGCCCTGGTCGCACTGCAAAAGCAGTATCTGATCGAAATGGAGGACGTGGTTGTCGTGACTCGGGATGAAGAGGGCCAGGTTCACCTGAACCAGTCGATCAATCTGACAACCGGCGGGGCGATCGGCGGGGGGCTTTGGGGCACGTTGATCGGGCTTTTCTTCCTGAACCCGCTGGCTGGCGCGGCCGTGGGGGCAGGTGTCGGCGCGCTGGCCGGCAAGTTCAGCGACTATGGGATCGATGATGACTTCCTGCGCGATGTCGGTGCAAGCCTGGACAAGGGCGGCGCGGCGGTTGGGATGCTGGTGCGCAAGATCCGGACGGACAAGGTCTTGGAGCGACTGGAACCTTTCCGCGAAAAGGGCCGGGTCATCCACACCTCGTTGGATCAAGAGACAGAGGCGCGTCTGAAGGAGTTCCTGGAGCGGATTCCCCCGCTGCATTTGCCGCATGACCAGCTGGGTGGCGGGCGAAGGTAGTCCGCCACTTGACGGGCAGGGTCGACCCGCGTCTAACGTCGCGCATGACCGAAGACGTCACCGAAAAACCTGCCGACAAACCGAGGGCCGCACCTCGCAAGCGAAAGCCGAAGGTCGAGGAACCCGTCAAGCCACGGCTTTGGCGGAGGGTCTTGCGCTGGGCAGGTCGGCTGGTGGGTGGGGTCATGGCCCTTTATGCCCTTCTGATCCTTCTGTTCAGTTTTCTGCCGCCGCCGATCAACTTCTACCAGATGGGAGAGGTCTGGCGGCTGGGAGGAATCGAAAAGGACTGGGTCAGCTGGGAAGAGATCGCCCCGGTGATGGGGCGAAGCGCGGTGGCGGCGGAAGATGCGAACTTCTGCAACCACTGGGGCTTTGACATGGCCGCGATCCGGCAGGCGATCGAGGAAGGCAGCAACCGGGGTGCCAGCACGATCAGTCAGCAGGTGGTGAAAAATGTCTTCCTCTGGCACGGCCGCAGCTATCTGCGAAAGGCAATGGAGGCGGTGCTTACCCCGGTTGTGGAACTGGTGTGGTCGAAGGAACGGATCCTGGAGGTCTATCTGAACGTTGCCGAGTTCGACGAAGGCGTTTTCGGCGTGCAGGCCGCGGCGCAGCACCACTTCGGCGTGGATGCCAAGGACCTGACGGCGTTGCAAGCCGCACGGCTGGCAGCGGTCCTGCCCGACCCCAAGGGCCGCAGCGCCAGCGAACCGTCCAGCTTTGTCCGCAGCCGGACGCGCAGCATCATTTCAGGTGCCGAAACCATTGCCGCCGACGGTCGATCCGCCTGTTTCGAGGGCTGACGGGGCCGAGGGATTGAATTCTTGCCCCCGTCGCGGCAATGAGTTCGTGTGACCGGAGACCGCCAACCGATGAACCGCGCCAGCAACCGCCTGTATCACATTCCCCTTTCGCCCTTCTGCCGCAAGGTGCGCCTGACATTGGCCGAGAAAAAGATCGAAGTAGAGCTGGTCGAAGAGCGGTATTGGGAGCCCTCGCCCGATTTCCTGAGGCGCAATCCGGCGGGGAAGGTGCCGATACTGAAGATGGGTACTCGGACGATGAGCGAGAGCCAGGCGATCTGCGAATACATCGAAGAAACCGCGCCAGAGCCGCCGTTGATGCCACGCAGCGCGGAAGGCAAGTACGAAGTGCGACGGTTGTGCGCCTGGTTTGACGACAAGTTTCACAACGAGGTGACGTCCAAGCTTTTGTATGAACGGGTGAACAAGAAGGTCACCGGGCAGGGCTATCCGGATTCGCGTAACGTCAAGGCGGGGTCGAGCCAGATCAAGTATCATCTGGACTACATGGCCTGGCTTCTGGATCAGAGGCGCTGGCTGGCGGGCGATGCGATGACGCTGGCAGACTTTACTGCGGCAGCACATCTCAGCTGCCTGGACTACATCAGCGACGTCGACTGGAACCGGCATGCGGTCCTGAAGGACTGGTACGCCAAGATCAAGTCGCGCCCGAGCTTCCGCCCTCTGCTGGCTGACCAGATCTCGGGCTTTCCGCCATCTGCGCATTATGCCGATCTGGACTTCTGATCCCGACCCCCGGGGCGCTGCCCCCGCGTCCATGGTTTCTTGAACCAATGGCGCAACCATGAACGCTCCCGGGATGCTTGTGCAAAGATGAAAGGGCTGACGAAAGAGCAGCTGGTGGCGCGAGCCCTGGAGGAGGGCTTCGTGAAGGTGGGAGTCTGCCGGCCGGACGCGGTGCCCGAGGCGGCTGGGCGGCTGCGGGCGTTTCTGGCTGATGGTCGGCACGGTCAGATGGGCTGGATGGCAGAGCGCGAGGCCTGGCGTGGCAATCCGTCGGCGCTGTGGCCAGAGGCGCGGTCTGTCATCATGCTGGCAGAGGCCTATACCCCAGAGGATGACCCGATGGCGGGCCTTGCGCAAAGGGATCGGGGCGTGGTTTCGGTTTATGCCCAGGGGAAGGACTATCATGACCTGGTCAAGCGGCGCCTAAAGCGACTGGGGCGCTGGCTGATCGATCAGGGCGGAGGTGAGATCAAGGTCTTTGTCGATACGGCTCCAGTGATGGAAAAGCCCCTGGCGCAGGCTGCGGGACTGGGCTGGCAGGGTAAGCATACCAACCTTCTGGGACGCGATCTGGGAAACTGGGTGTTTCTGGGGGCAATCTTCACGACGCTGGAGCTTGAGCCGGACGCGCCAGAGGCAAGCCATTGCGGCACCTGCACCGCATGCCTGGATATCTGCCCGACGCGTGCCTTTCCTGCGCCCTACCAGTTGGATGCGCGGCGGTGCATTTCCTATCTCACCATCGAACATAGCGGGCCGGTGGACCATGATCTGCGCGCTCTGATCGGAAACCGGATCTATGGCTGCGACGATTGCCTGGCGGTTTGCCCTTGGAACAAGTTTGCCGCGGCCGCGCGTGAGGTCGGGTATCAGCCGCGTCTGGGCTTGCCCGAACTATCTGACCTGGCTCAATTGGATGACGCCGGTTTCCGGGCCCGGTTTGCCGGATCACCGATCAAGCGGATCGGGCGGGACAGATTGGTGCGCAACGTCCTGTATGCTGTTGGCAATTCGGGGATTTCAAAGCTGAGACCCGTTGCAGAAGCCCTGATTGGCGATCCGGACGAAGCCGTGTCCGATGCGGCGGTCTGGGCAGTCGGCAGGCTTTCGCAATTGCCTGATGCCGAGGTAGGTTAAGGGCACGAATCGTGTTACGGTTGTGTTTCAGGACAGGGAGACCACGACCATGAGCAAGCACATCGCCGATCATCGGGCGTCAAGCACCGGTGCCCGCGTCAGGCAGTTCCTGCGTCTGGCGAGACTTCGGCGCGAGACGTGGCATAGGTCGCAGCCCGGTTCGGGCAGCGGGAGGGTTGCACAGTTCGTACGGATCGCCCGGGGCCGGACTGTCTGAACGGCGACGCGCAAGTCTGCGCTATGTCTTTGTTGGCTTCAGACGATCGCGCAGCGCCAACAGAATGTCGCGTAAGTCGGCTAGTTCCGATTGAGTAAGTCCAGTGCGTTCTGCGAAGGCCTGAGGCACGGTGGTGGCTTGGCGTGCAAGGTCATGGCCTGCTTCGGTCAGGCTGACCCTGACTTGCCGCTCATCAGCCGTCTCGCGCTGCCGGGTCAGCCATCCGGCTGCTTCCATCCGCTTGAGAAGCGGCGTTAGGGTATTGGTGTCAAGCCTAAGCGCGCCACCAAGCTGCCCGACGGTCTGCCCATCCTGCGCCTTCAGGGCTGAAATCACCAGGTATTGTGGGTAGGTCAGCCCAAGCCGGTCGAGCAGTGGCGCATAGGCGGAATGCACGGCGAGTGCGGCAGAGTGCAGCGCAAAGCAGACCATATCTGAGGGAGCGAGTGTCATGACTAACCTAGATACATCGTACGCGATAAGAGCGCAAGCGATTGACAAGGATCAAGTCGAATACTAAATAAATCGTACACGACTTTATCGCCAACGATAGGAGGAAAGCATGACTGTAGACGCGAAGTACTGGACCGAGGCGAAGGCAACCGGCGGCGGTCGCAATGGCGTGGCCGGTCTGGTCAACGGTCAACTGACCGTAACGATGACCAGCCCCAAGGAACTGGGTGGGTCAGGACTTGGACACAATCCGGAAGAGCTTTTCGCAGTAGGTTACGCGGCCTGCTACCTTGGGGCCATGCGCTATGCCGCGACCAGCGAAAAACTGGGCTCGGTTCCCGAAACTGCGACGGTCAATGCTCACGTCGGGATCGGTCCGCGCAGCGATGGCGGCTTCGGGCTGAAAGTAAAGCTGGTTGTCTCACTGCCGGGTGTCGACCGTGCCGTTGCCGAGAAGATCGCGGAGCGTGGACACTTCATCTGCCCGTATTCCAACGCTACCAAAGGCAACATCGAAGTCGTGACTGAAATCGCCTGATCGGAGGCCGCCCCGGCACGAAGCAACTGCCGGGGCGCGCCTGACTGTCGTCAATCTGTAATGCAACGGTCGCCTTCCCGTCACTGCCGTCCGCTAAGCGGAGGTCAATGCCATACAAAGGGATTGACCTTCCATGAAGCACGTTCTTGCCCCCGCCCTGTTGTCGTTTGCGATCCTGACCGGCGTGGAAGCTTCCGCGCAGGATGCAATTCGGTTTGCCGTCACCGATATCGACGGGATGGAAGCCCTTCAGCGCGAGATGGGACCGTTCAAAGACGCGTTCGAGGCCGCCTCGGGCCTGAAGGTCGAGTTCTTTCCAGTCTCGGGCCGGACGGTCGCGGTAGAGGCTATGGCCGCCGATCAGGTCGACTTTGTGCTGACGGGTCCGGCAGAATACGTGGTGTTCAATGCACGGCTTGACGCCCAGCCTGTCGTGACCTGGGTGCGGCCGGACTATTACTCGACTGTGGTCGTTCTGGACGAAAGCCCGATCCAGTCACCGGCTGACCTGAAGGGCCAAAAGATCTCTTTCGGCGAAATTGGTTCGACGTCCCAGCATCTGGGGCCTGTCGACCTGTTGGCCAAAGCCGGGCTGACCTATGCAACGGATTATGAGCCGGTGTTTTTGAATCGCAACGTGGCAGTCGAGGCACTGATCAAGGGTGAGATCGCCGGGATCGGCCTGAACCGGACACACATCGACAGCATCACCGAAAAATTCCCGGACCATAAGTTCCGTGTCCTAGTGAAGGGCGAACAGCTGCCGGACGACATCCTTCTGGCCTCTGCCAAGGTACCGTCTGAAGTCGTGGACACCGTCCGCAAGACATTTGCCGATCAGGGCGAGGCGATTCTGGAAGCGGTGACCAAAACGGAAGAAAACGCGAAGTACATCGGTGGCAGGTTCAACCCGACCGTGACCAACGCTGACTACGACGTCGTCCGCAAGATGTTTGAAAACATCGGCATCACCGAGTTTACCGAGTTCGTAGGCGAGTGAGCCCTTCATGAATGCTCCACTAGCCCATACCGGGGCTTTGATCGGCTCAGCGGTTGCTGGGCCGGTCTTGACTGTTGCCGGCCTGACCAAAAGGTTCCCGGGGCGCCAGGTGCTGCGGGGCCTCGACTTTGTCCTGCCTGTCGGGCAGGCAACTGCGCTGATCGGTGCGAACGGGTCAGGCAAGTCCACTCTGCTAAGGTGTCTGGTGCGACTGGAAGAGCCTTCGGATGGACAGGTGCGGATGCTGGGTCGTGACGTGCTTGCCCTTGGACTACGGGATCTGCGGCGATTCCGGTCCGAAGTTGGCATAGTCTGGCAACGCCACAACCTGGTGCCACGGCTGTCAGCGCTGTCGAATGTGATCCACGGAGTGCAATCGCGGATGTCCGGACCGCGTGTCTGGATGCAGGCCCTGGCACCGGCGACCGTGAGGGACGAAGCGATGACCTGCCTTGCCCGCGTTGGCCTCGCCGACCGCGCGCTGATGCGGGTTGATGCCTTGTCTGGCGGCCAGCAGCAGCGGGTTGCCATCGCCCGGATGCTGATGCAGCGCCCGGCCTTCATTCTCGCAGATGAGCCAGATGCAAGCCTTGACCCTCAGACCGGTGAAGAGGTCATGGGCCTACTGCTGGGCCTCGTCCGCGAGGAAGGCTTGTCGCTTCTGGTCATCTCGCACCGGCTGGAGCACGCGTTGCGCTTTTCCGACCGCATCCTCGGCCTGGCGGACGGACGAATTGCGCTGGACTTGTCGACCAGCCGCGCGAACGCTGCAACTTTGCGCCAGTTCTTTGACCCGGCGGAGGCAGCGTGACTGTACTCGCCCCCGCACGATTTCAGCATCGAAGCTTGCTTGAGTATGCCGCGCTACTGGTCGTTCTCACCCTTGTGGTAACATCGCTTGCCTCGACGGCCCCTGCGCTGGACCGGCTTGGCAACGGTGTCGCCCGCCTTTTTGCGCCATCCGGACTGCTGACACAGATGTTTCCACCCGACTTCAGCCGGATCGTTCCGATCGGCTGGAAACTTCTGGAAACGTTGCAGATGGCCGTGGCTGGCTGCTTTCTCGGGCTTCTCCTGGCGCTCCCCTTTGCGATCCTGGCGACCGATCGGCTTTCGCCGCATCCGTTCATCCGTCACGCCGCACGTGCGGTCATCGCACTGTTTCGTACGGTGCCTGATCTGGTTTGGGCGATTGTCTTCATCATCATTGTCGGCCTAGGTCCGGCAGCGGGGGTGATGGCCATCATGGTGGACAAGATCGGTTTCGCCGGGCGCTTTTTTGCCGAGGCGATGGAGGAGACCGATCCCGGGCCGCAAGACGCGCTGCGTGCCATCGGGGCAAGTCGGCTGGGCATAATCGGTTCGGCAGTCATCCCGGCCTGTCTGCCGTCGTTCACTGCAACATCCCTGTTCGCGCTGGAGAAATCGGTGCGTGGCTCGGCTGCATTGGGATTGGTTGGTGCCGGCGGCATCGGGGTAGACCTGAAGGTGGCCTTCGATCTGTTCAACTACGACGAGGCGCTGGCCATAATCCTGTTGATGCTCGTGCTTGTGATCGCTGTGGAACAAGGGTCCGGCTGGATCCGGAGGAAGCTGATATGAACCAGATGCCCACCGACACAGCCCATCGCTATTGGAACGAGGAATGGCGCCGGGCGGATGGTCGCAGCCCCTGGGCGATGCCAGAGCCCTGGGTCATGGACCACGTCAGCACATTGGCCAAAGGGTCGAAGATCCTGGACCTTGGCGCTGGAATCGGTCGGCATGCCCTGGCATTTGCCGAAGAGGGGCACACCGTCACGGCCCTTGATGCTGCCGAGGCCGCAACCAGCGCCGTTGCAGCAGCGGCCTTTGCAAAGGGCCTCAACGTCGATTGCGTGCAGGCTTCGATGACCGATCTTCCCTTTCAGGCGGGCAGCTTTGACTACGTCCTTGCCTGGAACGTGATCTACCATGGCGACGAGTCCGTGGTGCGCCGCACGCTTTCGGAAGTGGCACGCGTGACGCGGCCCGGGGGCACGTTCATGGCCACCATGTTGTCCGCGCGTCGTCTTCCGGTCGAACAGGCCTGCGCGAAGGGGCGCGAGATCAGCCGCAATACCTGGGTTTTCGAGGGGCCGGGCGACAAGGTCCACCCGCATTACTTCTGCACGGCGCCTGACCTCTTGGCTTTGCTTTGGCGATTCGAGATCCTTACCCTCTTCGACCGTCCGCATGAAAAGCCAGGATCCTGGCACTGGCATCTCCTGGCCGAGCGTCTGTCATGACCGCCGAGCTGATCGAAGGCGCGCGGGTGATCCTTGAAGACCGGGTTGAGCATGTTTCGATCCGGATCGAGAGCGGACGGATCACCGGAATCGACGTCGCACGCGACGGAGCAGCGATCATCCCCGGTCGCGGTTGTGTTCTGGCCCCAGGCTTTGTCGACATCCACGGCGACGCGTTCGAGCGGCAAATCATGCCGCGCCCTGGTGTCATGGTCCCGGTTGAAACGGCGATGCTGGAAACCGACCGGCAACTTGCGGCGAACGGCATCACGACAGCCTACCATGCGGTGACCTTAAGTTGGGAGCCTGGCCTGCGCAGCGTGGATACCGGTTGGAAGATCGTTCATGCCTTGCAGGCTCTGCGGACCCGATTGACGGTCGACAACCATCTGCAGCTGCGCTGGGAGACGTTCTGCGAAGCGGCCGAACCCCTGATCGCCCATGTCCTGTCCAGGGTGGATCGCCCGGCCTTGGCCTTCAACGACCATACGACTGCGGCACTGTTGCACCCGGAAATCCAGCTTCATGACCGGCCTTTCGACCACGTCGAAGACTACCCAGTCACCGACCTGACGGCCGAAAAGTTCCTGCACAAGATGGGCGAACGGGCAAAGCGTTCGCGCATGACAATCGGTGATTTTGTTGAACTCATTTCGAACATCTGGGCGCAGCGAGGTGAGGTACCCGCACGGATCGAACGTGTCGCCGAGCTTGCGCGGGCGCATGGCGCGCCAATGCTCAGCCATGACGACAGTCAGGTGGAAACCCGCGACTGGTATCGCAATCTTGGGGCCAGGGTCGCAGAATTTCCAATGCATGAGCGCGTCTTCCTCGCCGCGCGTGCGGCGGGGGATCCCATTGTGCTGGGCGCGCCAAATGCAATGCGCGGCGGCAGTCACCTGGGCAGTCCCGGCGCCGCCGAAATGATCGCCCGAGGCCTCTGCGATATTCTGGCGTCAGACTATTTTTACCCGGCGATGCTGGGTGCGATGGTCCGCCTGAACGCTGACCGCGTGGCGCCTTTGGCCGATCTTTGGAGGCTCGTGTCGCTGAATCCGGCCCGGGCCATGGGTCTGACCGACCGTGGCCGCATTGCGCCGGGCCTGCGGGCGGACCTTGTTCTTCTGGACTGGCCTGACGGCCAGCCTCCCGCGCCGCTGCGGACATGGGTTTCTGGGCGGGGCGGATACTCTGCATTGCCAGCAACCGTCATGCCTGACCTTGTACAATGACCCTTTACCGGAGCATCCTCATGTTCACGGAAGTTCTAAACTTTGACCGCGCCCCAGTGTCACCGGCCGTGCACTTTTCGTACGCCCATCAAGGCCAGTCACGGTTTCGGCGCAGCCTCATCCGCACTGTCGAGACATTGACCGGTCAGCCAAAGCTGCGGCGGCTGTATGTGGATTGGGCAATTTGCGACAAGCGTCCTGGCGAGCCGGTCTTTTCAGCCGCCCTGCGCAAGCTGCAAATCGTGCCTAAGATTACGGTCGGCGAAGAACACTTGGGGGCAGTGCCGAAGACAGGGGGATTGCTACTGGTGGCAAACCATCCATTCGGCGTAGTCGACGGGCTTGCTATCGGCCATCTTGGCTTGCAGCTGCGCGACAACGTGAAGATTCTGACCAACAGCCTTCTGTGTCGTGTCCCAGAAGTAGAGCCGTACCTTCTGCCCGTGGATTTCTCGGGTACGGCAGAGGCACGCCGACTGACTGCCGAGACGCGGCGGCAAGCGGCAGCACTTCTTGCAGCGGGCAAGGTGGTGGCGGTGTTTCCGGCCGGTGGAGTGGCCACAGCCAACAAACCGTTGCAGGGCCGTGCTGTCGATGCGCCCTGGCATCCCTTCATTGGACGACTGGCGACGATCCCGGAAGTAACAACGATGCCGGTCCATTTTGCGGGCCAGAACTCGCGTCTGTTCCAGGTGGCAAGCCATACCTCCTATCCCTTGCGTGTCGCGTTAATCTTCCACGAAACCCGCCGCCGGATCGGTCGCCCGGTCGAGATGCGCCTTGGGGCCCCGGTTTCAGCAGAAACGCTTGGGCAACTGAACCGGGACGCGGTGGCGGCAGACCTGCGCCGCCGTTGCATGCTTTTGGCGGCTCCCAGGCTGGACGATCCTGACGAGACCTACATCTGGCCGCGCCACATAAAGTGGTAGGCGTCACAGAAGGTTCATGCAGCCTTCGACCGACTGTCACATGCCATCGCTAGGACCTCCGAAAGCCAACGGCGGGGACCGGACGATGCTGGAAGTTCAGGGCGTGACACGGATGTTCGGCCAGAAGGCGGCCGTCGACAACATCAGTTTCAGCGTCGAGCGTCCGGCCTTTGTCGGCATCATCGGTAGGTCTGGCGCGGGCAAGTCCACGTTTCTGCGGATGATGAACCGCCTGATCGACGCCTCTGCTGGGAAAATCCATGTTGAAGGTCGGAACGTTCTGGCGCTGAAGGGCGCCGAAGCGCGAGCCTGGCAGTCGCAGTGCGCGATGATTTTCCAGCAGTTTAATCTGGTGCCCCGGATGGATGTGGCGTCGAACGTGCTGCACGGGATCCTAAACCGCCGGTCCACGCTCCAGACAATGTTCAACCTCTGGCCCCGCGCCGACATCCTGCGTGCGCTCGACATCCTTGACCGTCTCGGCATCAGCGAGCAGGCCCCGAAACGGGCCGAGGCGCTGTCAGGCGGTCAGCAGCAGCGCGTCGCGATCGCCCGCGCCCTGATGCAGGACCCCAAGATCATTCTTGCGGATGAGCCCATTGCCTCTCTCGACCCAATGAACGCGCAGGTCGTGATGGACACCCTCAAGCGGATCAACGTTGAGGACGGGCGCATGGTCATTGCAAACCTTCATACGCTGGACACTGCGAGGCGCTATTGCGACCGGGTGATCGGCATGCGCGACGGGCGCATCGTCTTTGACGGCACCCCAGACCAGCTGTCGACTGGCGTCGCCCGCGACATCTATGGCGCGGATGAAAGCTTCAACGAGGCGGCCACTTCGACCTCGATCCCCACCGACACCGCAGCCGACCGCACCTATGCGGACCTTATGCTGTCGTGACCCCCGGCCATTCCGGCCACAACCCCATGGAGCCCCCATGCAAAAGCTGCTGACTGCAACTGCTCTGACTGCTGTTATGGCGTCCTCGGCCTTCGCCCAGGAGATCACCGAGTTCAACATCGGCATCCTTGGCGGCGAGAACGCCCAGGACCGCCTGACCAACCAGGAATGCTTCCGCGCCGCGATCGAGGCGGAACTGGGGGTTCCGGTGAAGCTGTTCGCCCCGGCCGACTATGACGGGGTGATCCAGGGCCTTCTGGGCGGGACCATCGACTATGCCTGGCTGGGTGCCTCTGCCTTCGCCAAGATCCACCTGACCGACCCGAATGCGGTGGAGCTGAAGCTGACCAAGCAGAACGTCGACGGCTCGACCGGCTACTACTCCATCGGTTTTGCCCGCGCCGACAGCGGCATCACCTCGATGGAAGACGCCAAGGGCAAGGTCTTTGCCTTCGCCGACCCCAACTCGACCTCGGGCTATCTGGTTCCCGGCGCGGAACTGATCGAAACATATGGCAAGCTGGAAGAGTACTTCGCCGAAGTGAAGATGTCGGGCGGGCATGAGCAGTCGATCGTCGGCGTCCACAACGGCGACTTCGACGCGGCCGTGTCCTGGGCCGATCGCGCCGCGCTGCCGCAGGACGTCAAGGACAAGGTCACCAATCTGACCGACACCCTTTGGCAGACCGACCCGGAATGCGCTTACAACGTCGCTGCCGGTGACGCGAAGGATTTCGTCCCGGTCGATCTGACCGCCTACGAAGGCGTCATCGCCGCCCGCAAGCTGCAGGACGGCATGTAAGCTACCCTCTGGCCGGACCTCGTCGTTTAACGGGGTCCGGCCATTTCCTTTCCGGATGAAACCATGGTCGATGTTGCCTTCGGTCCCAAAAAGGGCCAGCGCCCCAACCTCTCGGACAACCGCGAGGCCTATCTCGATATGGTCCGCCGCAAGCGGATGTATGGCGGCATTCTGCTGGTCTTCTTCATCGGTATCATGGCATCCGGCTGGATGCTGGCAGAAGAGCGCAATGCGGGTGATTTCTGGGCTGGCTTGCCGCAGATCCTTGATTTTCCTGCCGAAGTGCTGTTGGAAGCCTGGGCCAACCGCGCAAACTTGCCGGGGCTGATCTGGGATCACTTTCCCGCACTGATCGAGACCATAAACATCGCCGCCGTTGCGACATTGATCGGCGCGCTTACCGCTATGGCACTGTCGCTGTTGGCAACCCGGGGCCTTGCCCGTTGGCCGCGCCTGATCCCGCTTTTCCGCCGAACGATGGATGCCCTCCGCGCCATCCCAGAAATCGTCATTGCCCTTGTCCTGATCTACATCCTCGGCGGCGGACCGGTCCCTGCCGTCATTGCCATTGCACTGCATACCGGCGGGGCGCTGGGCAAGCTTTTCTCGGAAGTCGCAGAAAACGCCGATGTCAAGCCGGTAGAAGGTCTTACGTCGGTCGGGGCCAACTGGTCGCAGCGCATGTGGTTAGGAGTGATTCCGCAGGTGGCGCCGAACTGGCTGTCTTATGCGCTTCTGCGCTTTGAGATCAACGTCCGAGCCTCTGCCATCCTGGGCTTTGTCGGCGAGGGCGGCATTGGCCATGACCTGAAGATTGCAATGCAATGGGGCCAGGGCCGGTATGATGAAGTTGTGTCGATCTTTCTGCTTCTGTTTCTGACGATTGTTCTGATCGACCAGATTTCCGACCACTACCGTCACAAGCTGGTGAAGGGGCGCTAGGCCATGACCATGACTGCCGCCACCGCCACGCTGGCCGAGACCGTCACCCGCAGTTTCGATCGCAAGCGCCGCATCGCCTTTGTCATACCCGCCGTCATCGTTGCCTATCTGGTCTATGCCGCGATCAGCTTTGATATCGCGGGCCTGGTTCAACGCGCGCGGTTCGACAATGCAGCAATCCTTCTGTCTGATTTCTGGCAGCACAAGACCCACGTCACGCGCGACAACCGGTCGAATGCGGTGGAGGTTGCCATCGAGGGCGAGGGCAAGGGAACCTATCCCACAGGAATGTTGCCCGACTGGGTGACCATCGCAGGCGGGGTCACGACCATCGACCTTGGCGACGGCCATATCGTCACATATGACGATGCCGGCGCGCGTTACGTGGTGCCCGGCTATGGCACGATCGACATCCGCGAGGAAGGGGGCCGCCCGGTGCTGACCGCGCCGAAGCCTATCCCCGACTGGATCAGCGTCGGGCAGAACCGTATTGGCGTTACCACCGACGCAGGTCGCCTCAGCTATTCCCGCTCTAAGGTAGAAACCTTCAAATACGAACCTGGCTGGGAGCTGTGGTTCTTTACCCTTGACAGTCCCTTCTATGGGAAGGGATTCGCCGAATTGGTGGGGCTGGCAGTCTCGAGTGACCGGATCGAACCGGCACGCTCGAACATCGGCTACATGGTCAGCGAATTCTGGACAAACCGCATGTGGCGGCATGGGGACGTCGCCTGGGCGATCTTCGAGACGATCCTGATGGCATTTCTGGGAACGATGATGGCAGCCATCGTCGCGCTACCGATGTCGTTCCTGGCAGCGCGGAACTTCATGCCGCTAGGGGTGTTCCGGAGCGCGATCCGCCGAGTCTTCGACTTCATCCGTGGGGTGGACGGGCTTATCTGGACAATCATCCTCAGCCGCGCCTTCGGTCCTGGTCCGATGACCGGGGCCATAGCCATTGCGATCACCGACGCGGGCAGCTTCGGAAAGACCTTTTCGGAGGCCTTGGAGAACATCGATGAAAAGCAGGTAGAGGGCATCCGGTCCACCGGCGCGAACGCCACTCTGCGCGCGCGGTTCGGTGTTCTGCCGCAGGTCATGCCGGTGATCCTGGCGCAGGTGCTGTATTATCTGGAGTCCAATACGCGCAGCGCAACGGTGATCGGAGCCATTGTCGGCGGGGGGATCGGTCTTCTGCTGACCCAGGCCATCCTGACGCAGAAGGACTGGGAGGAGGTCGCCTATTACATGGTGCTGATCGTGCTGATGGTCATGCTGATGGATAGCCTCTCAGGCTGGTTGCGGCGAAAGCTTATCAAGGGCGAATGATGCCGAAACTGTCGCCAGACCGGCCCTACATCCATCCAGGCTGCCAGATCGATAACTCCAGCTTCGGCGCCTTTTGTGAAGTGGGCGAGGGGAGCAGGGTTCTGAATTCCACGTTCGAGGACTACGCCTACTGCGACCGTTTGTCGGACATCGCGAACACAACTGTCGGCAAGTTCGCCAATATCGCGGCAATGACCCGGATCGGGCCGACGGATCACCCGATGGACCATGCCAGTCTGCACCACTTTCTGTATCGGTCAGCCTATTACTGGGACGATGTGGAGGATGACAGAGAGTTCATGACCCGCCGTGCCAGTCGCCGCACAGTGATTGGGCCGGACACCTGGCTTGGCCACGGCGTGATCGTCAAGCCTGAAGTGATGATCGGTGCCGGCGCAATCATCGCCTCAGGCGCGGTGGTGACCAAGGACGTCGCACCGTACATGATCGTTGCAGGCGTACCCGCTCAACCGTTGCGGGCGCGCTTCTCTCCGACAGTTGCGGACCGCCTGATGGCGCTGGCCTGGTGGGACTGGGGCCATGACCGTCTGCGAACTGCACTGATGGACTTCCGATCGCTGAAGGCCGAAGCGTTTCTGGATAAGTACGGCGGCTAGGCCGCGATCCTCCGCGCAAGTTCGCCCGAAAGATGGGCCACACGGCCCTGGGCCAGCGTCATTTCAATCTGTCGCGTCTCGACATTCACAACAGCCAGATCGGCGCGCAGTCCATTTTCCAGCCGTCCGCGATCTGCCAGCCCCATGATCCGGGCCGGAGCCTCCGAGACCATTGCCCAGGCAGCAGGCAGATCGGTGATGCCCTGGTCATGCAGCGCCCAGGCCGCCTGTTGCAGGGCAGGATAGTAGTAATCCGACATCAAGGCATCGACCAAGCCTTCCTTGACAAGGTCGGTTGCAGCTATGTTGCCGCTTTGGCTGCCGCCGCGCACCACGTTGGGCGCGCCCATAAGCACTGGTTCTCTTGCTGCATGGGCGGCGTGAGCGGCCTCCATGCTTGTTGGAAACTCTGACACCGGTGCCCCGATGCTGCGGTAGAACGCCCGTGCCTTTGCTGTGGCGTCGTCATGAGAACCCATCTTTACGCCAAGCCGGGCAAGTTCGGCCGCGATTGCCGTCAAGGCGGCCGGTACCAAGTGCTCCTGCGCTTCGGCAGTGCGGACGATGGCCAGCATTTCCTCGGATGTCAGCCGATGTTGCGCGGCCCAGCTGGCAAAGCGGTCAGGGCGACCGGCAGCCAGTTCCAAAGCTTCGGGCAGGTGGTTGTTGAAGATGACGAAGTCCACCTTGTGAGCGGCTACTGCCCGCAGAACGGCAGGATGTTCATCGACAACATGGGTTTCCAGCCGGATCTGCACGCGGACATCGGGCAAGAGCTGCGCCTTTGCTGCATCCAGCGCCGCGAGAAGTGCCATTGTGGCAACGCCGGACCGATGACCGCCCTCCCAGCTCCAACTTTGCGCAAGCCAGGCAGTTGTGATCCCGTTTGCGGCAAGCTCACCCGCCAGAGAGCCCAGAGCACGAAGTTTGTCGAACGGCGCTGACGGGCGAGGCGTCAAGTGACGTTCGAACCCGTCGCCATGCAGGTCGATGATGCCCGGCAGGACAAGATAGCCCGACAGGTCCACCTCGCGGCCGGGGCAGTCAGCGATATGCCCTTCAGCGATGGTCAGCGGATGGTCGTGCAGGGTGCCTTCGATCAGGCAGCGGGCACGGGTGAGGCGGAGGGGGGCGATCTGCGACATGGTCCGCCCGGCTAATGCGGCGATGTGACAGGCGTATGACGGATCAGCCGCCAAGCGTCAGCGTCACCCGTTCGCCCGCAAACCAGGTGGTGCCGTGTTCGATCAGGTTGCCCTTCGGGTCCACATTGACCGCAACCGTACGCAGGACGGGCGCGCCTGACCGGATTGCCAGCGCCACTGCCAAAACCGGATCGGCCAGTTGGGCCGTGATGCGAGTTTCGGCGCGGGTGTAGTCTGTCACCCCAAGTGCAGCCAGCGTGGCGGTAATTGACTGCTTTTCGTGCAGCACCGTCGGCAAGTCCGGAAACCGCGTTGCCGGAAAGAGCGATCGAAATGCGGCGACGGGCTGGTCATCGGCCAAGGAGACCCCCTCGACGACATGCACTGGATCGCCCTCGCGGAGAGCCAGCTTTTGCGCCTCGTCCGCATCACAGGGGTGCGTCTCCGTCCGGCTGATCCGGCGCGAGGGCGTCTGCCCGGCGGCCAGAACGTTCTGATGGAACCGTACCCGGCGACCCAGCGGATAGTCGGTTGGGCGGCGTGCGACAAAGACCCCCGCCCCCCTGCGGGAGTGGACCAGCCCCTTGTCGGCCAACGCTGAAAGGGCGTGGCGGACGGTATGACGGTTCACCCCGAACCGCGCAGCAAGCGCCGCCTCCGTTGGCAGCCTGTCGCCCGGTCGGTAGTGGCCTGCAGCGATGTCGGCGCCAAGGGCAGTCGCGATGGCGGACCAGAGGGCTTCCTTCAAGGGCTTATCCTGTCATGAAAAATTCACAACTCTCCGGTTGGCCCGAGGCCACCCGTCGCATATGATTTGTATAGTTGTATAGAGTACGAGACAACCCCCCTTACCTGTCGAGACGCCGATGACCGACGCCACCCCAATACATCGCAAGACCTGGATGGCGACGCTGGCCAAGGCCGATCCGGTCCGGCTGGCGGCGCTGTTTCCCGATTTGCCGCCGCACCATGTCCTGCGCCAGCCCGAGATCGGTGCGGTGATGGTCCGGGGACGGGTAGGCGGCACCGGTGCAGCGTTCAACCTGGGGGAGATGACGGTCACCCGCGCCTCGGTCCGGTTGGAGTCGGGCGAGGTCGGGCATGCCTGGGTGCAGGGCCGCGACAAGCTGCATGCCCTGCGGGCAGCGACGCTGGACGCTCTGATGCAGAGCAACCGGGCGGCTGATCTGGCGGCCCGTGTGCTGCAGCCGCTGCAGGCCGAGACCCAGGTCGCCCGCGCCACCCGAGCGGCGAAGGCTGCCGCAACCAAGGTCGATTTCTTCACCATGGTCCGGGGAGAGGACAAATGATCGCCGATGCGCTTGAGGGAGGCTTCACCGAAGCCCCCGTCCAGTCCGCCCGCGCCTTCCGCGAGATCCTGGAGGCGATGGCACGGCCCGGGACGATACGGCGGGTTCAGGGGGCCGCCCCGCCGCAGCCGCTGTCGGTGGCGGCGGGGGTGGCTCTTCTGGTGCTGACCGATCCGACGACACGGCTGCATCTGGCTGGTCAGGCCGATTGCCCGGCGGTGCGCGACTGGGTGGCGTTTCACATCGGCGCGCCCGTGGTCGGGGCCGAAGAGGCCGACTTTGCCGTGGGCACCTGGGCGGCATTGCAGCCAGTCAGCCGCTTTCGTATCGGCCAGCCCGACTATCCCGATCGGTCAGCCACGCTGATCGTAGAATGTGACCGGCTGGTCAACCATGGCCCCGCTCTGACCGGCCCCGGGATCGAGACGGTAAGCTGGCTGAACCTGCCCGAAACGGCGACCTTCCGGGCGAACCGGTCGCTGTTTCCTTTGGGGTTCGATTGTCTGTTCACCGCAGGTCAGCAGATCGCCGGCCTGCCGCGGTCCACCCGAGTGGAGAACCTCTGATGTATGTTGCGGTCAAGGGTGGCGAACGGGCTATCGACAACGCGCACCAGTGGCTGGCCGAGGAACGCCGGGGCGACCCCGCAATGCCAGCGCTGAGCATTCCGCAGATCCGGGAACAGATGGCGCTTGCGGTCAACCGGGTGATGGCGGAGGGCTCGCTCTACGACCGCGACCTGGCGGCGCTGGCAATCAAGCAGGCGCGGGGCGATCTGATCGAGGCGGTTTTCCTGATCCGAGCCTATCGGACGACGTTGCCGCGACTGGCGGCCTCGCATCCGGTGGACACCGCCGCGATGGCCGTGGACCGTCGCATCAGCGCGACCTTCAAGGACCTGCCCGGCGGCCAGATCCTTGGTCCGACCTTCGACTACACGCACCGGCTTCTAGACTTTGCGCTGATGGCCGAAGGAGAGACGCCACGCAGTGCGCCTCCCTCTCCCGTCGGGGGAGAGGGTCGTGGTGAGGGGGAGGCCCGCTTCCCCCATGTCACCAGCTTCCTCAACCGAGACGGCCTGATAGAGTCTGCCGAGGCGTCCAACGCCACGCCCCCCGACCTGACCCGCGAACCGATGGAACTGCCCGCCGACCGCCCCCTCCGCCTGCAGGCGCTGACCCGGGGGGACGAAGGCTTTGTCCTTTCGATGGCCTACTCCACTCAGCGAGGCTATGGCCGGACCCACGCCTTCGTGGGAGAACTCCGCATCGGCACTGTCGCGGTCGAGGTCGACATCCCGGAACTAGGCTTCGCGGTCGAGATCGGCGAGATCGAGCTCACCGAATGCGAGACGGTGAACCAGTTCAAGGGCTCGAAGACCGAGCCGCCGCAGTTCACGCGGGGCTATGGGCTGGTCATGGGCCAATCCGAACGCAAGGCCATCGCGATGTCCCTCGTCGATCGCGCCCTGCGCTGGCAGGAGCTGGGCGAAGATTTCACCGGCGCCCCCGCGCAGGACGAGGAGTTTGTCCTGATGCACTGCGACAACATCCAGGCGACCGGGTTCCTCGAACACATAAAGCTGCCGCACTACGTTGATTTCCAGGCCGAACTGGAGCTGGTGCGGAAGCTGCGGTCCGAGGCGATGGCGCTGCAGGAGGCCGCAGAATGACCGAAATCATCGAAGCCGGGGCCTACAACTTCGCCTATCTCGACGAACAGACGAAACGGATGATCCGACGCGCGATCCTGAAGGGCATCGCGGTTCCGGGCTATCAGGTCCCCTTCGCCAGCCGCGAGATGCCGATGCCCTACGGCTGGGGCACGGGCGGGGTGCAGGTGACGGCAGCCTGCCTTGTCCCCGAGGACCGGCTCAAGGTCATCGACCAAGGCGCGGACGACACGACGAACGCGGTCAGCATCCGCCGCTTCTTCCAGCGCACGGCGGGGGTATCGGTGACCGAGGCCACGACCGAGGCCACGGTCATCCAGACCCGCCACCGCATCCCCGAAACGCCGCTGACCGAAGGCCAGATTCTGGTCTACCAGGTCCCGATCCCGGAACCCCTGCGCTTTCTCGAACCGCGCGAGACCGAGACGCGGAAGATGCACGAGCTGGAGGAATACGGCCTGATGCATGTGAAACTGTACGAGGACATCGCGCGGCACGGCCAGATCGCGACCAGCTACGCCTACCCGGTCAAGGTCGAGGGGCGCTATGTGATGGACCCCTCGCCGATCCCCAAGTTCGACAACCCGAAACTGTCGGGTAACCCGGCGATCCAACTGTTCGGCGCGGGGCGCGAGCAGCGGATCTACGCCCTGCCGCCCTGGACCGAGGCGGTGAGCCTCGACTTCGACGACCACCCGTTCGAGACTTCGAAGGCCCCGCATGACTGTGACCTGTGCGGCGCCAGGGACAGCTATCTGGACGAGGTGATCACCGACGATCAGGGCGGGCGGATGTTCGTCTGTTCCGACACAGATTTCTGTGCCGGACGGCGGGCCAAGGGCCACACCGGTCGCCTGGGAGAGGCCGCATGACCCTGCATTCCTCCGAATTTTCGCCGAAAACGCGTACCTCCGACCAGCCGCTTTTGCAGGTTGATGGACTGACGAAGCGCTACGGCCCCCGCATCGGCTGCGCGGACGTCAGCTTTGACCTTTACCCCGGCGAGGTCCTTGGCATCGTCGGCGAAAGCGGCTCGGGCAAGTCGACGCTGCTGTCCTGTCTGGCCGGTCACCAGCGCCCGGACTTCGGGCGGATCGCCTATGACGGGCGCGACGTGCTGGGTATGTCCGAAACCAACCGTCGCCGCCTTGGCCGCACCGACTGGGCCTATGTCCACCAGAACCCGCGCGACGGGTTGCGGATGGGCGTTTCGGCAGGCGGGAACGTGGGCGAGCGCCTG
>JALOTD010000160.1 GCA_025458105.1 Tabrizicola sp. | reverse complement strand
TCGGCGCCCCGGATGTCCCCGGCGACGATCAGGCCCGCGATGGCGGCGCAGAATCCGGCAAACGTGTAGACGATCAAGAGAAGCGCATTGGCTGAGAGGCCCGCGAAGCGTGCGGCTGACCGGTTGACGCCTACCGCCTCGATCAGAAGGCCAAGCGCAGTGCGGCGCACGATCAGCGTGGCCAGGATCATCAGGACCAGCGCGATGACCACGGGCATGGGGAAGCCGAGGAAGGACCCGGTGCCGATGAAGATCAGGACGGGATCGCTGAAGGTGACGATGTAGCCTTCGGTGATCAGCTGGGCGAGACCGCGTCCGGCGACCATCAGGACCAGGGTGGCGATGATCGGCTGGATTTCCAGCACAGTCACGAGGATACCATTCCAGAGGCCGGCGACGAGGCCCGCGCCCAAGGCCGCCAGGACGGCCAGCCAGGCGGGATAGCCCGAGGTGACCATGACGGCGGCCACCGCGCCGCAGATCGCCATGACCGCGCCGACCGACAGGTCGACGCCCTTGGTCGCGATGACCATGGTCATGCCGATGGCCAGGATCGCGACCGGCGCGCCGCGGTTGAGGACGTCGATCAGGCTGCCGAAGAACCGGCCGTCCTGCCAGGTGATGGCGAAGAAGCCGGGGAACAGGAGCCAGTTGACCAGCAGCACGGCGACCAGGGCGATGACTTGCGGGCGGGTGATGAAATCAGTCAGCGGTCGCGAGGGCGGCATCGGTGGCCGGGTGGTGGGCCGGATATCGGCAGGTGGGCGGGTCACGGGCGGGCCTCTTGTGGTGTTCCGGCGATGGCTTGCACGATGGCATCGGGGGCAATCCGCTCGCCATCCAGTTCCGCCACCATCTCGCGGTCGCGCATCACGACGACGCGGTTCGAATAGGCGACGACTTCGTCAAGCTCGGAGGAGATGACGAAGAGGGCGAGGCCTTCCTCGCGCAGGCGGTTGATGGTGCGGACGATCTCGGCATGGGCACCGACGTCGATGCCGCGGGTGGGTTCGTCGAGGATCAGGAAGGTCGGGTCGATCGCCAGCCAACGGGCAAGGATCACCTTCTGCTGGTTACCGCCGGAGAGGAGCTTGACCGGCATGTCATGGTCGGCGGCGCGGATGTCCAAGGCCTCGGCATAGCGGCCGGCGAGTTCGATCTGATCTTCGCGGTTCAGCGCCTTGAACCAGCCGAGCTTGGCTTGCAGCGCAATGATGATGTTTTCGCGCACCGACAGGTCGCCGAAGATGCCGTCGATCTTGCGGTCTTCCGGGCAGAAGCCGAAGCCCGCGACGACAGCCTGCGCCGGGTTGCGGATCGTCACGGGCTTGCCGTCGACCATGACCTGCCCGCCGTCCGAGCCGTCGACGCCGAACATGAGCCGCGCAACCTCGGTCCGGCCCGAGCCGAGGAGGCCTGCGACGCCGACGACCTCGCCTTCGTGGACAGAGAGGTCAAAAGGCGCGAGGCCCTTGCGGTTCAGCCCCTTGAAGGCGACGCGGACCTGACCGCGGGTGCCTCCGGCCAGGGCGGTCGGGTGATGTTCGAAGGCCACGTCCTTGCCCAGCATCATGCGGACAACGTCGGTGGTGGTCAGAGTGTTCAAGGCTTGTGAGGCGACGCGTTTGCCGTTGCGCAGGACGGTGACCCGGTCGGCCAGATCGAAGACCTGATCAAGAAAGTGGGTAATGAAGATGATCGCGAGGCCCTTGGCCTTGAGGCCCCGCACCACATCGAACAGGCGTTGCACCTCGTTCCGGTCAAGGCTGGCGGTGGGTTCGTCGAGGACCAGCACCTTGCCCGACAGTTCCACCGCGCGGGCGATGGCGACGATCTGCTGGACCGCGACGGAGTATTCCGAAAGCTCGGCCCGGACGTCGATGTTTAGCCCATAGCGCGCCAGAAGTTCGCGCGCCTGGGCGTCGATCTTCTTGCGGTCGACCAGGCCAAAGCGGGTCGGCTGGCGGCCAAGGAACAGGTTTTCTGCGACGGAGCGGTTCGGCAGCAGGTTCACTTCCTGGTAGACCGTGCCGATGCCGTAGCCCTGGCCATGCAGCGGGTCGCGCAAGGAGATGGGCTGGCCGTCCAGCAGCAGCTCGCCCGCGTCGGGTTGGTAGGCCCCGGTCAGGATCTTGATCAGCGTGGATTTGCCCGCGCCGTTCTCCCCCAGAAGCGCGTGTACCTCACCTGCGTTGGCGGAGAAGTCCACGTTGTCCAATGCGCGGTGCTGGCCGAAGACCTTGACGATCCCCCGCGCCTCAAGCACCGGCCTTGCGGCTGCTTCAGACATTCCCGCCTCCCCCTTCTTTCCGGCAACTGTCCGCCGATCCTGCGGATAATGCAATTCCGCCGGACGAAGCCCCTCAGCTTCGCCCGGCGGCACCTCGGCGAGGAAACCTAGTAGCCGAGGCCTTTGCGGCGGTCGTATTCGCCCTGCGGATCGTCTGCCGGGGTGTAGAGCTTCGACTCCGTGATAATGAACTTTTCCGGCACGGTGCCGTTGTTCAGGTAGGCGTCGAGCGCTGCGAAGGCCGGACCTGCCATGTTGGGCGTCAGTTCCACGGTGGCGTTGGCCTCACCGGCGACCATCGCGGCGAAAATATCGGGAACCGCGTCGATCGACACGACCAGGATGTCGGTGCCGGGCTTCAGGCCCGCGTCCTTGATCGCCTGGATGGCGCCGACGGCCATGTCGTCATTGTGGGCGTAGACCGCGCAGATGTTCTTGCCGCCGTCTTCGGCCTTGATGAAGCCTTCCATGACTTCCTTGCCCTTCGAGCGGGTGAAGTCGCCGGTCTGGCTGCGGGTGATGACGAGGTTGGCCTTGCCGGCCAGCGCTTCTTCAAAGCCCTGCTTGCGGTTGATCGCGGGCGAGGAGCCCACGGTGCCCTGCAGTTCGACGACGTTGCACGGCTTGTCGCCGACAGCGTTCACCAGCCATTCGCCGGCCACGCGGCCTTCCTTGACCTGGTCGGACGCGACCGAGGTCAGGTACAGGTCTTCCGGGCCTTCGATGCCGCGGTCCAGAAGGACGACGGGGATGTTGGCTTCCTTGGCTTCGGTCAGGACTTCTTCCCAGCCGGTGGCCACGACGGGGGCCACCAGGATCGCGTCGACGCCCTGGGCGATGAAGCCGCGGATCGCCTTGATCTGGTTTTCCTGTTTCTGCTGGGCGTCTGCTTGGTCACGGATGTCTCAGCCGCGCGCCAGCCGGATTCCGAGCCGATTTGCGAAAAGCCGATGACCTTTCCGGCCAGACCTTCGGCATAGGCTGCTGAAAGCAACAATCCGCTCAATCCCGCGCCCAGCGCGAGAGTCTTGAAAACGTTCATTATTTTCCTCCCGATGGAAACTGTTGCCACTCTCCTCAGGGTGGCTAGGGCGACGTTAGCAAAAGTAATACTATATGCAAGAAGTCCGTTTGCGGGGCCGTGTGGCGATGCTGCGGCTGCGTGGGATATTGTGGGAAGTCACGTCCTTTCAGTAGGTTCCTGCATCGGCGACTGCGCTGCGGCGCGGCGGAGTCAGGCGGGGGTGAAATCGAAGCGCATGGCATGACGGTAGGTCTGGCCGGGGTCGAGGCGCGCCGACGGGAATTGCGGGTTGTTCGGCGAATCAGGGAAGCGTTGGGTTTCGGTGGCGAAACCCGCGAAACGGGGGTAGTGTGCGCCCCCTTTGCCCCGCCCGTCGAAGTGGGCGCCGGTGTAAAGCTGCACGCCGGGCTCGGTGGTGGAAAGGCGCATCCGGCGGCCCGAGACGGGGTCGGTGGCGGTGAGACAGGGACGTAGGCCGTCTGTGCCGAGGGGAGCGGAAAGGCAGAAGTTGTGGTCGAAGGCGCCCGGTCCGGGAAGTTTGGCGCCAATCGCCCGAGTCTGGCGGAAGTCGAAAGCGGTGCCCGCGACAGAAAGGATTTCTCCGGTCGGGATCAGCTGGTCGTCGACGGGGGTGTAGTGGGCGGCCTCGATCTGCAGGTGCTGGCCCAAGATGTCGCCCATGCCGTGACCCGCCAGGTTGAAGTAGGCGTGGTTCACCAGGTTTACGACAGTGGTGGCATTGGTGGTGGCTGTCATTTCAATAGTCAGGGTCTGGCCGTCGATGCGATAGGTGGTGTAGGCCTGCAGGGTGCCGGGGAAGCCCATGTCGCCATAAGGGGAAATCAAGGCGAAGGTGACATGGGTGTCAGAATGGCTGTCGATGCCCCAGGCCTTGCGGTCAAAGCCTTGGGCGCCGCCGTGGAGGGTCTTGGAGCTTTCGTTTCGGTCAAGCGTGAAGGTGCGGCCGTCCAGGGTGAAGCGCCCGTGGGCGATGCGGTTGGCGTAGCGGCCGCAGGTGGCGCCGAGGTAGGCTCCGTGAGTTTCCCAGTCTTTGGCAGTGTCGTGGCCGAGGACGATGTCGGCGAGGATGCCCTTTCGGTCGGGGACCCAGAGTTCGGCCAGGCGCGCGCCCCAGGTGAGGAGAGTTACCTTGAGGCCGTTGGCCTCAAGCGTGGCTTGTTGCTGGTCGGACCCGTCGATCTGGCCGATGGTGATGATCCGGGCCATGTCAGGCCCAGTCCTGCGGGAGGAGCGCGTCGGGCATGTTCTGATAGGCGACGGGGCGGAGCCAGCGGCGGATGGACATGGTGCCGACTGAGGTCGCGCCGAAGTTGGTCGAGGCCGGGTAGGGGCCGCCGTGAACCTGGGCGTCGACAACTTCGACTCCTGTGGGGAAGCCGTTGGCGAGGACGCGGCCGGCTTTGCGTTCGAGGATGGGCATAAGGGCTTTGGCGAGGTCCATGTCAGCGTCGTCAAGGTGTAGCGTGCAGGTCAGTTGGCCTTGCAGCGAGCGGGCGATGTCCTGCATTTCCGAGGCATGGCGGACGCGGACGATCAGGCCGAGGGGGCCGAAGACCTCTTCCGCGAGCGCGTGGTTGGAGAGCCAGTCGCTGCCCGAAACCTCGTACAGATAGGGGGTGGCATTGCGCAGGTCGCAGGTCGTGGTGAGGACGGAGCGGACGCCGTTCCCTTTGGCAACGCGGTCGCGGCCTGCACGGTAGGCCTCGGCAATGCCGTCTGTAAGCATGGTCTGCGGGCCGATGGCGGAGACGGCACTTCTGGCGGTTTCGACGAAACGGTCGGCTTCCGGGCCGTCGATGACGACAGCGATGCCGGGATTGGTGCAGAACTGGCCTGCTCCCAGCGTGAGCGATCCGGCCCAGCCCTTGGCGATGGTTTCGCCTCGGGCGGCGAGGGCGGCGGGGAGGAGGAACATGGGGTTCACGCTGCCCAGTTCGCCGAAGAAGGGGATCGGCTCGGGCCGTGCGGCGCAGAGGTTGAAAAGCGCGCGCCCCCCGGCGAGGGAGCCGGTGAAGCCGACGGCCTTGATGTGGGGGTGTTGGACGAGGGCCTCGCCCACGTCGCGCTTGCCGCCCTGGATCAGGGAGAAGGTGCCCGCGGGCATATCGCAGGCCCGGATGGCGGCGTCGATGGCTTGCGCCACGATCTCTCCTGTCCCGGGATGGGCGGAGTGGCCCTTGACGACGACCGGGCAACCGGCGGCGAGCGCGCTGGCCGGGCGGTGTCGCCCCCGGCGGTGGAGAAGGCGAGGGGGAAGTTCGACGCTCCGAACACGGCGACGGGGCCGATGGGGCGTTGGATGAGCTTCAGGTCGGGGCGCGGGGCGGGCTGGCGGTCGGGGAGGGCGGCGTCGTGGCGGCGGTCGAGCCAGTCGTCCTTGAGGATGTGGGTGGCGAAGAGCCTGAGTTGCATGGTGGTGCGGCCGCGTTCGCCTTCGAGACGGGCGGCGGGGAGGCCGGTTTCCTGGGTGCCGATCTCGGTGATCTCGGCCCCGCGCGC
>JALOTD010000074.1 GCA_025458105.1 Tabrizicola sp. | reverse complement strand
GCCGCCCTGCCCGCGCCGTTTCGTGCCGGGGGCACAGTGACGGCGGGCAATGCGGCGGGGATCAATGACGGGGCGGCGGGGGTCATCCTCGCCTCGTCCGAAGGCATGCGGCGGCATGGGCTGACCCCTCTTGCGCGGGTCGGGGCGGCGGCCAGCGCCGGGGTTGCCCCACGCGTCATGGGCCTCGGCCCGGTTGCCGCGGTGGAACGGCTGGCCGCCCGCACCGGGCGCAAGGCCACTGACCACGACGTGATCGAGTTGAACGAGGCGTTTGCGGCTCAGGTCCTGGCCTGCACCCGCGCCTGGGGACTGGCCGATGACGACCCGCGCGTGAACGCCTTTGGCGGCGGGATCAGCATGGGCCATCCCTTGGGTATGTCAGGCGCCCGTATCGCCGGAACTGCGGCGCGCAGGCTGGCGGAAGGCGGCGGCCGTTCTGCGCTGGTCACCCTCTGCGTCGGCGTCGGTCAGGGTGTGGCGCTGGAACTGCTGGCGGTCTGAGGCGAACGCTCGTCGATGACTTCGTCACTCCTCGCTCGCGGCGACCGACGAGGCGACAACGTCGCACGAGGAGGGGTTCCACCCAAGCCCTGACCGCCCTAGCCCCGCCGATGGGTCGCTGCGACGCGCGAGATTTCCTCATAGATGCCCGACAGTAGGTTCAGCGTCCGCGTCGCGTCGGCCAGCCGGTCCGAAAAGCCCGGCACATTGGCCACCGCCTGCAACAGAAGCCGTCGGCGCAGCGCGCCATAATCATCTGTCACGCGACGGCCTTCCTCTGTCACCTCATAGGTCACACCGGACCGGCCCGCACCTTTGCGCAAGACCAGCCCAGCGCCAACAAGCTTGCGCAGCGAGTATTGGATATTTGGCACATCGTCACGGTTCGTCAGGCGGGCGAGATCCTTGATCGACTTTGGCCGGTCGTTCATCCGGATGATGTGCAATAGCGCATTCTCCGGCCCGGTCGCCGCCAGATCGCAGACCGAGGCAAGGCATTCTGACTGCCAGCGCCCGAATCCCTCGAAGGTCCGCATCAAGGCGAATTCCAACTCGGTCGTGTCGACCTCTGCCGGTCCTTGCGCGAGGTGCCAGTGCCAATCTAGGCCCTTGGCCGAGCGATCTGTCGGATTTCCACCAGATTTCCTGGGCATGAAGTATTCCTCTCGAGAACCGACCATTGCCCCACGGAACCGTTGACGCAATCGGATTTTACGATAGACTTTCAATTATAAAATATCAGAAAAACTCCAACGGGGACCTTTGCCATGCCACACCACCCGATGCTCTCGGGCGACCGATTTCGCCTGGGCACCTTTTCGACCAACTGCTCCTCGGGGATGACGCCGACCAAGGCGCCGGAACGCTGGGTCAACAGCTGGGACAACAACCTGAAACTCGCGCAGATGCTGGACGAGGCCGGGATCGACTTCATGCTGCCCATTGCCCGCTGGATCGGCTACGGCGGCGAGACCGACTTTCACGGCGGCGTGCTGGAGACGATGACCTGGGCCGCGGGCCTCTTGGCCGCAACCAAGAACATCGCCGTCTTCGCGACGATCCACACCGCCGCGAACCACCCGGTGGTCGTGGCCAAGCAGATGGCCACCATCGACCACATCAGCCACGGCCGCGCGGGACTGAACATCGTCGCCGGGTGGAACAAGCCAGAGTATGAGGCACTTGGGCTGACCCTGCCCGACGATCACGAAACCCGCTATGCCTATGCGCAGGAATGGTTCGATCTGGTGCGCAAGCTCTGGACCTCTGATCAGCACTTCGACTGGGACGGAAAGTACTTCAAGGCCAAACGGGTTAAGGGCGATCCGAAACCCTTGCGCGGTGCGGTTCCGATCATCAATGCGGCAGGCAGTCTGCAAGGGCGCGGCTTTGCCACCGACAACGCGAACTTCCTGTTCACTCCGGCCATCGACCTTGACCGGTCAAGGACCGAGATTGCCGAACTGAAGGCCCAGGCCCGCGCCAAGGGTCGCGAGGTGAACGTCCTGACCTTCTCACACGTCATCTGCCGCCCGACCGAAGCCGAGGCCAAGGCCTTTGCCGACTATACGGCGGTGCAGAACGCAGATACCGAGGCGGTTGACAATCTGGTCCGCCTGCAATTCGCCCATGCGCACAGCTTTCCACATGACCTTCTGGCCCAGATCAAGCACCTCTTCGCCCTAGGCCATGGCGGCTTTCCCCTGATCGGCACGCCGGATCAGGTGGCGGAAGGCATCCTGCGCCTGCACGCTACGGGATTTGCCGGGACGACGCTGTCCTTTGTCGACTATGTCGAGGAGTTCCCTTATTTCCGCGATACGGTGCTGCCGAAACTGGCCGCCGCCGGGATCAGGTGAGGGTGAACATGGCTGAAGATCCGACCGGCAAGGACTTCCGAGATGCCATGCGCGCCTTTGTGGGGAATTGCAGCGTCATCACCGTGGGCGATGGCGAGGAAGCCTCGGGCCTGGTCGTGACTTCGGCCATTTCGCTGTCAGCCGACCCGCCGCTGCTTCTGGCCTGTGTCAACCGCACGGCCTCTAGCCACCCCTTGCTGGTCAGGTATGGCCGCTTCGGCTGGTCCTCGCTTGGGGCCGCGCATCAGGCGGTGGCGGAGCGGTTTTCCGGCTTTGGCGGGGTCAAGGGACCCGCGCGGTATGAGGGGGCGGAATGGGAAACCGCCGTCACTGGCGCGCGGCTTCTGACCGGGGCACCCACGGCGTTTGACTGCACGGTTGAAGAGATGATCGACCGGGCGACGCATTCCATCCTGATCGGCAGGGTGCGGGCGATCCGCACCACGCCGGGCGCGGGGGCGCTGATCTACTGGAACGGCGGGTATCGGGCGCTGGTCGATTGAGCAGCAGAATGCCCGGCCCCAGCCGCAACACAGCCGTGATCCCGGTCTAGGCGAAGCTTTCGACGGTCCGGATTGCCCCATCCAGCGCCTTGCCCTCCTCATCCTTCAGCGCCGCTTCGCGCAGGCGGCGGCACCAGTCGGGGGCATCGTCGCGGGCTGCAATCGACAGGGTCACGGCAATGACCCGGTCGAACTTCGACAGGCCCCGGGCATGGGTATCGGAATAGCCCTTGATCAGGCGACGGCAGCGGATCAGTTCCACCGCGAGATCATAATTGCGCGGCACTTCCGCCAGCGCCGTCTCCAGCCAGCGCGCCAGATGGGCCTGCTCTTGCGCATGGCGCAGCGTACGGCGGCGCCAGCCCTTCAGGCCTCCCAGCACATGCAGCATCAGAAAGGCGCGCAAGCTGTCGGTGCGCAACCGGCGTCCCTTGTCGAACCAGCGGGTCAGGCGCGCCATCCACTTCGGATCGGCCTCGACCCGTGCCCCAAGCCGGGCCGGGAACATGCCGACAATCTCCTCGGCGCGGGGGTGGAAGAACTCGGTCAACTGCAGGACGTTGCCGTCCTTGACCCGCATCTCGCCCTTGATCCGGTCAAAACGCCGCGCCCGGGTCTTCAGGTCGGCCACGCGGATGATGTCGTCATAGGCCATGGCGTTGGCGATGTATTTCGCGGCCTCGCGGGACAGGACCCAGCCCTTGTCCGCCCGATCCACCGCCTGCACCTTGGCCAGCCGGTCCAGATACTCCGCGCCATAGGCCAGGTCCTGGAACTCCACCACCTTGCGCAGGCCGGGCAGTGCCAGCTCGGCCACCGTCTCGGGCAGGGCCGAGACGCGGGCCGCCAGCCGGTTCCATTCCGCCACCAGCCGCGCCGGGCCCGAGACGGCAGTTGCCACCGTGGCAGGCGGGACAACCGGCGCATCGGGCGCAGGGTTGGCCGCCACGTCAAAGGCCGCCGCAAAGGCGCGCAGCGACCCCTCTACGCCCTTGCCGCTGGCGCGGATCGCGGCCTCGAACGCCTCACGCGGGAAGGGCAGCACCCCGGCCCCGGCCAACGCCCCGAACAGCGACGCCGAGATGACCGAGCCATTCCGGACCGCCAGCGCATCGAAATCGGCGGCGATAAAGCGGCGTGCGGCAATCTCTGCCGCGGCCAGCACCTCGTCAGAGGAGGCGATGCCATCCCCTGGCACCATCTTCTCTGACACCGCCAGCGCGCGGTGAGAGGAGGCGATGAGAGTGGTCCGGTCAGGCGTCACAAAACCGCGGATGATCGAGCGGCCCGCCTCCATCATCTCGGCCGCGATCATGATGTCCACATCGCCCGGCGCAGGCATCAGCGAGAACACAGGGAAAGGGTCGCCCGGGCGGTGCGGGGCCATCTCGACATAGTAGACCGTGGCCCCGGTCCGCTGCGATACACCGGCAACACTCGTAGCCTGCGCGGCATAGCCCTGCGACCGGGCCAGATCCTCGATCCAGCCGGTCAGCACGCCGCCGCCCTGCCCGCCCACGGCCAGGATGGCAAGCTTGATGATCCCCGACAGGCGCGGATCGGCGTCGCGTGGGGTGAGGGCTTCCTGAAGGCTCATGACCGACCCTTGCGGCTTTGGCTGGCCGGGTGCCCCCCCTCCCCAGCCCTCCCCCACGCGGGGGGAGGGAGGAGCCCGGCGTCGGCGGTTGTGCCTGTCGCTGAACCGGCGCGCCTCCCCTCCCCCCTGGTGGGGAGGGGATGGGGGTGGGGGGCACCCGGGATCATGTCATGCCCCCGAAGTCCAGCCGTCGGGCGGCGCGGCGGGATTGCAGCCAGCCGATCACCTTGGCGCGAAAAGCGGCCATCCGCGCCTCCCAACGTCCGGGGTTGTGCACTACGTCGGCCCGATAGAACGACGGGCAGAGGACGGCGGCGTCCGCCACCTCGCCACAGTTGCCGCAGCCGACGCAGCTTTGGTCGATGCTGGCGACGGGGTCGTCGCGCAGCGGGTCGTCCAGTTTCTTCAGGGAAAGCGAGGGGCAGCCAGAGAGCCGGATGCAGGCGTGGTCGCCGGTGCAGACGTCCTCGTCGACGCCGAAGCGGGGGGCCTCGACCCTGCGGCCTTCCTTGATCGCTTTTGCGGCCAGGGGCTTCTCGCGGCGCTGCTTGTTCAGCATGCACTCGGACGAGGCGACGATGACCTTGGGGCCGGGCGTGTCGGTCGTCAGCGCCTCGCGCAGCACGTCCCGCATCTTGCCCACGTCATAGGTCCGGTCGACCTGCCGGACCCAGTCGATCCCGATGCCCTTCAGCGCCTTGGTGATCGGGTGTTTCGTCGCCTTCGTCGGGTTGTCGGCGCGGGAGGACATGATGTCCTGCCCGCCCGTCGCGGCGGAATAGTAGTTGTCGACGATCACCGCCACGCCGTCGGACTTGTTGAAAGCCATGTTGGTGAAGCTTGACGACAGCCCATTGTGCCAGAACCCGCCGTCCCCGATGATCGACACCGGGCGGCGTTCCCCGCCGCCGTCGAAGGCCGCATTGGCGGCGGGGCCGAGGCCGTAGCCCATCGTCGCCCCGCCGATCTCGAAAGGCGGCAGCGAGCCAAACAGGTGGCAGCCGATATCCGCGCTGATCTGCAGCTTGCCGGTTTCCTTCTGCACCAGCTTCATCGCGGCGAAGATCGGGCGTTCTGGGCAACCGGTGCAGAAGCCGGGCGGGCGGATCGGGAGCCGGCAGCATCTCGGGCGCGGCGGCCTTCAGGAAGGCGCCGATCGCGTCCAGCATGACCTGCCCGGTATATTCCCCGGCCATCGGGAAGATGTCCTTGCCGCGCAGCCGCACGGTGGACCCCGCGCGATACAGGAACGTCGTCAGCTGCTGTTCGATGAATTCCGGCTGGCCTTCCTCGATCACCAGCACCTGATCCTTACCCTCGCAGAACTCCAGGAACTCGGCGGAAACCAGAGGGTAGGTCACATTCAGGACATAGAGCGGAACCTGCGTGTTGCCGTGCAGATCGGCCAGCCCCAGCCTTTGCAGCGCGCGGATGACGCCGTTGTACATGCCGCCTTGCAGCACCAACCCGACCTTTCCCGCCTTCGGCCCGAAAACCTCGTTCAGCCCCCGCTCGCGGATGAACGTCTCGGCGGCGGGCCAGCGGTTCTTTATCTTGTCCTGCTCATGCGCATAGGACATCGGCGGCAGGACCACGCGGGCGAAATCGGATTGCGGGTTGGACAGGGCGTCCTTGACGCTGAGTTTGGGGCGCTGGTTGTCGCGGGTCTGGAAGCTGCCGGTAACGTGGCAGGACCGGATGCGGACCATCAGCATGACGGGGGTGTTCGACGCCTCGCTGAGTTCAAACCCGTCCTTCACCGCCTTGGTGATGCAAGGCAGGTTCGGTCGCGGGTCCAGCAGCCAGAACTGCGACTTCATCGCGAAGGCGTGGGACCGCTCCTGCATGATCGAGGAGCCTTCGCCGTAATCCTCGCCCACGATGATCAGCGCACCGCCGTTCACGCCGGACGAGGCGAGGTTCGCCAACGCATCCGACGCCACGTTCACGCCGACCGAGCCCTTGAAGGTCACAGCCCCCCGGATCGGGTAATGGACGGATGCAGCCAGCATCGCCGCAGCCGCCGCCTCGTTCGCGTTGGCCTCGAACCGCACGCCTAGCTCGGCCATCAGGTCCTCGGCATCGGCGAGGACGTCCATCAGATGGCTGATAGGTGCGCCCTGGTATCCGCCGACATATCCCACGCCGTTTTCCAGCAGTGCCTTCGTGATCGCCAGTATCCCCTCGCCGGTGAAGGTGTCGCCCTCGCCCTTGCGCAGGTGTTCGACCTCTGCCTTGAACGACCGCTCGGCCATGTCAGATCTCGTGCTTGCGGATGTTGGTCAGCATCTTCTGCAGCGTGCCCACAAAGGCGCGGCGCTCCTCCTCGGGGATGCCGCGGAACATGCGGGCATGCGCCTCGGCCATGCGGGGCCAGAGCGTTTCAAACGCTGCGCGGCCCGGTTCGGTGATGTAGACCCGCGTGGCGCGGCTGTCGCTGGCGTCCGCCTCGCGCCGGACCAGGCCCTCGGCGGCCAGCTGGTCCAGCGCACGGGACAGGGTGGACTGCTCCACCACCGAATAGACCGCCAGCTCCCGGATCAGCGGACCTTCGATGACCGACAGCACCGCAAGCGCCCGCATCTTGGGCGTGGTCAGGCCCAGCCCCGCCATCTCGTCCCGCAGGGATGCGTTGTAGCGCCCCATGATCCGGTTCATGAGGTACGGCGCGTAGTTCGTCAGCCCGATTTCTCCCAATCTGGGAAGCGTTTGGGGCGGTTTCTCTGGGGGCGACTGGTCGGTCATGCGCCCAGCCTCTTCGCCGCCAGGAAGCCTGACCCGCCGCCGAGCCCGGGGCCAGGGTGAGTGGAGGCGCCGATGTGGATCAGCCCGCGGACAAGGCTGGTGCCGTTGGTGGAATGCGGATAGGGCCGGAAGAGGAAGAACTGGTCGATCGTACAGTGGCCCCCATAGGGGTCGCCGCCGACGAGGTTGATGTTCATCCGCTCCAGGTCGGCGGGGCTGTAGGCCCTTCGCGCCAGTTTGATCGCGTCGAAGTCCTTGATGTGCCGTCTCAGGATCGCCTCGATTCGGTCGGCAAAGGCTTCACGGGTGGCCTCGCTCCAGCTGCCATCCGTCGCAATCTCGCCTGCGGCATCGCCCTTCACCACGCGCGGCGCGTCGGGGATCTGCAGCCAGAGGATTGCCTTCCCTTCCGGGCAGCGGGAGGGGTCGAGCCGGTGCGGCTGGCCCACGCAGATCGTGGGCGTGGCGGGCAGCATCCCGCGTTCGGCCTCGTTCGAGGCCTTGGAGACCGAGTCGATCCCGTCCGCCAGATGGATCAGCGCGACATCGTCCAGACCCGGCGACAGCCAGTCCGGGTGCCGGTCCAGCGCGTAATGCAACTGGAAATTCCCCCGCCCGTGGCGGAAGGCCTTGGCCGCCGCTTGATCCTGCGGCAGGGTCACGTCCCGCAAAAGCCGCCCCTGCAACTGACCCGGCGCGACAGAGGCGAGAACGGACGTGCAGGCGATATCCTCGCCGGACGTCAATGCTACGCCGCGCACCCGGCCTTCCTGAACAATGACCCGGTCCACATCCGCCCCGCAGCGTATCTGGCCGCCCTTCGCCTCGATCAGCGCGCGGAAGGCCGCCACCCCCGCGCCCGACCCACCCTTCAACACGGGCGCCCCTGCCGCCTCCAGCGCGAAGGCGATGACCTTGCCCATCTGGCCGGAATAGGTGCTTTCGGGGGTCAGCCCGCAATGCAGGACCCAGGGCGCGTAAAGGGCCTGCACCAACGGGCTGGAATACCCCGTCTCCAGCCACCCCCGCGCCGGGGTCAGCGCCGTGCCGAACCAGGCCGCCAGACCGCGCAGGCCCCGCTTACGCACCTGCCCCCACAGCAGCTTCGCCGTCGGCCAAGACCATAGCGACCCGCCCAGAAGCGAGAAGAGAAAGGGCGCGTTGGCCTCGATGTCACCCACATCACGGGCGTGGGCGTCACCATCCCCCACCGCCAGAGCGTTCATGGTGGCGATGTTCTTCGCGCGGTCCGTTGTCAGCACCAGCGCCTCGCCGTTCGGGCGGAGGACGGCGGTAGGGTGCGGGGTGTGGCAATAGTCGAACCCATGCCGGGCGAGGTGGGGGCCAAGCGCGGCCCCCGCCGGAGAGGTCATGAACAGGACCCAGGTTGCGGCCATCACGTCATGCTTGAAACCGGGAAGCGTGATCTCCTCGGTGCGCAGGCAGCCGCCGGGGACCGCCTCCCGCTCCAGAAGCAGCACCCGGTCGCCTTTCAGGGCCAGCATCGCCCCGGCGACCAGCGCGTTGATCCCGCTGCCGATGATGACGTGATCCGGCCGCATGTTACCCGCGCGGCACCAGCGCCAGCGCACGGATCGGCGAACCCGTGCCCTGCTTGATCTTCAAGGGCGCGGCAATGAGGATCGCGCCCTTCGCGGGCAGCTTGTCGAGGTTCGCAAGGCTGGCCAGGCCGAAGCAGTTATGCTTGTGCAAAAGGTTGTGCGCCGGGAAGGGCGGGTTCATGCCTCCTGCCTGCCCTGCATCCGTGCCGATGCACTGGCTGCCCCAGCCGACGATGCCCTTGGACAGAAGGTACTCGATCACCTCCGCCGTCGGTCCCGGGGTATGCGGGCCGGTCTCGTTGGCGTTCAGGAACAGCGCCTCGTCATGGGCGCGCTTGTCCCAGTCGGACCGCAGCACGACCCATTCGCCCTTTCCGATCGCGCCATGCTTGGCCTCCCAGGCCTTCACATGGTCGATGGTCAGCAGAAAATCCGGGTCCGCCGCGCATTCCTTACTGAAATCCAGCACGTTGACCGGGGCCACCAGCCGCTGCACGTTGAGCGTGTCGGTATAGCCGTCGGCATAGTCCTTGCCGGTGATCCAATGGTGCGGCGCGTCGAAGTGGGTGCCGCTGTGTTCCCCCAGCTCCAGCCAGTTCCAGGCCCAGAACGGGCCGTCCTTGTCGTATTCGCTGATCCGGTGAATCTTGATTGGCGGGGTGTCCTTGGCGAAGTCCGGGGGCAGCTTCAAGAGGGGCGTCTCCGGCCCCAGCACGCCCGAGCAATCCACCACCTCGATCCCGCCCGTGGCGAGCATGCCCGCCAAGGATGAAAGCACGTTTGCAGAGGTCATCGTCTTCTCCCTGTTGGCCGGATCACCCCGGCGATATCGCACCCGGTTTCGTCCGGGCGTCACGGAATCATGCTAGACAGATTTAAATGCATTTGCAAATATCCCCGCGTCATGGGTTGCGGGGGATCATGGCCAACGGGTTTGACGCAGTCCTGATCGGGGCGGGCCACAACACTCTGGCTGCCGCGCTGCATCTGGCGGCAAAAGGCTGGAAGGTAGGCGTCTTCGAACAGGCCCCCATGGCGGGCGGGGCGGTGAAGACGGGCGAGTATACTCTGCCGGGCTTCCGCCACGATTGGGCGGCGATGAACCTGTCCCTCTTTGCTGGAAGTGCCTTTTTCAAGGGCTATGGTGAGGAACTTTCCCGGCACGGCTGCGCGTTTGTACCCGTGAACCGGCCCTTTGCCTCGTCCTTTCCTGACGGCTCCTGGGTGGGTGTGTCTACCGACATGGCCGAAACCCTCGCCGCGATCCGCGCCCTTTCACCCCGCGATGCCGAGATCTGGGCCACACTCTGCGCTAGCTTTGGCAGTGAGGCGCCGCATCTGTTCGGGCTTCTTGGATCGCCGATGAAGTTTCGTGCGCTTGCATATTTCATGTTCAAAACACTCCGTGCCAAGGGCATTGGCGGCACGCTGGACTTGGGCCGCTTCTTGCTGGCCTCGCCCCGCGCCTGGCTGGAAGAGACCTTCGAACACCCCCATGTCCGCGCCATGCTCGGCGCCTGGGGGATGCACCTGGACTTCGCCCCCGATGTCGCGGGCGGCGCGATGTTTCCCTATCTGGAAGGCATGGCCGGTCAGGCCTTCGGCATGGTCATCGGGCAAGGCGGCGCCGATACGGTGACCAGGGCCCTCGTCGCGGCGATCACCGCGCGCGGCGGGGTGGTCGAAACCGGGGCGAGCGTGACGCGCATCCTGCATCAGGGCGGGAAGGCCAGCGGCATCGAACTGGCAGACGGACGCCAGATCACCGCCAGTCGCGCGGTCATCGCCGGGGTGGCCCCTCGCGCCCTGCACCGTCTGACCGGCGGCACGACCCCGGCCTTCGACCAAACGATGGCCCGCTTCCGCCACGCGCCGGGCACGATGATGATCCACCTTGCGCTGGACGGCTTGCCCGACTGGCGCGCGGGGGCTGACTTGCAACGCTTTGCCTATGTCCATCTTGCCCCCAGCCTGGACCAGATGGCCCGCACCTACGCCCAGGCGCAGGCCGGGCTTCTGCCTGACGAGCCCATCCTCGTCGTGGGCCAACCCACGGTCTTCGATCCGTCCCGCGCGCCCGAGGGGAAGCACGTGCTCTGGGTCCAGGTCCGCATGGCCCCCGGCACTATCCGGGGCGACGCGAAGGGTGAGTTCAGCGCGACCGACTGGGCCATCGCCGCCGGGCCTTTCGCCGACCGGGCGCTCGACATCCTGGAAGCCCATGCCCCCGGCACCCGCGCAAAGATCCTCGCCCGCCGGATCGTGACGCCGGTCGAGCTCGAGGCAGAGAACCCCAACCTCGTCGGCGGCGACCAGGTGTGTGGCAGCCACCACCTGTCGCAGCATTTCCTTTACCGACCCGCCCGGGGCCATGCCGACGGATCGACCCCGATCACCAACCTGCACCTGACCGGTGCCGCCGTCTGGCCCGGTGCGGGCACTGGGGCGGGACCTGGTTTCCTTCTGGCCCGGAAACTGGCCGGGACCTGACACAACCAAGAACCACCAACAGGGATGACAACGATGAACCTCAACCGTAGAAGCCTTCTGAAGCTTTCCGCCGCCACGGCCGCCGCAGGGACCCTTGGCCTTCCGACCCTCGCGCAAGGGATCGAAGAGCTGGTGATCGCCTACAACGTCAACCTGCCCTCCTGGGACCCGACCGTCGGCCCCAGCGCAGTGAACCCGACGATCCAGGGCCTCTATCAGTCGGTCTTCGACCAGTACATCCTGCAGCAGCCCGACCTGTCCCCCGCCCCCGGCCTTCTGACCGAATGGGGATGGAGCGACGACAAGAAGCAGGTCTGGATGACCGTCCGTGACGGCGTGACCTGGCACGACGGGTCGCCCTTCACGGCCGAGGACGTGGCATGGTCGCTGGCCCGCGCGGCAAATCCGGAGACGGGGAACCCGATCAACTTCGTCTGGGGCACGCTGGCCAACCACCGCGTCGAAGGCAACCGCGTCATCGCCGACGT
Organism: Tabrizicola sp.; assembly: GCA_025458105.1. Lineage (GTDB taxonomy): Bacteria > Pseudomonadota > Alphaproteobacteria > Rhodobacterales > Rhodobacteraceae > Tabrizicola. The sequence continues at coordinate 22,083 of JALOTD010000074.1, read as the reverse complement.
GGCCCAGTTCGACCCGACGATCTTCAAATGGATGTACTTTCTGACCGGCTACGTCCTTCCCAAGGCCTATTACGAAAAGGTCGGCGCGGAAGGGTTCGAGGCCGCCCCCATCGGCACCGGCCCCTACATGGTCGACAGCTTCGAGCGGAACGCCTTCGTGCGGCTGAAGGCGAACGCCAACTACTGGGGCGGCAAGCCCGAGTTCGAGACGGTGACGATCAAGTTCGTCCCCGACGCCGCCGCCCGGGTGGCCGAGGTTGAATCCGGCAACTCCCATGTCACGCTGGAAATGCCGTATGAGGAGTACGACCGCCTGAAGGGCGGCCCCTTGGCCGGGGTGGCAGCACCGATCAGCGACATCGGAATGATCTTCCTGAACGACATCGAGGTGATGACCGACCCCAACGTCCGCAAGGCCGCCGCCCATGCCATTGACAAGCAGGCGATCATCGACCGTCTTCTCTCCGGCTATGGCGTGAAGATCGACACCCTCCAGACCCCGGAATACGACGCGTTCGACGCCTCGATCACTGTGGCTTATGACGAGGCGAAGGCCATCGAACTGCTGGCTGCCTCGGGCTATGGCCCCGACAACCCGGTGAAGTTCAAGATCCAGACCACCCGCGGCTTCAAGCCCAAGGATTACGAAATGGTGCAGGCCATTGTCGGCCTCTGGCGCCGCGTCGGGATCGAGGCGGAGATCGAAGTCTATGAAATCGCCAAGCATTTCGAACTTCGCGCCGCCGACCAGCTGGCCCCTGCCGCCTTCTACAACTGGGGCAACTCGGTGGGCGATCCCACGACCTCGACCGGCTTCGCGATGTTCGGACCCAGCCCGCATTCGGTCTGGGACGGCGAGGATCTCATCAACATGATCGGCCCCCTCTGGGGCGAGGCGGACGAGGCCAAGCGGATCGAAGGCTGGAAGGCCGTGGACCGCTATGTGGCCGAAAACGCGCTGGTGATCCCGCTTCTGCAGTATGTCCAGCCAATCCTGCACGCGCCGGGCGTTGTGGTCACTCCCCATGCCAGCGGTGCGCTGCTGCCGCATCTGATGAAACGGGCGTGACCAGCCACCGAAAGCCGGGCCTTGCCGCCGTCCCAAGCGCCTCCCTCCCCCCACTGTGGGGGAGGGAGGGGGTGGGGGGCGGCAAGGCCTGACCGGAAAGCGCCATGCCGATCCTTCGCATCCTTCTTCTGCGGCTTCTGACGACCATCGTCACCCTGGCCGGGGTGGCGGTTATCGTGTTCGTCGTGATCCGCATCGTGCCGGGCAATCCCATCGCCATGATGCTGCCCCCTGGTGCCACCGAAGAAGATATCGCCCGCCTGACCGCGCTTTACGGGCTGGACAAGTCGATCCCCGAGCAGTTCGCGATCTGGGTGGCGGGCGTCCTGCAAGGCGATTTCGGCACCTCGATCACCACGCGCCAGCCGGTGCTGGACCTGGTGCTGGGCCGCCTGCCCGCCACGCTGGAGCTGTCGATCATGGCGCTGGTCATGGCGATGATCCTGGGCGGGGCGGCGGCGCTGACGGGCACGCGCTTTCGCGGGGGCCGGACCGAAGGCGCGATCGACGTGGCCAACGGCATGGCCCTGTCGGTCCCCGATTTCCTGTGGGGGCTGATCCTGATCCTTCTCTTCGGCGTGCTGATGCCGGTCTTTCACATCTCGGGCCGGGTCACGCCCAGCCTCGATTTGCCCTTCGCCACCAACTTCTACCTCTTCGAAAGCCTGATCCGACTGCGATTTGACCTTTGGGCTGACATCGTCGCCCACATGTTCATGCCAGCCCTCGCCTTGGCGATCCCGCTGGCGGCAATCATCGGGCAGCTTCTGAAGCAAAGCCTGAAGGAAACGATGAACCTCGACTACGTGACCCTGGCCCGCACCAAGGGCTATGGCGAGACGCGCGTGATCCTGCGCGAGGCTTTGCGGAATGCCGCCCTGCCAACACTCACCCTTGTCGGCGTGCAGTTCACCTTCCTGATCGGCGGCACGGTTATCATCGAGCGGCTCTTCTCCTACGAAGGCCTGGGCAACATGGCCATCGACGCCGTCATCAACCGCGACCTGCCGCTGATCCAGGGCATTGTGCTTCTGTTCGCCGCGATCTTCACCGCCGTGAATCTGATCGTCGATCTCCTCTACGCCGTCCTGAACCCAAGGCTGCGCCATGCTTGACGGGCGGTCCCAGGTCCGGCGCCGCGCGGGGCTGCGGTTGTGGCTGTCGGCCGGGTGGCTGGGCGCGCTGGCGCTGGCGGCCCTTCTCGCCCCCTGGATCGCGCCCAAGGACCCGCTGGCGCAAGACCTTTTCCTGGGCCGCCTGCCCCCCGTCTGGATGGCCGGTTCCGAACCGGGCTACTGGCTGGGCACCGACAGCCTTGGCCGCGATGTCCTGTCCCGCATCCTGCACGGCGCGCGGGTGGCGCTGCTGGTGGCTTTGGTCGCGGGCACGATCACCTGCCTGATCGGCGCGACCCTTGGCCTTCTGGCCGGGTTCCTGCGTGGCTGGGTGGACATGGTGATCTCGCGCCTGATCGACATCTGGATGGCCTTCCCGCCGGTCCTGTTCTCCATCCTTCTGATCGCGGTCCTAGGCCCGGGCCTCATGTCGATCATCATCGCCATCGTCGTCATCGACTGGACCCGCTTTGCCCGGGTGGTAAGAGCCGAGGCGATGGCGCAAGGGGCGATGGACTATGTCGCCTCGGCCCGCGTGGCCGGGCGGGGGCGGCTGGGCACGATGGTGCGCGAGGTCCTGCCCAACGTCCTGCCGACCATCGTCGTCCTTCTGACCTTGGAAATGGGCATTGCCGTCATCGTCGAGGCGATCCTCAGTTTCGTGAACCTCTCCATCTCCACCGACGATCCCACCTGGGGCGGCATGATTTCCGAAGGCCGCACCTCAATCCATCAGGCCTGGTGGGTGCTGGTCTTCCCGCTGGTCACCCTGTTCCTGACCGTCCTTTCCTTCAGCCAGCTTGGCGAAGGCTTGAAGGACCGCTTTGACCCGGTGCTGAGATGAGCGCGCTGGTCATCCGCGACCTTTCCGTCCGGCTGAAGAAGGGCCCGCCCCTTCTGCGGCGCGTGCCCCTTGACCTTGCGGCTGGAGAGGTGCGCGGGCTGGTGGGCGAATCCGGGGCCGGAAAGTCGATGATCGGCAAGGCGGTCCTGGGCATCCTGCCCCCTTCTGTCGAGATCACGGGCGGCGAGATCCTGCTGGAAGGCACCGACCTCTTGCGCCTGCCCCCCAAGGAGCGGCGTCGTCGCATCGGGGCCACCTGCGCGCTGATCCCGCAGGACCCGCTGACCGCGCTGAACCCCAGCCACCGGATCGGGCCGCAGATCACCGACCGGCTGGTCGACATCCTGGGCTGGACCCGCCCTGCCGCCGACGCCCGCGCGCGGGAACTGCTGGCGGAGGTGCAGATCGCCGACCCCGACCGCGTGCTGCGGTCCTATCCGCATGAGCTGTCAGGCGGCATGCGCCAGCGCATCCTTATCGCCTCGGCCTTCGCCGCCGAGCCCCGGTTGATCGTGGCCGATGAACCCACGACCGCGCTGGATGTGACGGTGCAGAAGCAGATCCTTAGGCTCATCGCAGGCATGCAGGCCCGCCACGGCACGGCAATCCTCTTCGTCACGCATGACCTTGGCGTGGTGTCCAAGGTCTGTCAGCGCCTGTCCGTCCTCTACTCCGGCATGGTGGTGGAAGACAGCACCGTGGCCGACTTCTTCGCCGCCCCCCGCCACCCCTATTCCGCCGCCCTCCTGGCCGCGACGCCCAAATACACCGACCCCGCCGCCGGGCTGAACCCGGTGCCTGACGCTGTGATCGACGCCGTCCGCGCCGAAGTGGCGGCCTTCGACCGGGGGGCACCGCATGGCTGACCTTTACCAGATACAGGACCTGCGGCTCTCCCTGGCGGACATGACCGCCAAGCCCCTCCTGGGCGCCGCCCCAAAGATCGAGATCCTGAAGGGCCTGAGCTTCACCATCCCGAAGGGCAGCGCGGTCGGCATCGTCGGCGGCTCGGGCTCGGGCAAGTCGACCTTGGGCCGCGCGCTGGTGCGGCTCTTGGAGCCTTCGGGCGGGACCATCCGCTTTGACGGGGCAGACATCACCCATCTGTCCGATGCCGCCCTGCGCCCGCTGCGGCGGCGGTTCCAGATGATCTTTCAGGATCCGATGTCCTCGCTGAACCCGCGCCACCGGGTGGGCACCATCATCGCCGAGCCCCTTCGCCTGCATGGCTTTACCGACATCCCGACCCGCGTCACCCGCGCGCTTGACCAGGTGGGCTTGCCGCAAGCCTTTGCCATGCGTTTTCCGCACGAACTCTCTGGCGGGCAGCGTCAGCGCGTCGGCATCGCCCGCGCCATCGCTCTGGAGCCTGACTTCATCCTGGCCGACGAGATTGTCTCGGGCCTCGACGTCTCCTCGCAGGCGCAGGTGCTGAACCTGCTGGAGCGGCTGGTCCGCGACCTAGGCCTGACGCTCGCCTTCATCAGCCACGACCTCAGCGTCATCCGCCGCCTCTGCCAGCAAACGATCGTCCTTCACCAGGGCCGGATCGTCGAAAACCGCCCCACGCCCGACCTTTTCGCCGACCCCCTGGCCGACTACACGCAGGAGCTTCTGTCAGCGATCCCCCTGCCCGACCCCGCTCAGCCCTGGGGTTGAGGGGCTGCCACGGGGCGGCGTTCGGGCGCGGCCTCGGCCATCAGGCTTTCCAGCTTGGCCTTCACCTCATCTGGCCAAGGCATCGAGGTGTGGCTGTCGAGCCAGCTTGCCGCAAGCACCTGTTCCACCGACCAGCGATGTTCGTCCCCGCAATGGATCGTGTGCTTCAATCGGACCGAGGACTTGCCAACCTTCAGGATGGACACCCGGAACGTCAGCCGGTCACCAAAAAACGACGGCTTCGAAAAATCGCAGGACAGATGCACCGTGGGCGTGCCCCAGCGTTCCTGCCAGATGATCTCGTGCCAAGGCCAGCCGATATGGGCCCAGAACTCTTCGACGACACCGTTGAGGATGTTCAGATAGGCCGGGTAATATGCCGTGCCCGAGATGTCACAATCCCCGAACCGCAAGTCCCGGTCGGTCACAAAACAAACGGTCACGTCATCCTCCCTGCACACGTCCGGCGCTCTGGCCGATGATAGGCGGCAGCCCGGATGGAGGGAACTCCATAATGCAGCGCGCAGACGGGTTCACCTCTGCCCCCGGCCTCGCTAGGGTCTTGGCCCCAACGCTTAGAGGATTCGCATGAGCCTGACCCAGATCCCCCGCCTGATTGCCACTGAAATCGGGGCGACGCCCGCACAGGTCAGCGCGGCGGTCGAGCTTCTGGATGGCGGCGCGACGGTCCCCTTCATCGCACGCTACCGCAAAGAGGTGACGGGCGGTCTCGACGACACGCAGCTCCGCAAGCTTGAGGAACGTCTAGGCTACCTTCGCGAGCTTGAGGCGAGGCGGGCGGCGATCCTGTCCTCGATCACCGAACAGGGCAAGCTGACGGATGCGCTGGCAAAATCCATCGCCGGGGCTGTGACCAAGGCCGAACTGGAAGACATCTACCTGCCTTACAAGCCCAAGCGCCGGACCAAGGCGATGATCGCACGCGAGGCGGGTTTGCAGGGCCTCTACGACGCCATTCTGGCGGATCGGTCGGCGGACCCCTTGGCGCTGGCGGGCGGCTTCCTGTCGGAAGGTTTCCCGGATGCAAAAGCCGCGCTGGAAGGCGCTCGGGACATTCTGGCCGAAGGGTTGGCCGAGGATGCAAGCCTTCTTGGCCGCTTGCGCGACCATATGCGCAAGGCCGGGAAACTGGCAGCCAAAGTGGTGGCTGGAAAGGAAGCGGCCGGGTCCAAGTTCAGCGATTACTTCGCCCATACCGAGGACTTCACCAGGGTTCCCAGCCACCGCGCGCTGGCAATGTTTCGGGGGCGGAACGAAGAAGTCCTGACACTGGACCTTGAAGTCGACGCAGATGCGCCGCGCGGTGAAAGCCCTGCGGAACGCGCCTGCGGGCGGGGCAAGGCGCGGGGGACAAGTGGCTGCGCGAGGCGGCGGCCTGGACCTGGCGGGTGAAGATCAAGACCTCGCTCACGCTGGACCTGATGGCCGAGTTACGCGAGGCGGCCGAGGCCGAGGCGATCCGGGTCTTTGCGCGCAACCTGAAGGACTTGCTGCTGGCGGCCCCGGCCGGGGGCAAGGCCACAATGGGGCTGGACCCTGGCATCCGGACAGGGGTGAAGGTCGCGGTCGTCGATGCGACGGGCAAGGTCGTGGCGACGGACACGGTCTATCCGTTCCAGCCGAAGAACGACCTGAAGGGCGCGCAGGTCGCCATCGCGCGGCTGATCGGGCAGCACGGAGTCAAGCTGATCTCCATCGGCAACGGGACGGCCAGCCGCGAGACGGAGAAGCTGGTGGCCGACCTTCTGGCGCTGCTGCCGGGGACGGACAAGCCGGTGAAAGTGATCGTCAGCGAAGCGGGGGCGTCGGTCTATTCGGCGTCGGAACTGGCCGCAAAAGAGTTCCCTGATGTCAGCATCGCGCGGCGCTTGCAGGACCCCCTCGCCGAATTGGTGAAGATCGAGCCGAAGGCGATCGGCGTCGGCCAGTACCAGCACGACGTGGACCAGCACCGGCTGGCGAAATCGCTGGACGCGGTGGTGGAAGACGCGGTGAACGCGGTGGGGGTGGACCTGAACACGGCCTCCGCGCCCTTGCTCGCGCGGGTGTCGGGGGTGGGGCCGGGGCTGGCCGAGGCCATCGTGGCGCACCGGGATCAGAACGGGCCGTTCGGGACGCGGAAGGACCTTCTCAAGGTCGCGCGGCTGGGGCCGAAGGCGTTTGAACAGGCGGCGGGGTTCCTGCGGATCACCGGGGGGAAAGAGCCGCTCGATGCCTCGTCCGTCCATCCGGAAGCCTATGACGTGGCGCGGAAGATCGTGGCGGCCTGCGGGCGGGACATCCGCGCTCTCATGGGCGATGGTGCGGCGCTGAAGAAGCTGAACCCGGCAAGCTTTGTCGATGATCGGTTCGGTCTGCCGACAGTGAAGGACATCCTGTCCGAGCTGGAAAAGCCGGGCCGCGACCCCCGGCCTTCGTTCAAGACGGCGACCTTTACCGAGGGTGTGAACGAGATCACCGACCTGCGGCCCGGCATGGTGCTGGAGGGGACTGTCACCAACGTGGCAGCCTTCGGGGCCTTCGTGGATGTGGGCGTGCATCAGGACGGGCTGGTGCATGTCAGCCAGTTGTCCGACAGTTTCGTGAAGGACCCGCATGCGGTGGTGAAGGCGGGGGACGTGGTCAAGGTCCGGGTGGTCGAGGTCGATGTGGGCCGCAAGCGGATCGGTCTGACGATGAAGTCGGACGGCGGGACCAGCGCGAAGGACGAGGCGCGGGAGCGGGGGCCGGGACCGTCGAAGCCTGTGCGGGGGCCGATGCAGTCGGGTCCGCAGGGGGGCGGGAATGCCTTTGCGGATGCGCTGAAGGGCAAGTTCGGACGGTAGGAGCCGGAATTTTCGAAAATTCCGGTTCGGAGCCTTCAAAGGCTCCGGTCCGATTTCTTTGAAGAAATCGGCGTTCAGCCTTTCGGCATCTTTTCGAAATCGCTGATCTCGGCGGCGCGGAAGGCGGGCAGCGTCTCGCAGTGCTGGGCAAGCCCGATCAGCGGTTCGTGGGCTTCGGGCGACAGGACCTCATCCATCCGGTCCTGCATGTACCAGATCAGCGTGGTGATCATCACGTCGGCATGGGTAAGCGTGGACCCGCAGGCAAAGGGTGCGGACAGGCGGCGCGTCAGTTCGTCAAGCCCCGCACGGGCCTGGCCGAGGCACCGGTCGAGCCAATCGCGGCTTTGCATCGGGCCTGCGTGGTAGAAGCGTTCGTAGACAATGGCGGCGGCCTTCTCGAGCGTACCCTGCGCCAGTGCGGTCATCTGCAGGACCTTGCGCCGGGCAGGCCCTGAGGCCGGGCAAAGGGCGCGGTCACCGGCCAGTTCGTCGAGGTGGTCCAGGATCGCCGCGCTGTCAATCAGCACCTCGCCGTCCTCAAGGACCAGTGCGGGGATGCGGGTCAGAGGGCTTATCCGGCCGATCGCTTCGGCATCGCCGAAGATCGAGCGGGTATCGCGGGTGAAGGGTATGCCGTAGTGATGCAGCGCCACGGCGATGCGACGGGTGGGCGGGCTGTCATACTGGCCGACGAGGATCATCACCTGCTCTCCTATGCGTCACCGGAAGAGTGAAGGTAGCGTGGTTTGCGGTGGGGGTAAACAGTGAACATTGGCGCTGCTGCGCCAGATTGCATCGACGGAACTTCTGCATTTCGAAACGTCTTGTGTCCCGATCAGGCCGCAGCGCCGCCGACGGTCAGACCTTGGATCATCAGGGTTGGCTGGCCCACACCCACCGGGACCCATTGCCCGGCCTTGCCGCAATTGCCGATGCCCGGGTCAAGCGCCAGGTCATTCCCGATGGCACGGATGCCCTTCAACGCGGTCGCCCCGTCGCCGATCAGGGTGGCCCCCTTCACCGCTTCGCCCACCACGCCATTGCGCACCCGGTACGCCTCGGTACAGGAAAAGACGAACTTGCCAGAAGTAATGTCGACCTGACCGCCGCCGAAGCCCACGGCGTAGATCCCGTCCTTGAGGCTGGCCACGATCCCCGCCGGGTCATCGTTCCCAGCCAGCATGTAGGTGTTCGTCATCCGGGGCATCGGGATATGGGCAAAGCTTTCGCGGCGCCCGTTGCCGGTCGGGGAAACGCCCATCAGCCGCGCGTTCTGGCGGTCCTGCATGTAGCCCACCAGCACGCCGTCCTCGATCAGCACGTTCTTCGCAGACGGGGTGCCCTCGTCGTCGATGCTGATCGAGCCACGCCGATCAGGAATTGTCCCGTCATCAAGGACAGTCACACCCCTGGACGCGATCTGTTTCCCCATCAGCCCGGCAAAAGCCGAGGTTTCCTTGCGGTTGAAGTCGCCTTCCAAGCCGTGGCCAATGGCTTCATGCAGCAGGATCCCGGGCCAGCCCGGGCCTAGGACGACATCCATCACTCCCGCTGGTGCCTCGACGGCGCCAAGGTTGACGCGCGCAATCCGCAATGCCTCGGCGATCATCGGCTTCCAGGTCTCCGGCGCCATCAACTGCGCAAGCCCGTGCCGACCACCCTTTCCCGTGATGCCCTGCTCGCGACGGCCGTTCTCCTCGACCATCACGCTGACGTTCAACCGCGCCATAGGACGGATGTCGGCACACCGAGTGCCCTCGGGCCGCAAGATCTCGACCTCCCGGATACTTGCCGACAGGGTGGCCGAGACCTGAACCACGCGCGAGTCGAGGGCGCGGGCATAGGCGTCGATCTCACGCAGAAGCTCGATCTTCACCGGGAACGTCGCGTCAGCCATCGGGTCTTCAGCCTGATAAAGCCGGGTGTTGGTGCCGCGCGGCGGGTCGGCCAGCGTGCCCCCGCCCACACCAACCGCCAGCCGCGCCGTGTCAGAGGCGCGGCGCAGCGCTGTCTCGGAGATTTCGGTCGAATGGGCATAGCCGGCAACTTCCCCGCGCACCGCCCGCAGACCGAAGCCCTGGCTTGCGTCATAGGTCGCCTGCCGGATGCGGCCGTCGTCCAGGACGATGCTTTCCGCCCGGCGCCGTTCCAGGAACAACTCGCCATCATCCGCGCCCGACGTTGCGGCGCGCAGGGTGGCCAGAGCTGCGGCCTCGTCCAGATGGGTTTCGAAGGGTCGGAATGGGGCGTCGGTCATGAGGTCCTCTCGGGCATTGCGGGAAGGTAGGCCCTTGTGCCGGGGGCTGCAAGTCAGCGGGGCGGCCCGTTGAACACCCGATGCAGAAAGTCCACCTCACGGGCCCAGAGGTCCGGCCCGAACAGATCGACATGACCCCTGCCCGGTATCAGCGCCAGTTCCTTTGGTCCCGACGCGGCGTGAAACAGACGCTCGCCCATCGCTGGCGGGACACGGCTGTCGTCGGTGCCATGCAGGATCAGGACTGGAGCCTTCACGCCGGGCATGCGGTCAAGCGAGGGGAACGGGTCGCGCATCAACAGGCGCGCGGGCACCAAAGGAAAGCGCAAGGCCGCGATATCGATCAGCGAGGTATAGGGCGCCTCAAGGATCAGGGCCGCAACCGCTTGGTCGGCGGCAAGGCGGGTGGCTACCCCGGTCCCAAGGGACTCGCCCACCAGAACCAGCCGGTCCGGGCTGACACCCTGCTCCAGAAGCCAGCCATAGGCCGCGTCCGCATCCAGATGCAGGCCCGCCTCCGACGGCTCCCCTTCGCTGCCGCCATAGCCGCGATAGCTGAGGAAGGCCACGCCGAACCCCGCCGCGCGATAGGCCGCCCAGCGTTGGGGACGGTCGGCAATCTCGCCCCCCTTGCCCTGAAAATAGAGGATGGTCGCGCTCCCACGCGGCGCAGGCGCATGCCACAGACGCACCCGCGTTCCATCCGCTGCGGTCAGGACATGTTCCGTCGCCCCTGCAAAGCCTGCCTCCTCCGGCGCAGGCGCCCGCTGCGACGGGTCGAAAACCAGCTGCCTTTGCCCCAGATACAGCGCCGCGACCGCAAGGGCGTACATTAGGGCCAGAAGGATCAGTCCCTTGCGCACCATCCCCATCAAGGTTGCCCCATCCGGGCGATGAAATCGGCGCCCGTCTCCCAGGTTGCAGGGTCAAACAGCGCTTCATGTCCCACCGGCCCCAAAGACAGGAATGTCTTGGGCTCGCCCGCTTGATCGAACAGCGCACGGCCCATGGCGAACGGGATCACCCGGTCGCGCTCGCCATGCAGGACCAGAAGCGGAGACCGGACCTGCCCGATATGGGCGCGAGAGCGGAACTGGTCCTTCATCAACAGCCGGACCGGAACCCATGGATAGGCCCGGGCGGCGACATCGACAGCGGCGGTATAGGGCGCCTCCAGCACAAGGGCGCCGACCGGATGGCGCGCGGCCAGCTGCACGGCAACCCCTGTCCCCAGCGATTCGCCGACCAGGGCTATCTGGCCCAGCGCATATCCCCGGCCCTCAAGGAAGGCCAAGGCCGCCTCGGCATCAGCCATCAGCCCCGCCTCGGTCGGACGCCCCGTGCTGCCGCCATAGCCCCGCCAGGACAGGAAGGCCGCCCCGAAGCCACGGGCCTGATACAGCGCCAACCGATCCGCCCGGTCGGCAGTTTCCCCAGCGTTGCCATGCAGATACAGGACAACCGGCTGCCCCTCATCGGGCGGGACGAACCAAAGGACAACGGTCTCACCATCGGCGGTGGCCAGTTCCACCCTCTCGACCCCGCTCAGGCCCAAGGACTCAGGGCTCGGATCGCGCTTGGTTGGAAAGTATTGCAGGTCGCGCTGCAGGAAGAACATCGCGGAAACGGCAGCGGCGTAAAGGGAACCTGCGGCAAGTAGGCCAAGCTTGAGAAGCAGCATCGCCTGCCCTTTCCTGCTGCCACCGGGCCCTAGGGGGCGCTGACTTGTCGCAACGGTTTCGCTTGTCGCGGTGGCGCTAATATGGTTTTACCGTGCCCGTATACAACCGGATTCTGTCTGCACGACAGGTCAGGAAAAACGGCGGCGACAGGCCGCGACGCGAACGGGAAAAAGACATGCGCCTTTCGACTGTGATGACCGGGATGTCCGCGGCGTTGACCGCAACCCTGGCAGCCGGCATGGCCCTTGGCCAGCAAGCACTTGAGATCATTGGGCAGCCGGTAGATGGCGCGATGGGCTTTCAGCCCGCGGCGACCCCGGGTGCGCGCGACCTGCAGTGGTTGGATCACATGATCCTGTACATCATCACCGCCATCGTGATCTTCGTGACGGCGCTCTTGATCTATGTGGTCATCCGCTACAACGCGAAATCCAACCCGACGCCGGCGCGTTTCACTCACAATTCGCCACTGGAAGTGGCGTGGACCGTGATCCCGATCGTCATTCTTGTCTTCATCGGGGCGTTCTCCCTGCCGGTCCTGTTCCGCGATCAGGAAATCCCGGTGGGTGACGTGACGATCAAGGCAACCGGTCACCAGTGGTACTGGGCCTATGAATATGTCGACGAAGGCGTGGCCTTCGACAGCTACATGATCGGCTCGCCCTCGCTTGGTGGCAACAACATGCTCACGCCCGAGGTCGAGGCCGATCTGGTCGCTGCCGGTTACACGAAAGAACAGTTCCTCTTGGCCACCGACACTGCAGTTGTCGTCCCGGTCGGCAAGACCATCGTCGTGCAAGTAACCGCGTCGAACGTCATCCACTCGTGGAAGATCCCCGCCTTCGGCGTGATGCAGGATGCGGTGCCGGGTCGTCTGGCGGCCCTGCACTTCACGGCCGAAAAGGAAGGTATCTACTTCGGCCAGTGCTCGGAGCTTTGCGGGCAGATGCATGCTTACATGCCGATCACGGTCAAGGTCGTTTCTGAAGCGGCCTATGCCCAGTGGCTTGAGGGTGCGAAGAACGGTGAATACCAACTGTCGATGACCGACACCCCCGCCCCAGTTCAGGTCGCATCAAGCGACTGAAGGGCCTTGGCCTGACCCTACCCAGCGACCACGGGGGCTGCCACGGCAGACCCCCGCAGCCAAGACGGAACCCGGATGAGCGATATCGGAGCATATGAGCGCACAGGCCAGCCCCCCTATGAGGCGGGCTTCGGAGAGTATGTGCAGCTTCTCAAGCCGCGGGTGATGTCGCTGGTGGTCTTCACGGCTCTGGTCGGCCTTCTGGTCGCGCCGGTGTCGCTCCACCCGGTCGAGGCCTTTGCTGCCATTCTGTTCATCGCGCTCGGCGCAGGCGCGTCCGGCGCGCTGAATATGTGGTGGGATGCCGACATCGACGCCGTGATGAAGCGCACCGCACGCCGCCCCGTGCCTGCGGGCCGCATCGAGGCGGGCGAGGCGCTGGCCATCGGCTTGGCTTTGTCAGGAATCAGCGTCGTGATGCTGGCCCTGGCAACTAACCTCATGGCCGCTGCCCTTCTGGCCTTCACGATCTTCTTCTATGCCGTCGTCTATTCGATGTGGCTGAAGCGCTCGACGCCGCAGAACATCGTCATCGGTGGGGCTGCAGGTGCCTTCCCGCCGATGATTGGCTGGGTCTGCGCAACAGGTTCGGTCTCGCTTGAGGCGATCCTGATGTTCGCCCTCATCTTCATGTGGACGCCGCCGCATTTTTGGGCGCTGGCGCTCTTCATGAAGGAAGACTACCACACGGCGGGCGTGCCGATGCTGACCGTGACCCACGGCCGCAAGTCCACCCGCGCGCATATCCTGGCCTACACGGTGCTGCTGGTTCCTGTCGCTCTCGGTGCGGCACTGACCTCAATCGGCGGCCCGTTTACTCTGGCTGTGGCCGTTGCGCTGAACCTGTGGTTCGTCGTCGGGGCGTTCCGCATCTTCCGCCGGGATGAGCCCACGGCGGAGGCCGACAAGTACGCGGTTGAAAAAGCTGTCTTCCGGTTCTCTCTCCTCTACCTCTTCCTCTTTTTCGCCGCCTTCCTCGTCGAAGCCGCGTTGAAGCCCTATGGCCTGGGGGGCTGGTGATGACCTTTCGCCCGGAACACGAACTGCACAAGCGTCGGTTCAGCCGCAACGTCGGGCTGGGCGTAACCCTTGCGGCCTTCGTGGCGCTGGTGTTTGCCCTGACCGTGGTCAAGGTGCAGCGCGGCGATCCGATGCAGGGCTACGACCATGTGGTGCAACCAGAAAGCACACCAAAGGAGGGCACGCCATGATCTTCCCGCGCCTGCAAGGCCCGCAAAGAACTCTGGTGCAACTGGTCGGCGTCGTCGTGACCATGGGCAGCCTCTCCTTTGCGGCGGTGCCCTTCTACGATTGGTTCTGCCGTGTGACCGGCTTTGGTGGCACCACCTCGGTGGCTGACAGCGCCTCGCAAGTCGTTCTCGACCAAACCGTGAAGGTCCGCTTCGATGCCTCGCTTGACGGCGGCATGCCGTGGGAATTCCGTCCCGTCGTGCCATCCATGGAAATCCGCATCGGCGAAAACGGCCTGGCGTTCTACGAGGCACACAATCCGACCAACCGCCCGGTGGCAGGTACCGCCAGCTTCAACGTGTTTCCCTACGCGGCGGGCGGTTACTTCACCAAGGTCGAATGCTTCTGCTTCCAGGAGCAGGTCCTGCAACCCGGCGAAACCGTGCAGATGCCGGTCAGCTTCTACGTCGACCCCGCCATCGTAGACGATATCGAAGGCCGGTTTGTGCATGAGATCGTCCTCAGCTACACTTTCCACGAAACGCCCCTGCCGGAAGAGCAGGCGGCGCTGACCGATACCGCCACGCCCGACGCAGGCGCGGTGAACTGACCAAGAAAACGAGGGAACCGTCGGCCATGGCCCACGCAAAGAACCACGACTATCACGTCCTGCCGCCGTCGATCTGGCCGCTCGCGGGCGCCGTTGCCGCGATCATCATGCTGTTTGGCGCAGTTCTCGGGATGCATGCCCCCGATGCAACGCCCGACACAGGATACACGCTGATGGACTTCGTCCGCGGTTACTGGCTGGGCCTGATCGGCCTTGCCGGTGTCCTCTACGTCATGTTCGCCTGGTGGTCCGAGGGTTCATCATGTCCGAAGTCATGTTCTTCGCGGCCTGGTTCTGGACCTTCTTCAAGCACCGCATGTATCCGATGGGGCCGGAAAGCCCGGCGGTCGACGGTGTCTGGCCGCCCGCGGGGATCGAGACCTTCGACCCCTGGCACCTGCCCTTCATCAACACGCTGATCCTTCTGCTGTCCGGCTGCGCCGCGACCTGGGCCCACCATGCTCTGGTGCATGAGAACAACCGCAAGGACCTGGTGAACGGCCTCATCCTCGCCATCGGCCTTGGCGTGATCTTCACCGGCATGCAGGCCTATGAATACAGCCACGCAGCCTTCGGCTTCTCTGGCAACATCTACGGCGCGTCCTTCTTCATGGCGACAGGCTTCCACGGCTTCCACGTCATCATCGGGACGATCTTCCTGGCCGTCTGCCTGATCCGCGCGCTGAAGGGCCACTTCACCCCCGAAAAGCACGTAGGCTTCGAGGCCGCCGCCTGGTACTGGCACTTCGTGGACGTGGTGTGGCTGTTCCTCTTCGCCGCTGTCTACGTCTGGGGCCAGTAAGCCCAAGGCTCAAAGTCACCGGTCAGCGCGGGCCCTTTGGCCTGCGCTTTCATTTCCGGGGGATCCCATGCGCCGTTATGTCTTTCCCGTCCTCCTGGGCCTTGCTGGGGTCATCATCCTGACCAGCCTCGGCGTCTGGCAACTGCGCCGGATGGAAGAAAAGCGCGTCTACCTGGCCGAGATCGAGGCTCGCATCGGCAACGCGCCCATCCCCCTGCCGACCCTCCCCGAGGAAGCCCCCCACAAATTCCAGGCCGTCGTCGCGGAGGGACGTTTCACCGGCGAGGTGCTGGAGGTTCTGGCAGGCCAGAAGGGTGCCAGTCCCGGAGTTCTTCTGATCGAAGCCTTCGCGCTGCCCGACGGCCGCCGGATCATGGTGCAGCGCGGTTTCCTTCCGGACGACCAGCGCACCGCGCCCCGGACCGTCACCAAGGCACAGGTCGAGGGGCATCTGCACTGGCCACAGGACTCGAACAGTTTCACGCCGCTCCCGGACGCGAAGACAGGCCTCTGGTTCGCCCGTGATGTCCCCGCCATGGCCGCAAAGCTCGGAACCGATCCGACACTGATTGTCGCGTCGAAACCAACCGGTGACGGGATCACGCCGGTCCCGGTCGATACATCGGGTATACCCAACAACCATTGGGGCTATGCGATCCAATGGTTCCTGTTGGCGGCGACATGGGCGGGGATGACACTATTCCTCCTCTGGCGTATCACGACGCGGAAGGTTTGAAGGCGATGACCATGCACTACATATCCACCCGCGGCACGGCCCCGGTCCTTGGCTTTGGCGAGGCGATGATGACGGGCCTTGCGCGTGACGGCGGGCTCTATGTGCCCGAAACCGTGCCGGTCATGTCCAAGGCCGAGATCGCCGCACTCGCGGGCGCGCCCTATGAGGAGGTCGCCTTCCGCGTGATGCGCCCCTTTCTGGGCGGGTTCTTCACGGACGACGAATTCAAGGGCCTGATCGACAAGGCCTACCAGGGCTTCCACCACGCCGCCCGCGCGCCGATGGTGCAGCTGGGGTCGAACCATTTCCTGCTGGAGCTGTTCCACGGGCCGACGCTGGCCTTCAAGGACTTCGCCATGCAGCTCATCGGCCAGATGATGCAGGCGGCCCTGGCCAAGACAGGGGAGCGGATCACCATCGTAGGCGCCACCAGCGGTGACACCGGATCGGCGGCGATGGAGGCGTTCCGGGGCCTTCCCAATGTCGACGTCTTCATCCTGTTCCCGCATGGCCGGGTGTCGGACGTGCAGCGCCGCCAGATGACCACGCCGTCGGAAGCGAACTGCCACGCGCTCGCAATCGACGGCGATTTCGACGATGCCCAGGCCCGGGTAAAGGACATGTTCAACGACCACGCCTTCCGCGACAGCGTGCGGCTGGCGGGCGTGAACAGCATCAACTGGGCCCGTGTGCTGGCGCAGGTCGTCTATTACTTCTACGCAGCGACCGCGCTTGGCGCCCCGCATCGGGCCGTCAGCTTTACCGTGCCGACCGGCAACTTCGGCGATATCTTCGCGGGCTACGTCGCGCGCCGCATGGGCCTGCCAATTGACAAGCTGGTGATCGCCACCAACCAGAATGACATTCTGGACCGTGCGCTCAAGGGCGGGGATTACCGGACGAACGGGGTGAAGCCGTCGATCAGCCCGTCGATGGACATTCAGGTCTCGTCCAACTTCGAACGCGCGCTCTTCGATGCGTACGGCCGCGACGGCGGCGCCATCGCCCAGCTTATGACCGAGATGAAGCAGGGTGGCTTTCACATCAGCCAAGGCGCGCTGGAAACCTTGCGCAGCACCTTCGCCTCGGGCCGCTGCAGCGAGGATGAGACGCTTGCCACAATAGCCCGCCACCATCAGACGACGGGTGAGCTGTTGTGCCCGCATTCCGCTGTCGGGGTGAAAGTGGCCGAAGAGCATCTGGGCCAGACCCCGATGATCACCCTGGCCACGGCGCATCCGGCGAAGTTCCCTGATGCGGTGGAACGCGCGACCGGCATTCGCCCCGGTCTGCCGCCGCACATGGCCGACCTTTTTGACAAGCCCGAACGGATGACCCGGGTGCCGAACGACCTGGCAGCACTTCAGGCGCTTGTACGCGACAGGATCGCCTGAGGCGCCCGGCTCAAGGCGCGGGCGAGGTGCAAAGGCCGAAGGCCCAGGCACCATCGGCAAACCGGCTTGATGGGCCGGGTAGGCCTGCCCCGGTGTCGTCGCAGTAGAAGTTGGCAGCACGGCGGGCGATGTCCTCATCCGCCTCCGTCAGGGCCTTGCCGTCGGCGCGGGCCACCACAAGCGCGGTGACGATGGGGAAGGGCTCGACCTCGACCATCTCGCCGGTCGAGGACCGCATCAGCCTGGGCGCGGGCCAGTAGTAGGTGTCGTCCTGCAGGACAGTCAGGCGGGTGCCGTCGATGGTCGGGACCGAAGCGTCGGCCGCGACGCAGGCAGCAAGCAGAGGGCCGCAAATAAGGGCAAGAATGGGCTTCATTGTGGGGTCCTGAAATGGGGAAAGTGCAATGTCCAAAGCCTGCCTGACCGCAGCCCCTTTCGCAAGCCGAACCATGGCTGTAGAACCTTGCGATCAGAGCAGTACGCGGACCGGACCTTGACTCACCAGCTTCACACCCTGCCCAACGGCTTTCGCATCGTCACCGAAGACATGCCGGCCCTGCAATCTGCCAGCATAGGGCTTTGGGTCGATGCCGGGGGGCGGCACGAACGACCCGAACAGAACGGCATCGCGCATTTCCTGGAACATATGGCCTTCAAGGGCACTCGCCGCCGCAGCGCCCTGCGGATCGCCGAGGAAATCGAGGATGTGGGTGGCTACATCAACGCCTATACCAGCCGCGAGATGACGGCCTACTATGCCCGGGTCCTCAGCCAGGACGTGCTGATGGCGCTGGACGTGATCGCCGACATTGTCCTGAACCCGCTGTTCCGCAAGGCCGACATCGAGACCGAACGCCACGTGATCCTGCAGGAAATCGGCCAGGCGCTCGACACGCCCGACGACATCATCTTCGACTGGCTGCACGAGGTCAGCTATCCCGACCAGCCCTTCGGTCGCACGATCCTGGGGCCGGAAGAACGGGTGTCGGCGTTCGGGAAGGCCGATCTCGAAGGCTTCACGGCGGCGCACTATAGTCCCGACCAGATGATCCTTTCTGCCGCTGGCGGCGTGGATCATGCGGCCATCGTTGCCGAAGCCGAACGCATCTTTGGCGCTTTGAAGCCCGTGGGCCGCTCTTCCCTGCAGCCCGCCCGTTTCGCGGGCGGCGAACATCGCGAGGTCAAGGACCTGGAACAGGTTCATTTCGCCCTGTCCTTCGAAGGCCCGGGATACCGCGACGACAAGGTCTATGCCGCGCAGGTCTATGCCACCGCATTGGGCGGCGGCATGTCGAGCCGCCTCTTCCAAAAGATCCGCGAGGACCGGGGTCTGTGCTATTCGATCTACGCCCAGGCAAATGCCTATGAGGATACCGGGCAGGTCACGATCTATGCCGGAACGTCCGAAGAAGAGATCGGCGATCTCACGCAGTTGACCATCGACGAGCTGAAACGGGCCGCCGATGACATGACCGAAGCCGAGGTTGCCCGGTCGCGCGCCCAGCTTCGGGCGGGGCTCCTGATGGGGCTGGAAAGCCCGTCGTCGCGGGCCGAACGCAACGCGCGGCTTCTGTCGATCTGGGGCCGCATTCCAGACGTCTCGGAAGCTGTCGCCAAGATTGACGCGGTCGACGCGTCTGCGGTCCGCGCCTTTGCGGCCGATCTGACAACAGCGCGCTTGGCAGTGGCGATCTACGGCCCCGTCTCCCATGCGCCTGGGCTTGCGGCGATCCGGAAGGGACTGTCTGCCTGATGCTGGGGCTGAAGCGCCGTATCCGGGTCGAAACCGAGCGGATGACGCTGCGGCTACCGGAACATGGCGACTGGCGGCAATGGTCAGAGTTACGGGAGGCCTCGGTCGAGTTCCTGGCGAAGTGGGAACCGGTCTGGTCCACCGACCATCTCAGCCGCCGCGCCTTCACCAACCGGGTTTACTGGGCCCAGCGGGCCGAGGCGCAGGGCACCGCTCTGCCGATGTTGATGATCCGCCGCGCGGACAATCAGCTTCTGGGGGCGCTGACGCTTGACAATATCCGTCGCGGCCCGGCGCAGACCGGGACCTTCGGCTACTGGATCGGCGCGCCCTTCGCCCGCCAGGGCTATATGCGCGAGGCGATCCTGGCTCTGACGCACCACGCCTTCACCCGCATGGACCTCAGCCGCCTGGAAGCGGCCTGCCTGCCAGAGAACACACCCTCGCGCGGGGTCCTGGAGACGTGCGGCTTCAAATACGAAGGGGTCGCGCAAAGCTATCTGCAGATCAACGGGCGCTGGCGCAACCACGTGCTGTACGCAAACCTGCGCGGCGACCGGCGCGGGCGCACGGACGTGGGCTAAGGTCGGGACGACTATCAAAATGAGCGCGTTCCGCGCGTGCCTTTTGTCTCGCGGCTTTGCGTGAAGGACGCAAAGCCACTCGGGGGCGCCTGCGGCGAAGAGAGGGAAGCCATGTCGACCCGGATTGCGCTGTTGCGCGGGGTGAATGTCGGCGGCGCGGGCAAGTTGCCGATGGCCGCGTTCCGCGATCTTCTGACCGGGATGGGGCTTCATCGGGTCGAGACCTACATCCAGTCGGGCAATGCCGTCTTCGAAAGCGACCTTGCCGCGCCCGATCTGGAGGCGATGATCCGCGGCGGCATCGCGACGCGGTTCGGCTTCGCGCCCGAGACCTTTGTCCTTGGCGCACATGACCTTGCCGCGGCGCTGCATGACCATCCCTTCGCCGGCGTCGATCCCAGGTTTGTCCATGTCTTTTTTCTGAAAGCGCCGCCGCAGCCGGATCTGGCGGCCCTGCGCGCCCTTGCCCGGCCGGCGGGGGACGCTTGGCACCTTGCGCCGCGTCGGTTCACCCTCTTGACGCCCGGCGGCTTTGGCACGTCAAAGCTGGCCGAGGTCCTGCCGCGCTACTTGCCGAAGCCGATGACCGCCCGCAACTTGCGCACTGTTGCAGCGCTGCAGGCCATGGTCGCGGCACGCGGCGCGCCCGGGGACCTCGCGCAGGCGTGAAGCCGGTTCGCAGTGGACCTTGGGCCAAAGCGGGTTACCCTTGCGTCATTCCTGACTGGAGGTGACCTGATGCGCCTGGCCCTTGCCCTGACCGTTCTCGCCGCGCCCGCCTGGTCGCAAGACCGCATCCCCTCGCACTGCATTGCCCTGGCCCAGGGCATTCCGGACGTCGTCCCGGTAACCCTGCAAGAGGGATTGGAACCGGATAGTGTCCTGATCCGCTATATCGACCACGCAAGTTTTGCGATCGTGACCTCGGACGGCACCATCGCCGTTACGGACTACACAGGCTATATCGGCACCCAGGACATCGTCCCGGACGTGGTCACCATGAACAACGCCCATTCCACGCATTGGACGTCCAACCCCGACCCGCGCATCCCGCATGTCCTGCAAGGCTGGGGGGAAGACAGCACCCCCGCCGATCACCGGCTGGATCTTGGTGCAATGCTGGTCCGCAACGTGACCACCGACACGCGTGGCCCCTTTGGCGAGGGCGCGCGGCGGGACGGCAATTCCATCTTCATCTTCGAGGCAGGGGGTCTTTGCATCGGCCACCTTGGGCACCTGCACCAGATTCCGTCCGACGCTCAGTATGCGATGATCGGGCGGCTTGATGTTGTCATGGTCCCGGTCGACGGCGGCTACACCATGCGGCAGGCCGACATGGCGGGCGTCGTGCGCCGGCTGCGCTCGTCGGTCGTAATCCCGATGCACTGGTTCAGCGAAGCCTCGCTGCAGGCTTTCCTCACCGAGATGTCGGCCGAATTCACCGTCGTTGAAACCGGCGGGGCGCAGATCGCGCTGTCGCTGGACGACTTGCCCTCCGCGCCCACGATCATGGTCCTGGAACCCGCCTTTATCGACTGATCCCGCACTGGCGCCGTCCCGACCGCAGGGCTAGGTAAGGGGCGAAGGAGCCCGCCATGCTGAACCCCTGCGATCCGGCCTTTGTCGCCCATCTTGCCGCGCGCCTGCCCGAGGGCACGCTCTCCGCCCCGGAAAGCCGACACCTGGAGGAACCCCGCGCCCGCTGGCATGGGCAAGCGGGCGCCCTGGCCCGCCCCCGCACGACCGCCCAGGTCGCGACCCTTCTGGCCGCTTGCCATGCCGCGCGCGTCGGCGTGGTGCCCTGGGGCGGCGGCACAGGTCTGGTCGGCGGCCAGATCATGCCGGACGGCCCCGCGCCACTCTTGCTGTCGCTGGAACGGATGACCGCCCTTCGGGGCACCTGGCCCGAAGAAAACGCCATAGTCGTCGAGGCGGGCATGATCCTGGCCGATGTTCAGGCCGCAGCGGCCAAGATCGGGCGGCTCTTCCCGCTGACGCTCGCCAGCCAGGGCAGCTGCCGGATCGGTGGCAACCTTGCGGCCAACGCGGGCGGCGTCCATGTCCTGCGCTATGGCAACACGCGCGACCTCTGCCTGGGGCTGGAGGCGGTTTTGCCCGACGGCACCATCTTCAACGGCCTGACGCGGCTTCGCAAGGACAACGCGGGCTATGACCTGCGCCACCTTCTGATCGGATCCGAAGGCACGCTGGGCGTCATCACCGCCGCGAGCCTGCGGCTGTTCCCGATCCCCGCGGCCTCCCTCGTCGCCATGCTCGCGGTCCCCTCGCCTGTCGCAGCGCTTTCCCTTCTCGCTTTGTCGCAGGACCGCGCATCCGGCATGGTTTCGGCCTTTGAACTGATCCACCGCCAGGGCTTCGACTTCCTGGCCGAGACAATGCCCGAGCTCAGCGCGCCGCTTGACCCGCTGCCCGAATGGATGGTCCTCGTCG
>JALOTD010000073.1 GCA_025458105.1 Tabrizicola sp. | reverse complement strand
CTGGCCGCCAAGACGAACCTGGTCGTACCGCCCCTTGGCAAGCTGCGCGTCGCCAAGGCTTCGGCCGGGATCCTGACGGTCAAGCTGCGCCTGGCCGATGCCCCCCGCGCCGCCGGATTGGCCCTTGCAGACGACGGAGAGGACGACTAAAAGCCCCCGCATCGGGCGATTAGCTCAGCGGTAGAGCGCTTCGTTCACATCGAAGATGTCAGCGGTTCAAATCCGTTATCGCCCACCATCATCCGCAAAAGCGCGCCCCATCCGGCGCGCTTTTGTCATTGTCACGGGGCTTGCGCTGGCCGCCTGCAACAGGGTAGAGGGCAGGGCAGGGGGCGGTTAGCTCAGTTGGTAGAGCGTCTCGTTTACACCGAGAATGTCGGGGGTTCGAGTCCCTCACCGCCCACCACCCCCCGCCACCGCCGCCCGCGCACCAATGACCAGCGCGCCGACCAGCGCGGCCACCTCTTGCCGCAGCAGCGCCTCGGGTACGCCCACCAGCCGGCCCTGCAACGCCAGATGCACCACGCCATGCACCGCACCGAACAGCGTGCGCACCCGCAGCCGGATCGCCTCTTCAGGCAAGTCGGGCCGCAAGGCAGCCAGCGGCGCGCCGATCCGCGCGATCAGCACCTCATGCTCGGCCCGGTGCCAGTCCGGCATCTCCACCCCCTCCGGTAGCCGATGCTCAAACAGCGCCGACCACAGCCGCCGGTTCTGCAGCGCAAAGACCGCATAGGCATCGGCCAGGGCCAGCGTCACTGCCTCCGGGCTGTCCGCCCGCGATGCCGGGGCCAGCGCCGCGCCCAGCCGTTCCAGCGTGCGCGAGTTCACCCGCATCACCAGCTCGTCCAGATCGCTCACCGCATTGTAGATTGCCCCCAGCGCACAGCCCGCCCGGGCCGTCACATCTCGCGCCTTCAACCCCATCAGGCCCTTCTCGGCAATCTCGGCCTCGGCTGCGTCGATCAGCCGGGTCCTCAGGTCGGGCTTCTTGTCCTCGGCCATTTCCGCGCTCTCCGTCGTGACGCCACGTCACAATGAACGATGTTCAAAAACCAGATTGAACGACGTTCATGCGCATGGCGTGGTGTGAACACTGTTCATAGCCCGAGAGGCCCAGATGTTCAACACTGTCATCACCCTGATCCGTGGCCGCAGCCACGATGCCGCTCAGGCGGTCGCCGATTGCAATGCGCTGTCGATCCTGCGCCAGCAGCTGCGCGATGCGGCGGCGGGGGTGGAAGCCGCCCGTCGCGCCGTGGCCGTCGTCATGGCCTATGCCGAACGCGAACGCAAAGCCCTGCCGCGCATCACCGCGCAGTTGGCCGACCTAGAGGCCCGCGCGATTGCCGCGCTGGGGCAGGGGCGCGACGACCTCGCTGCCGAGGCGGCCGCTGCCATCGACCAGCTGGAACTGGAACGCAGCACGACCGAACGGGCGCTTGCCACCTATGACCTTGAAATCGCCCGCCTGCGGGACGAACTGGCTGGCGCCGAAGCCCGCCTGCGCGATCTGCAGCGGGGCCTGCAACTGGCCGATGCCGCGCAGAAATCGCAAGTGGTACGCGGTGTGGTCAGCCGCCCCATCACCGCATCGCTGACCGAGGCCGAGGCGACGCTGACCCGCCTGCAAGCGCGCCAGTTCCATGCCGAGGCGACCGCCGCCGCTGTGGTCGAGCTCAGCGCCAACCAGTCAGCCGAGGCGATCAGTGCCCGCCTCGCCGCCGCCGGTTGCGGCCCCGCGCTGAAGCCCGACGCTGCGGCTGTCCTCGCCCGGCTGAAGGCCAAGTCCGAATAATCCAGACCTGACAACCCTTTGCAACGGAGACTTCAGATGAACGACATCACCGCCCCCAGCCTGCGGACCAGCCAGGCCTTCAACATGTTCTCTTACGTCAACTTCATCGTTGCCGCGACGATGATGGCCGGCGGGATCTACTTCCTTGAGGCGAGCTTTGCCGCCAAGGGCTTCTATGCCATGGCCGCGCTGATGCTGGTCTCGGCCACCGTGGGCATCACCAAGGCGCTCCGCGACAAGGAAGAGGCCGACCGCCTACACAACAAGCTGGAAGAAGCCCGCACCGAACGCCTTCTGGCCGAGGTAACGCAAGCCCGCTGACGCCAAGCGCTTTGCGAACGGGGCAGGGCGGGGTCGTTCCCCGCCCTTTCAGCTTTTCCAGACAACGTGGCAGGTCTGCAGGACCCGCCTAGACAGGGCTGATGCGTCGGTGTCACCTCCGTCCAAGCCAGGCCGAAGACACCAGCCATCGATGCGAACGCTCCTCTCTTCCTTGCGTGTTGGTCTGGCGCTCCTTGGCGGCTTCGCCATCCTCGTCCTGGCGGCTGGAGGTCTGCTGCGTTGGGCCTCCAGCGGGCCAGACAATCGACCGCCGACCCCAACCGACGTGGCCCTGCTCGCCTCTGACATGCATGTGTCCTTTGGCGGCGTGTCCCTGACCCTACCGCTGGTCGCCTTTCGGGAGCGTTCCGAAAGGACGGCCTTCCTGTCCGACCACAGCGAGGAAGAGTTTGGACGGCGCGCGGCCAGACGTGTCGCCTTTGCCGACAGCGCGGGCAACCCCGCAACCCCGCTGCCGCTGGAAAATGCCGCAATCTGGATCGAGGCCTTCGGTCTCGAGGATGTCGACGGTGCCGCATGGCGTCTCATCTGCGACCAACTGGCGCGGCACTGGTCCCGATCCGTCTGCGCCGATCCCTTTGCACCGCTTTTGCAGTCGCTGCCGCGCGGCTGGTTCACTCTGGCCGATGCCCGTCACCTTGACGCATTCGCGGGCACCCACATCTTTGCGGGGGGTTTGGGCAATGCCGCGCCCCTTCTGCAGTCCATGCCTTTGATCCAGGGCGAACCCTTGTTGCTTTGTGGCGTACCCCACAAGCCCGGCGCTCCCCGGCCCTGTCTTGCGGCTCTGCGGATCGCAGGCGATCTCGTCGCGGTCTGGTTTGTTCAGGACGGCCCCGCCGAGCCCGTCTTGGCTCAGGCGCGGCGCGAAGGGCAAGCCATAACGGCCCTTGTCACCCATGGGTTTGGGGCTGTCGAAGACTATCCCGCGCTGATCGCTGCCACCTGCGCTACGCTCCGCCCGGGCGCGAAACCGCTGCGACCGGGCGATGGGGACTGGCCGTGCTGAAGCCTGTGCCGTCGCCTCACGGCAATCGGCATCGGACTAAGAAACCGTAAACGTCCACAAGTAAATCATTGAAAAATATGGGTATCCACTACCTGTCCACGCGTGGACATCCACCCTGTTCACCCCCGCACACCCACCGCGCGCGACCCAAGGGGTGCATTTGCGACCCGCAGGGTCTACCTTCCCCTTCAAAGGAGAGCCCGGCCATGTGGAACCCCCTGCTCGACGCCTCTATCCCGATCGGTGACCAGGTCGACAAGATCGAAACCGTGATCGTCCCCCGCGCCCGCGACCTCGGCGGGTTCGAAGTCCGCCGCGCGCTCCCCTCGGCCCAGCGTCAGATGGTGGGTCCCTTCATCTTTTTCGACCAGATGGGCCCGGCCGAGTTCCTGACCGGGCAAGGCATCGATGTCCGCCCCCACCCCCACATCGGTCTCGGGACGGTCACCTACCTGATGAAAGGCCGCCTCCACCACCGCGACTCTCTCGGGACCGACCAGTGGATCGAACCGGGGGCAGTGAACTGGATGATCGCGGGGCTGGGGATCACCCATTCCGAACGGACCGATGGGGAGAGCCGAAAGGCCCCCTTGTCGATGTTCGGCCTGCAGACCTGGCTGGCCCTGCCGAAGGATCGCGAGGAAGATGCGGCGGGCTTCTCTCATCTTCCGAAGACGGCTCTCCCGGAACTGGAAGGCGAGGGCAAGGAGGTCCGGCTCATCCTCGGGTCTGCCTGGGGCGCTGTCGTCCCGCTGGCCATGCCCTCCGAGGTCTTCTATGCCGACGCCCGCCTTCAGCCCGGGGCCGCCATTCCGCTCCCGGACGACCACGAGGACAGGGGGGTCTACGTTCTGGAAGGCGAGGTCACGGTTGGCGGGCAGGTCTTCGAGGCGGGCCGGATGCTGGTCTTCCGCCCCGGCGATCGGGTCTCGGTCAAGGCCGGACCGGAGGGCGCCCGTGTAATGCTTCTCGGGGGCGCCACGATGGACGGGCCGCGCTTCATCTGGTGGAACTTCGTCGCCTCCAGCCGAGAGAAGATCGACGCTGCCCGGGAGGCCTGGCGGGCGGGGGACTGGCAGCACGGGCGGTTCCGGCTGCCTCCGGACGACGACCAGGAATTCATTCCGGCCCCCGACAAATAATTGCCCGCCCCCCGTTGACGGGCCGCTCGGGACGGTCTATCCCGCCCCCCACGCGCGGTGGTAGCTCAGTTGGTTAGAGTACCGGCCTGTCACGCCGGGGGTCGCGGGTTCGAGCCCCGTCCACCGCGCCACTTTCCCCCCTTCCGATCCGGTGTCCACAGTGGTGTCCACAGTGGTGTCCACGCGTGGACAGGGGGGTGGTATCCTTTGATATCAAGGGGTTGGCTGTGGACGTTAGGGAAGCCTTAATACCGTCCAAGCAACCATTGGGGCATGTCGGCTTACATCCGTCCCCGCATTCCCGGTGCGTCCGTCTTCTTCACTGTGGCTTTGGCTGACCGCAAGGGATGGCTCTTGGTCGATCATGCGGAACTCCTTCGCGAAAGCGTGCGGGCGACAATGACCGAACGCCCATTCCACATAGATGCCTGGGTGGTGTGGCGGTTGATCAAGGCGCGGTTTTCACGCGCATTGCCGCCGGGGCCGCTTCGGCCAAGTCACGAGGCCCGGCAGGAACGGGGGATATGGCAACGCCGCTTCTGGGAGCATCACATCCGTAATGAGGCCGACCTTGGCGCCTATATCCGGTATTGCTGGTGGAACCCGGTCAAGCACGGGCTTGTTGAACGACCTGCGGATTGGCCGTATTCATCCGTGCATCGTGATATCCGGGAAGGCCGATACGGATGGTGATGTCCGACCCGGTGATCTGTGTCGTTGCGGTCCGTAGGGTGCGTGATTTCACGCACCATGTTTTGGAAGAGTAGCAGGCTAACAGGAAAGCAGAGATATGAGAAATTGTGCTGATTGTGACGATAAATGGTGCGTGAAATCACGCACCCTACGCTTGCTACGCTTGCTACGCTTGCTGGCGCTGGGACCCCTAATGTCGGACCTGTAATCACGTCTGAACCAAATTGAGGTCAAGATGAACCGATTAACACGTTACTGGTTCACTTTTGCAGAGCTTGATTTTCCAAACCCTCTAAATATTGGGTGTGGCGTCACTGCCTATAATTTGAATGACGCAAGAAACCTTATCTCAGAGTATGCATTGAGGAGGAACCTTTCCGTCGAAGAGGCCGGATATATTGAGGATGTTGATATTTCCTCACTGGACCAGAAACACGTTGTGCAAAATATTGACTCGCTATTGAGGCGCGGCGTTTGGTTTCCGCGGCAAGGCTAGCCTGACTAAATTCACCTTGACCGATATCATCGAGCCTTTGGGGGAAAGTGTCAGTTCACAGTCTTACAATACCCTTAGCACCCCCCTAACGCCCACAACCAACCCCTCGAAATCCCTGGCACTCGCCCCCCTGTCCACGCGGGAACAGAGGGCCGACCCCCTTGCGGCCCCCCACCGCCCGTCCCACCCTCCAAGAATGCCAAGCAGCCCTAAGCGAGGCCTCACCACTCTCGCCGCACTGGCCGGGGGCGTCCTCGTTATGGAGCGGGTCCTCTCCCTTCAGACCCGCGCTACAGTTTCCCGCTTGACGCCCCCCGCGGGACCGCTTATCTGACCCGCCACGCGCGGTGGTAGCTCAGTTGGTTAGAGTACCGGCCTGTCACGCCGGGGGTCGCGGGTTCGAGCCCCGTCCACCGCGCCACTCCTCCCCCTTTTGGTCTTGATTTCCTGCCTTCCGCTGGCCCTTGGGCTGCGGCTATGTGAGTGCAGATGACCCCGTGGGAGTGTTCCGATGATCCGCCTTGCCCTGCTGTCCCTTGTCCTCTCCTCCCCTGCCGCGTTCGCCGAGGGGATCAGCCTGCCGCCCGGGTTCGACGGGATGTATGCGCCCGAGGGGCTGCCCTGTTCGGTAGAGGGGCGGATCCGGGTGGAGAACGGCAGCTTCATCCATATGGACGGGGCGCTGACGGTGACCGACCTGATCGAGTTTCCGGGTGAGCCGAACAAGGTGGAGGTCACGCTCCTTGGCAGCGGCGGGGGCGGGGAGTGGACGGAAGCCGCGGTGCTGACGCTGTCGGTCGGCGCGCGGGATACGGCGCTGGTCTGGGACTATGCGGACGGCACGCGCAACATCTGGACGCGCTGCGAGGACCTGCCCTGAGCCCTAGAGCCGCAGGCGATAGCGGATGTGCCCGTCCGAGGCGACGTATTGGTCATAAAGGGCCCGGGCGCGGGTGTTGTCTGCATTGGTGTGCCAGTAGAGCCGTGCCCAGCCTTTCGCGCGGGCCAGGCTGATGAGATCGTCGATCAGGGCACGGCCAAGGCCCTGGCCCCTGGCGGATTCGGCGACATACAGGTCTTCCAGATAGCAATCCTCGGTCGCGACCCAGGTGGAGGGGTGGTGCAGGTGAATGGCAAAGCCCTGCACCTGACCCTCCACCTCGGCCAGGCGCGCCTTGACGGGTGAGGTGGGGTTCATCAGTCGCGCCCAGGTGGCGGTGGTGACGGCGGGGGCGAGGTCGACCTGGTAGAAGGCGAGATACTGGCCCCAGAGCGCGCGGAAGGCGCTTTCGTCCGCAGGGGTGGCGTCGCGGATCATGCGATGCGGGCCAGGATGCGCGCCCAGGAGCGGATGCCCTTGTGGAAGCTTTCGACGTCGTATTTCTCGTTCGGGGAGTGGATGTTGTCGTCGTCGCGGCCAAATCCGATCAGCATGGCGTCCATCCCGAGGATCGATTTGAAGTAGCCCGCGACGGGGATTGACCCGCCCGAGCCGATGTAGGCGGCGGTGCGGGACCATTCTTCGGTCAGCGCCTGGCGGGCGGCTTCGAAGGCGGGGTCATCGATGGCCATCACGCTGGCGGGGGAGCCTTCGTTGCCACCGTGCCAGTCCACGGTGCAGTCGGGCGGCAGCTGGGCCTCGAACCAGGATTTGAAGCGGGTGGCGATGTCGTCGGGGTCTTGCCGGGAGACAAGGCGGAAGCTGATCTTGGCATGGGCCTCGGCGGGCAGGACGGTCTTGAAGCCCGCGCCGGTATAGCCGCCCCAGATGCCGTTGACCTCGGCCGTGGGGCGGGACCAGATGCGTTCGAGGGGGGTGCGGTCTTGTTCGCCTGCGGGCACCGAAAGGCCCACGTCGCCCAGATAGGCCGCGTGGTCGAAGGCCAGCGACTGCCACTGCTGGCGGATCTGGTCGGGAAGTTCGTCGACGCGGTCGTAGAAGCCGGGGATCGTCACTCGGCCCTGGTCGTCATGCAGGCGGCCGAGGATGCGGGTCAGGACGTGGATCGGGTTGCGGGCAAGGCCGCCGTACATGCCGGAATGGAGGTCGCGGTTCGCCGCATGGACGGTCAGTTCGCACTTGGTTAGACCGCGCAGCATGGTGGTGATCGCGGGGACGGTGCTTTCGTGCAGGCCAGTGTCGCAGATCAGCGCGAGGTCGCAGCTGAGTTCGTCACGGTGCGCCTCAAGGAAGGGGATGAGCGAGGGCGAGCCGGATTCCTCCTCACCCTCCAGGAAGATCGTCAGCTTGCCGGGCAGCGTGCCATGGACGGCCTTCCAGGCGCGGCAGGCCTCCAGGAAGGTCATCAGCTGGCCCTTGTCGTCGGACGAGCCGCGGGCGCGGATGACCTTGCCCTTGGGGGTGTCCTGCACCTGCGGATCAAAGGGGTCGCGGTCCCAAAGACTGAGCGGATCGACCGGCTGCACGTCATAGTGGCCGTAGAAGAGGATGTGGCGCGCGCCCTCACCGCCGTGACCCACGACCATGGGGTGGCCGGGCGTGGCGGCGGCGCGGGCCTGAAACCCCAGTGAGGCAAGATCGGCGGCCAGCCAGTCGGCGGCGCGGGCGCAGTCGGCCTTGTAGGCGGGATCGGTCGAGATCGAGGGGATGCGCAACAGCTCCATCAACCGGTCAAGCGACTGGGGCAGGGTTTCGTCGATGCGGGCAAGGACGGCGTCGAGGGTCATCTCGGTCTCCGGAATGTGATTGATTTGCAGCCTATCAGTCGCCGGGGGACTGTCCAGAGCGGGTGGCTTGCGCTATGTGACAGCCACCGTGGGAAACGGGGTGACAATTCGTCCCCTTGGACCCCGAGCGAGATTGACCGAAATCAAGGCACCAGAGCGACGGGTCCGGCAGGATCGCCGCAAACGGGACCGGGGAAGACCATGGATTACGACCGCGCGCTTGATGCCAGCCTGCAACGCCTGCACGACGAAGGGCGCTATCGCACCTTCATCGACATCGAGCGGCAGCAAGGGCAGTTCCCGCATGCGGTCTGGACCAAGCCCGATGGCAGCCAGAAAGAGATCACCGTCTGGTGCGGCAACGACTATCTGGGCATGGGTCAGCACCCCGAGGTTTTGGGCGCGATGCACGAGGCGCTGGAGGCGACCGGCGCGGGTTCGGGCGGCACGCGCAACATCAGCGGCACCACGGTCTATCACAAGCGGCTGGAGGCAGAGCTTGCCGACCTGCACGGGAAAGAGGCGGCCCTGGTCTTTACCAGCGCGTACATCGCCAATGACGCGACCCTGTCGACGCTGCGGTCGATCTTCCCGGGGCTGATCATCTATTCCGACGCGCTGAACCATGCCTCGATGATCGAGGGCGTGCGGCGTGGCGGCGGCGAGAAGCGCATCTTCCGGCACAATGACGTGGCGCACCTGCGCGAGCTTTTGTCGAAAGACGACCCAAATGCACCGAAGCTGATCGCCTTCGAATCGATCTATTCGATGGACGGAGATTTCGGCCCCATCGCTGCGATCTGCGATCTGGCCGAGGAGTTCGGCGCGCTGACCTATATCGACGAGGTGCACGCGGTTGGCATGTATGGCCCGCGCGGGGCCGGGGTGGCCGAGCGTGATGGACAGATGCACCGGATCGACCTTATCAACGGGACGCTGGCCAAGGCCTACGGTGTCTTCGGCGGCTATATTGCGGCAAGTGCGAAGATGGTGGATGCCATCCGTTCCTATGCGCCAGGTTTCATCTTCACCACCAGCTTGCCGCCGACAGTAGCGGCGGGG
The DNA here is from genome assembly GCA_025458105.1 of Tabrizicola sp. Lineage (GTDB taxonomy): Bacteria > Pseudomonadota > Alphaproteobacteria > Rhodobacterales > Rhodobacteraceae > Tabrizicola. The sequence continues at coordinate 7,844 of JALOTD010000073.1, read as the reverse complement.
GCAGCGGCCAGCGTCCGGTTCCTGAAGGGTGCGGGCGGCGTTGCCTTGCGGGCGCGGCACCAGACCCAGGCCAGCATCCTGAAGATGCGGCTCAAGGGGCTTGGCCTGCCGATCATCGACCATGGCAGCCATATCGTGCCGGTGCATGTGGGCAACCCGGTTCACTGCAAGATGATCTCGGACATGCTGCTGGATGGGCACGGAATTTACGTCCAGCCGATCAACTTTCCGACGGTGCCACGGGGGACGGAACGGTTGCGGTTCACCCCCTCGCCAGTGCACGGACCCAGCGACATCGACCGGCTGGTAAAGGCCATGGACGAGATGTGGGCGCATTGTGCGCTGAATCGCGCCGAGGCGGTCGCTTGAGGCGTCCAGCCTGTGCAAAACCCCTTGTCCTGTGCTACCGTTTCCTCAATACGAAAAGTGAGTGAGTCGCGCGGGAAGGCGGCTTGACGAGCAGACCACCGAAGGGGACAGGGCGTAGATGATCGGTTGGAGGTCGAAACCTTCGACAACCGAAGAGGACAAGCCCAAGGGCTTTGACGATTTCGAGTTGCGGCTGGGGGATCTCATGCGCGGCGAACGGGCCACGCTGGGCAAGTCCCTGCTGGATGTTCAGCGCGAGCTGAAGATCAAGGCCACCTATATCGCCGCCATCGAGAACGCCGATCTTTCCGCTTTCGAAACGCCGGGGTTCGTGGCGGGCTATGTCCGGTCCTATGCGCGCTATCTGGGGATGGAGCCGGAATGGGCGTTTGAACGGTTCTGCGCCGAGGCGGGCTATGCCGTGTCGCATGGTCTGTCGGCGGCGGCGGCACCGCAACATGTGGTGAAGGCGCGGGCGCGGTCTGACATCTCGGATCCGCTGGCCAATCCGAACGCAAGTTTCATTCCGCGCGGCGAAGCGATCTGGAGCCAGGTTGAACCGGGCGCGCTGGGCTCGATTGCCGTGCTGGTCGTGCTGATCGGGGCGATCGGCTATGGCGGCTGGTCGGTCCTGCAGGAAGTGCAGCGCGTGCAACTGGCCCCGGTCGATGAAGCGCCGACCGTGGTGGCGCAGATTGATCCTTTGGCCGATGTCGGCACCTCGGCGCCGCCGGTGGTGGCGACCCGCCCGGCGGGGGATGTGGTGGCCGATGGGACGGCGCCGGTCGACGTGATGGACCGGCTGTATCGTCCGCAGGCGCTGGATGTGCCGGTCCTGACCTCGCGTGATGGGCCGATTGCCGCGATCAACCCGCGCGAGACGGGCGTTCTGGCCGATGCAGGCGAGGCTGCGGCGGTCGATGCGGCGCTTGCCGAGGCGCTGGGCGATGACGTTCAGGTCGTGGCGGATGCGCAGAAGGGCATCGAGGTTCTCGCCGTGCGTCCGTCCTGGGTGCGGGTGAACGCGGCGGATGGCACGGTGCTGTTCGAAAAGATTCTGGATGCGGGCGAACGCTATGCCGTGCCCGCGCTGGAAGAGGCGCCGGTGTTCCGCACGGGCAACTCTGGGTCGATCTATTTCGTCGTGGACGGTCAGACCTATGGTCCGGCCGCGCCGGGGGCGAACGTGGTCAAGGATATAGCATTGGCTCCGGACGTTCTGGTGCAGACGCTGGCGGCCGCCGACCCGACTGCGGATGAAGATCTGGCGCGTTTTGCGACAGCGGATGCGTCCTCGGTCCTGCCGGAAGACGACGCGTCGGAATAGCGACGTTGCGGCAGTTGCCGCCGCCCGCGCCAGCGCCTATCCTGGGTGCAATCGCAGCGGAGCCTTACGATGACCCATAATCCCATCCGTCCCTGGCGCAACATCGAGCGTCGGGTCTCGCGGCAGATCCGGGTGGGCAAGGTTCTGGTGGGCGGTGACGCGCCGATCAGCGTGCAGACGATGACGAACACGCTGACCACGGATGTGGCGGCGACCATCGAGCAGATCCAGCGCTGCGCGATCGCGGGGGCGGATATCGTCCGGGTGTCGACCCCGGATGAGGAGAGTACCCGCGCGCTGAAGGAGATCGTGGCGGAAAGCCCGGTCCCGATCGTCGCGGACATCCATTTCCACTATAAGCGCGCGATCGAGGCGGCCGAGGCGGGCGCTGCCTGCCTGCGGATCAACCCGGGCAACATCGGCGACGCCCGCCGCGTGGCCGAGGTGGTGCGGGCGGCGAAGGACCACGGGTGCAGCATCCGCATCGGGGTGAATGCGGGGAGCCTCGAAAAGCACCTGTTGGAAAAGTACGGCGAACCTTGCCCCGATGCGATGGTCGAAAGCGGGCTGGACCATATCAAGCTGTTGCAGGACAACGACTTTCACGAGTTCAAGATCAGCGTGAAGGCCAGTGACGTCTTCCTGGCCGCCGCCGCCTATCAGCAGCTGGCCGGGGCGACGGATGCGCCGATTCATCTGGGGATCACCGAGGCCGGGGGGCTGATGTCCGGCACGGTGAAATCGGCCATTGGCCTGGGCAGCCTGTTGTGGTTCGGCATCGGTGACACGATCCGCGTCAGCCTTTCGGCCGATCCGGTGGAAGAAGTGAAGGTCGGGTTCGAGATCCTGAAATCGCTGGGCCTGCGGACGCGGGGCGTGCAGATCATCAGCTGCCCCAGCTGCGCCCGGCAGGGGTTCGACGTCATCAAGACGGTCGAAGCGCTGGAAAAGCGGCTGGAGCACATCAAGACCCCAATGAGCCTGTCGATCATCGGCTGCGTGGTGAACGGCCCGGGCGAAGCGTTGATGACCGATATCGGCTTTACCGGCGGCGGCGCGGGCAAGGGGATGGTCTACCTGGCGGGCAAGCAGGACCACACGCTGTCGAACGACCGGATGGTCGACCATATCGTCGAGCTGGTGGAGAAGAAGGCCGCCGAGATCGAGGCGGCCGAAAAGCTTGCCGCCGAATGACCCGCCCGGTCGAGATCGTGCGCTGGGAGGCCCTTGAACAGCCCGAGTGGTCGTATCAGGGCCGCACCGAAAAGATGGGACGCGATGCCGATTATGGCCGCCACTTCGGCTTTGACCGGTTGGGGCTGCACCATGTCCGGCTCGCCCCCGGGCACCGGACCTCGCTGCCCCATGCCGAAAGCGCTGAGGATGAGTTCGTGCTGGTCTTGGAAGGCGCGCCGGATCTTTGGCTGGACGGTGCCCTGCACCGGCTTGGCCCCGGCGATGCGGTGGGTTTCAAGGCCGGTACGGGAGTGGCACACAGCTTTCTGAACAACACCGCGTCCGACGTGCGGCTTCTGGTGGCGGGGGACAGGCCAAGGCCGGAGAACCGCGTGATCTACCCGGTCGACCCCGACCGCAAGCCCCTGCGCAGCGACTGGTGGGACGACGCGCCGACACGGCCTTTGGGGCCGCATGACGGGCTGACCGATCAGGCGCGCGCGGCGCAGGCACAGCGCTGATTAAAGGGTCAGATCCCGGCGCGCGCGTGCTGCCCCTTGACCAAGTGTTGGCCCGCAGCCGCTTTGCCGCGGCATATCCAGCGCAATAGCTTTCGGTTACCGCCTCGCGTCAACTGCGCAGGTCGGCCACGATGCGGCGCATGTCTTCCAGCAGAACATAGCCGCGCAGCATGGTGTCCTGCATCACGAAGGTCGGCGTGCCGGAGATGTCCATGTCCGTGGCGAGGACGTGGTTCGCCTCGATCACGGCCAGGACCTCGGGCGTGCCCATTTTGGCCAGGATCGGCGCCGGGTCGTGGCCAAGCTCGGTGGCCAGGCGGGCCAGCGTCTCTTCGGTGGCATCACCACGGAGCGCGATCAGGGCGTTGTGCGCTGTCTTGTAGGCGTCGTCGCCGTGCAAGAGGCGGATGGCGATGGCAAACTGCGACGAGAGGAGCGAGCCCTCGCCGAGGATCGGGAATTCTTTGATGACATAGCGGATGTTGCCGTCACTTTTGACCAGTTCGGCCACCTCGGCATGCGCCTTGCGGCAATAACCGCACCGATAGTCCATGAACTCGACCAGGGTGATGTCGCCATCGGGGTTGCCGCCCACCCAGTCGTCGGGGCTGGCAAAGATCCTGTCGGACTGGGCCTGGACCAGAAGCGCGTCGCGTTCGACCGCAGCCGCCTCTTCGCGGGCTTGCAGGACGTCCATCGCCTCGATCAGGACTTCCGGGTGTTCCAAGAGATAGGCACGGATTTCGGCATGCAGCGCCTCACGCTCTTCCACGGTCATCTCGGCCGCGGCGGGCAGGGCCAACAGGCTAGCCGCTAGGGCAGTGGTTGCGGCGAGACGGCGCATGGGGCTTCCTTTCGGTCAGACGCGGGCAGGATGGGGGGGCGGTTGGAAAAGATCAAGTCGGGGCGGGAACTGTCGCCAGTTTGTGAACGTGGTGATGGCGGCGGAATTTACTTTCCGGCGGCAAGCAGGCACAAGTCGCGCGATGCGCATGTTTGCTGTCTTGCTGTTTTCGGTCCTGATGTGGCTTGTGCCCGGCCCTGTCCCGGCGCAGGAGCTGTCCGCCTTGGCGCGCCTTCAGGCTTCGGGGTCGGCGCTGGCGGCCCGGGGTGATGAGCTGGAGCTGAGACTGGCGCTGGGCCAGCCGGTGCCATGGCGGCTGCGGTTTCTGGACGGGCCGCCGCGACTGGTGATCGACACGCGCGAGGTGGACTGGACCGGGATCGCGGGCCTGGACTTGCCCGAGGTCGTGGTGGCGCTGCGGGCGGGGCGGTTCCGGGCGGGCTGGTCGCGACTGGTGGTGGAACTGGCCGGGCCGATGCGTGTCGTGCAATCCGAAATGACGACGGGCGCCGATCAGGCGGTGATCCGGCTGCGCTTGGCGCCTGTTGATGCGGCGGCCTTTGCGGCCGAGGCGGCCCGGCCTGACCTGCCGGAATGGGCCGCGCCGGAGGCAGCCGAGATCCCAGCGCCGTTGCCGCAGGGGGGCGGGCCGATCATGGTGGTTCTGGACCCCGGCCATGGCGGGATCGACCCAGGGGCCGAACGCGACGGCCAGACCGAGGCCGCGCTGATGCTGACCTTTGCGCGCGAGCTGAAGGAAGTCCTGATCCGCGACGGGCGGTTCTCGGTGGTCCTGACCCGGGACGACGACATCTTCGTGCCTTTGGAGACCCGAACCTCGATTGCGCGTGAGGCGGAGGCCGACATCTTCCTGTCGCTGCATGCAGATGCCCTGGCCGAGGGCGAAGCGACGGGGGCCACGGTCTACACGCTGGCCGAAGAAGCGACCGATGCTGCAAGTGCTGCGCTGGCCGAGCGGCACGACCGTGACGATCTTCTGGCCGGGGTCGACCTGTCCGATCAGGATGATGTTGTAGCCGAGGTATTGATGGACATGGCGCGCACGGAAACCGGTCCGCGCACCGACCGGCTGGCGCAGGCCATTGTCGGCGCGATCAAGGCGGCAGAGATCCGCATGCACCGGCGACCGCAGCAATCGGGCGGGTTCTCGGTACTGAAGTCGCCGGATATGCCGTCGGTCCTGCTGGAGCTGGGGTTTCTGTCGTCCGCCCGGGACTTCAGCCGGCTGACCGATCCCGAATGGCGCCAGCGGATGGCCGAAGCGATCCGAGTGGCCCTGGTGGAATGGGCAAAGGAAGATGCGGCGCTGCGGGCGCTGACCAACCCCTGACGCGTGGCGCAAAAGACTGCCGTTGCTGCAAAAGTGACCGGCCAAGGTTTTGACGGGCGGGCGCGTCTGGTATACTGCAAGGCGTCAGTCAAGAAAGGGCAGCGGGTGCTTCGGTTTGTCGGCAATGTTCTGGGCGGGATTTTCTCGTTCGCGACGCTGGGTATGATGTTCGCCGCCCTGACGCTGGGCGGCATCTTCTACATGTATTCCCGCGACCTGCCGAGCCATGAGAACCTGGCGCAGTATACCCCGGCCACGATCAGCCGGATCTATTCCGGCGAAGGCGAGATCATCGACGAATTCGCCGAGGAGCGGCGGTTGTTCGTGGCAAGCGAGGATATTCCCGACCTGGTCAAGCAGGCCTTCATCAGCGCCGAGGACAAGAATTTCTACAACCACCACGGCTATGACACGCGCAGCATGGTGGCGGCCCTGGTAGAGGCGGTGCAGACCCGGGGCCAGCGCGTGCGCGGGGCCTCGACGATCACCCAGCAGGTGATGAAGAACTTCCTTCTGTCGTCGGACCGGACGGCAGAGCGCAAGATCAAGGAAATCATCCTGGCCACGCGCGTCGAAACCGCGATGTCGAAGGAAAAGATCCTTGAGCTTTATCTGAACGAGATCTTCCTGGGCCAGAACTCCTATGGCGTGGCGGCCGCGGCGCAGACCTATTACAACAAGACGCTGTCGCAGCTGACGGTGGCTGAGGTTGCCTATCTGGCCGCGCTGGCGCAGCGCCCCGGCAACCTGCACCCGGTGCGGCAGATGGAGGATGCCATTGCGCGCCGCAATTACGTTCTGGGCGAGATGCGCGACAATGGCTATATCGACCAGGCGGCCTATGAGGCGGCCAAGGCCGAACCGCTGTTGACGGTGCAGAACGGTGACTATGAGGCCTTCCGCGAGTCGCTTCCCCCCCGCGACTATTTCACCGACGAGATTCGGCGCCAGTTGTCCGGCACCTTCGGCGAAGAAGAGTTCTTCTCGGGCGGTCTGACGATCCGGGCGACTGTCGATCCCGACTTGCAGGCCGCTGCCGCCGAAGCCCTGCGCCGGGGGCTGGAGAAGTACGACCGCGATCAGGGCGTCTGGCGCGGGACCGGCAAGACCATCCCGGCGGACAGGCTGGGGTCGGAAGCCGATTGGCGCGCAGCCCTGGCTGAGGTGGAGGTGCCGCGCGATGTGGCGACCTGGTTCCCGGCTGTGGTGCTGGAGGTGGGCGAAAGCAGCGCCCGGATCGGTATCGAGGGCGTGTCCGAGGATGAGGACGGCCATTTCATCCCCGCCGATGACGTGACCTGGGCGCGCAAGCAGCTTGAGGACGGCACCCGCGGCCCACGTGCCAAGACGCCGGGCGATCTGGTGGCGGTCGGCGACGTGGTGCTGGTCCGCGCGGTGACAAACGACGACGGCACCTTCCGCCGCTGGTCGCTGCGCCAGGTGCCGGAAGTGCAAGGCGCCTTCATGGCGATGGACGTGAACTCTGGCCGCGTCCTCGCGATGCAGGGCGGGTTCAGCTATCAGGATTCGGTCTTCAACCGCACGACACAGGCCACGCGCCAGCCGGGGTCGAGCTTCAAGCCCTTCGTCTATGCTGCGGCACTTGACAGCGGCTTTACCCCCGCGACCATCGTGGTCGATGCGCCCATCGAAATCGACACGCCGCAAGGCCTGTGGACGCCCAAGAACGCCTCGGGCAAGTTCTATGGCCCGACGCCCTTGCGGACCGGGATCGAGCAGTCGCGGAACCTGATGACAGTGCGGATCGCGCAAGAAATCGGGATGCAGGTCGTGGCGGGCTATGCCGAACGGTTCGGGGTCTACGACCGGATGGGGGCTTTCCTGGCCAATTCTCTGGGCGCGCAGGAGACGACGCTGTTCAAGATGGTCGCGGCCTATGCGATGTTTGCCAATGGCGGCGAGCGTGTGGAACCCACGCTGGTTGACCGGGTGCAGGACCGCTATGGCCGCACGATCTATCGGCACGATCAGCGGGTCTGCGAGGATTGCGCCCAAGGCACGCTGCCAGAGGGGCAGGGGGTCCGCATCACCTCGAACCGCGAGCGGGTGATGAATGCGATCACCGCCTATCAGCTGACCAGCATGATGGAAGGCGTTGTCCAGCGCGGAACGGCGGCGGGGATCGACCTGCCAGTACCGGTGGCGGGCAAGACCGGGACCACGAACGATTCGAAGGACGTCTGGTTCATCGGCTATACCTCGAACATCGCGGCGGGCTGCTACATCGGCTATGAC
>JALOTD010000072.1 GCA_025458105.1 Tabrizicola sp. | reverse complement strand
CCTTCGGGCAGAATGACCTGGGCCCCTTGGACAACGACCTGACGCTGAACTTCGCCCATGGCGGAATGCCGGTCGGCGAGCGGATCATCCTCCACGGAAGGGTGCTGGACGAAAACGGTCGGCCCGTGCCGAAGACGCTGGTGGAAATCTGGCAGGCCAACGCCAGCGGTCGCTACCGCCACAAGAAGGACGTCTACCTCGGCGCGCTTGACCCGAACTTCGGCGGCTGCGGGCGCACGCTGACCGATGACACGGGGTACTATTTCTTCCGCACCATCAAGCCCGGACCCTACCCCTGGCTGAACTACGTCAACTCCTGGCGGCCCCGGCATATCCATGTCTCGGTCTTCGGCACCTCGTTCAGCCAGCGGCTGATCACCCAGCTGTACTTCGAGGGCGACCCGCTGATCCCCCTTTGCCCGATCGTTCAGACCATCCCCGACCCCGACGCCGTGCAACGCCTGATCGCGCCAATGGACCTGAACGCCTCGGTCCCGATGGACTGCCTGGCCTACAAGTTCGACATCGTCCTGCGCGGGCGCAGGTCCACGCTGTTCGAAAACCGGCTGGAGGGGAACTGATGACCCAGAAGCTTGACTACCTCAAGGAAACCGCCTCGCAGACCGCCGGGCCGTACGTTCACATCGGGCTTGCGCCGGGGGCGGCGGGGTTCAAGACCTTTGACCAGGAACTGGGCCAGGTCATCGCTGGGCCGGACGTGCCGGGCGAACGCATCCGGGTGGAGGGCGTGGTTCTGGACGGCACCGGCTCGCCGGTCAAGGATGTGCTTTTGGAGGTCTGGCAGGCTGACTCCAATGGCATTTACCCGCACCCGGAAGACCCCCGCCACGCGCTGGTCGCCAAGGGCTTCCGCGGCTGGGGCCGGGTCATCACCGACTTCGACACCGGCGTTTGGTCCTTCGACACGATCAAGCCGGGCGCCACGCCGGGCCGCGCGGGTCGCACCCAATCGCCGCATATAAGCTTCTGGCTCGTTGCGCGCGGCATCAACATCGGCCTTCACACCCGGATGTATTTTCCGCAGGATGACCATACCGCCGACCCCGTCCTGACCTCGGTCGAACAACTCGCCCGCCGCCAGACCCTGATCGCCATGCAGACGGGCCCTGGCACCTACCGCTTCGACATCCGCCTGCAGGGCGAAGGCGAAACCGTGTTCATCGACGTGTGAGACCATGACCAACCAACACGCGGGCAAGCCCTGCATAATCTGCGTTGCGATCACCGGATCGCTGCCGACCAAGGCCAACAACCCCGCCGTGCCGATCACCATCGCCGAACAGGTGGAATCGACCCAAGAAGCATTTGAGGCCGGCGCCACCATCGCGCACTGCCATGTGCGGGATGACGAAGGGAAACCGACCAGCGACCCCGACCGCTTCGCCCGCCTGAAGGAGGGGCTGGAGAAGCACTGCCCCGGCCTGATCATCCAGCTCTCCACCGGCGGCAGGTCCGGCGCAGGACAGGCGCGCGGCGGCATGCTGCCCTTGCGCCCCGACATGGCCTCACTCACCACCGGGTCGAACAATTTCCCGACCCGCGTCTATGAAAACCCACCCGATCTGATCGACTGGCTGGCCGCCGAGATGCTGACATACGACGTGAAGCCGGAACTGGAATGCTTTGACCTGAGCCACATCCTCAAGGCCAAGGAAATGCAGGACAAGGGCCAGATCAAGGCCACGCCCTATGTCCAGTTCGTCATGGGTGTGAAGAACGCCATGCCCGCCGACCGTGACGTGTTCGACTACTACATCCACACCGTCCAGCGCCTCTTCGGCCCCGATGCGCCCTGGTGCGCCGCCGGGATCGGCCCGGCCCAGATCGTCCTGAACGACTGGGCGGTCTCCTCCGGCGGCCATGCCCGCACGGGGCTGGAGGACAACGTGCGCCTTGACCGCGACACCCTTGCCCCGTCGAACGCCGCCCTCGTCCGCCGCGTGGTGGACCTGTGCGAGACATACGACCGCCCCGTCGCCACCGTCCAGCAGGCCAGGGCCATCCTCGGCCTCCGCGCCGCCTGATGCCCGCCGCACCTGCCGATTCCGCCCTCTATGGCGGGCTGTTCAATGACCCCGAAACCGCGCGCCTGTTCACCGACAGCGCGGAAATCCGGGCGATGCTCTTGGTCGAAGGGGCGCTCGCCCGCGTGCAGGGGACCTTGGGCCTGATCCCGCCCGACGCCGCCGCGTTCATCGACCGGGCGGCCCAAGAGGTGCAGATCGACCCTTCGGCCCTTGCCGCCGAGACCGCCCGGAATGGCGTCCCCGTCCCCGGTCTCCTCGCCGCGTTCCGCAAGGCCGCTGGCGTGCCCGAGCCGATGCAGTACCTGCATTGGGGCGCGACCAGCCAGGACATCATGGACACCGCGCTTGCCCTGCGCCTGCGCCCGATGCTGACGCTCTGGGAAACCCGGCTGACCAGCCTTCTGCAATCCCTCGCCACGCTGGCCGAGACACATGCCGACCTGCCCATGGCCGCACGCACCTACGGCCAGTTTGCCACGCCCACCAGCTTTGGCGCGGTGGTCGCCGCCTGGGGCTGGCCGCTCATCGGCTGGCGCGATGACCTGCCCGCCTTGCGCCAGAAGGTGCTGCAGGTCTCGCTGTCCGGAGCGGCGGGAACCCTCTCGGCCATGGGGCCTCTGGGCCCGCAGGTCCGTGCCGGGCTTGCCGATGCGCTTGGCCTGTCAGACCCCGGCCACAGCTGGCACAGCGACCGCTCTGCCCCCGGCCACCTTGCCTCCTTCGCAGCCGGATTGGCCGGATCCCTGGGAAAGCTGGGCGAGGATGTGCTCACCCTGTCGCAGTCGGGCCTCTCCGAACTCCGCCTGGCCGGGGGCGGGTCTTCCACCATGCCGCAAAAGCAGAACCCGGTCGGCGCCTCGGCCCTTGTGGCGCTTGCCCGACATGTGATCGGCCTTTCCGGCCTGATCCATCAGTCCGCCCTGCATCGCCAGCAGCGCGACGGCGCGGCCTGGTTCGGCGAATGGCTGGCCGTACCGCAGCTGTGCATCGCGACCGGCCGCCTCTTGACTCTGACGCAAGAGATCACCGCCGCCCTTCAGCCCGACCTTGCCGCGATGGACCGTCTGCTACAGTCAGACCATGGCCTGATCCATGCCGAGGCCCTTACATTCGCCCTCGCCCGCCAGATGCCCCGCCCCGAGGCCGCCGCTGCCGTCAAGGCGCTCTGCGATGAAGCGCAGGCCACCGCCACCCCGCTGCCCACCCTTGCCTCCCGCGCCTACCCCAACCTCGGCTGGACCCCCGGCGACCTTGGCTCCGCCCCTGCCGAGGTGACAGCCTTCGCGGCGAAAGCACGTTAGGTCGGTCCACCAGGCCCGGCAGGGCCATCACCATGAACGCAACGATCAATGGGCCGCCAGCCATGGACGGCATGACAGCCCGGAACATGTCCACCAGCTGACATAGCGACCGACGACACTCTTGTTCACGAAGACAGTCAAGCCGACAGGCGGGGTGATCATGCCGATCTCCCGAAGCCTGACGCTCAGAACGCCGAGCTCAGATCCCAAGCACCAGCAGGATCTGCGCAAGGACCGGCGAAGTCGGCCGGAAGGCAATCACCCGCGCGACCGGCAGGCGCAACCGCATCAGCAGCCTGACACGCGAATGCCAGAGTGCCATTGTCGTCGTCCCGTTCTCTACGAAACTGCAAGTGCGCCTCGACTTCGGTTGCCGAAGTCATTGAGGCCCGGAAGAAGTTGCGCAGGACGATGCCCGGGCAGATGTGCAGTCTTACCACCAGTGCCGCAACCACCGGCCACCTGGAATGGCACGCGCAGAACATCAGCCAGTTCGAGGTCGGCGCGCGGCCGACGAGGATGTACTTGTCCTCCCTCTCACGGAAGATGATGTGGTCGCCGATGACATGGCCGTTGGGCGTGACCGGCACGAAATGCTTGGCGCGGTTCAGGTCGAAATTCGCGAAGCTGTTGATCCCATGATGGGACAGGAACTCGGTCGCCTGCGGGCCTTCGACGATGACTTCGTCCATGTGGTGCGACTGGTCGAACAATACGGCGGACTGGCGCCATGCCACCTGTTCGTTGCGCCAGTTCTGGAATTCGGGCGCCACGACCGGGTAGACATACATCCCCGCCTTGGAATTGCGCAGCATGGTGACCGGGTTTCCGGCAGCGGCCATGACGTGCGAAAGGCTTTTGGCGGGGATCCGGGTCCGCCCAGGAATGCAAGTATACACTACCAGGGGAGTATGCGCAGCGCTGAAAGGCGGATTTGCGGCCAAGGCTCCAAAATCGGCCAGTCATATATGCAGAATGGCGTCAGTTCGCCACCAAGGCCAGGCTGGCCAGCCCCCGGCGCTGATCGGGGTCCGCTGAAAAAAGGTATTCCACATTGCGCCGCGCTGCGCGGGCATGTTCGCGCGCAACCGATTCAGCCCGTGCGCCCTCGCGCAACCGGATCGCATCGATGATGGCGCGGTGCTGTTCCTGTGCGGGCAGAAGCGACCGGCGGAAACTGTCGATCTGCAGGTGATCGCCCAGAAACGCCGAAGGCGCGGCAAAGGGCAGCCGTGTCACCCGCTCGATCTCGCGCTGGATCACCGCGCTGCCGGATGCCGCCGCAAGGGCCGCGTGAAACCGGGTGTTCAATACAGAATAGTCAGCTAGATCAATATCCTGCGCCCCGCGCAGCATGATCCCGTCAAGTGCGGCAAGTGTGGCTTCCAGCACTTCCAGCTGCTCGGCCACCGAACCACGCTCTGCCGCCAGGCGTGCCGCTGTTCCTTCCAGAACGCCGCGCAACTCTATGGTATCGACGACATCGCGCAGCGCGAAACTACGGACGACAAATCCTCCGCCCCGCACCCGCTCCAGCAGGCCCTCTTCCGCCAGCTGCGACAAGGCCGCACGGATCGGCGTGCGCGAGATTTCCAGCGCCTCCGCCAGCGCGACCTCGAAGAGCCGCGTTCCGCCCGGCAAGGCACCGGACAGAACGCGTTGACGCAAAGCCAAGGCCGCGCGTTGCGTATGGGTCGGGTTAGGCCCGTCAGGTTCGGTCACGAAGTGTACATCCCCGCCAGCTTGCCAAAGTCTAGCAGAGTTCGTCGGCATGTATACACGGCAAGCGAGCCGGAGGCACGCACGCCCTGGATCACTGTGTCTATTGGGCAGCGCCCTGGCGACGGCAACCAGCACCGGGAAACGCTTAACAGATCGTCAACGTCCACAGCCAACTATCTGATTTATATTGGGGTCCTTCCGATGTCCACGCGTGGACAGGGTCGGTTCACCCCTCTGCCAGGCAGTCCGCGAAGGTCCGGGCCAAGCCCGTCAGAAGCGCCGCATAGGCCCCCGGACCGGGTTCCAATGTCGATCCGACCGGGTCTAGCACCCCACCGACCTTTACCCCGGTCCCCTCAGCCATCTGGGTCACCAGGGCAGGGTCATGTTGGGCCTCCGGGAAGATGCACAGCACGCCACCCTCCTCCATCGTGCCCCGCAACTCGCTCAGCCGCTGCGCCCCCGGCGAGGCCGCGTCCCCCAGCGCGATGCTGCCCGCCATGGTCAGCCCGTAATGTCCCGCGAAGTAACCGTAGGCATCATGGAAGGTCACGACCGGCTTGCCCTGTACCGGTTCCAGAATTGCCGCCACCTCGGCATCCAGCGCGTCGATCCCTTTCGCCGCCGCCTCGGCATTGGCCGCGTAAGTGGCTGCATTGTCGGGGTCGAGGCGGCCGAGTTCCGCCGCGATCAGCCCCAGCCAAAGCTTCCCGTTTGCCGGGTCCAGCCAGGCGTGCGGGTCCACACCGTCATGTGCGTGGTCGTGGCCCTCTTCGGCGTGATCTTCGTGGCTGTGGTCATGGGCCTCCTCGGCATGGTCCTCATGGCCGTGGTCGTCATGGGCCTCCGTGGCATGATCGCCATGATCGTGCCCTGTTTCGCCATAGGACTGGGTGAAGGTGCCTTTCGCGTCCAGAAGACCCAGCGCCGCGGCGCCTTCGGGGCGGGCATCCAGCGCGCTGTCCAGCCACGGCGTCAGTTCTGGCCCGATCCAGACTACCAGATCAGCATCAGCGACCGATCCCGCCTGACTGGGCCGCAGCTGAAAGTCATGCTCGTCCGCGCCCTTGGTCAGGAGAAGCTCCGGCGCGCCAAGATCGCCCATAACCTGCGCCACCAGCCCATGGACTGGCGGGATATCGGTGACAACGGAAGGCACTTCGGCCAGGGCGGGAGTGCTGGCAAAGGCCAGAGTTATGATATAACGCATGGGGCAGGCCCTTCCTGTGGCTCGATCAGGGTCTATGTATGTAATATCATAACAGGTCAAGCCCCGATGTCCGCGCACCCCCACCCCGGCCCCGCTTTTGCCCAGCACAACCATGCCCATTGCGCGCATGACGCTCTGACCCGGGCCGAGGCGATCACAAAAGAGGCAGGCGTGCGGCTGACCCCGGTCCGCCGCCGGGTGCTGGAGATCCTGCTGGAGGAACACAAGGCCCTGGGGGCCTATGACGTGCTGGCCCGGCTGGCGGCGGAAGGCTTTGGCAACCAGCCCCCGGTCGCCTATCGCGCGTTGGAGTTCCTGGTGGAGCACGGCCTCGCTCACCGCATCCAGCGCCTGAACGCCTTTACCGCCTGCACCCATATTGGCCAGGCGCATGCCCCGGCCTTCCTGATCTGCCGGTCCTGCGCCACTGTGGCCGAGGCCGAGGCCGCCCCCGCCCGCGCCGCGCTGGAACAGTCCGCTGCGGCCCTGGGCTTTGCCATCGAACGTACGACAATCGAGGCGCTGGGCCTTTGCCCTGCCTGCCGGGGTGCCACATGACCAGCCTGATTGCCGCCGAGCACGTCTGCGTCCGCTTCGACGGGGACGAGGTTCTGCATGACGTCAGCCTTTCGGTCGCTCCGGGTGAGATCGTGACGATCCTCGGGCCTAACGGATCGGGCAAGTCCACGCTCCTGCGCGCCCTTCTGGGCATCCTACCTGTGGCAGAGGGGCGCATCCTGCGGCAGGCGGGTCTGCGGGTGGGCTATGTGCCGCAACGCCTGATGATCGACCGGACCATGCCGATCACTGTGCGGCGGTTCCTGTCGTTGCCCGTCCGCGTGACCGACACCGAGGCCGCCGAGGCGTTGGCTCGTGTCGGCATGGCCGCACATGGCCCCGAGCAGATGACCTCGCTGTCAGGTGGGCAGTTGCAGCGGGTGCTCCTCGCGCGGGCTTTGCTGAACAAGCCGCAGGTCCTGATGCTGGACGAACCGACGCAAGGCCTGGACCAGCCGGGCGAGGCCGCCTTTTACCGGCTGATCGAGGAGGTGCGGGCTGCGACGGGCGCCGCCGTCCTGATGGTCAGCCACGACCTTCACGTGGTCATGGCCGCCAGCGATCGGGTGATCTGCCTGAACGGCCATATCTGCTGCGAGGGGACGCCCCGCGTGGTGTCGACCGCGCCGGAATACCGGGCGCTCTTCGGTCTGGGCACACAAGGCGCGCTGGCGCTTTACCGCCACGAACACGACCATGAACACCGGGCCATGCTTGACGATTTTCTTGTCCGCGCGGGGCTTGCCGCCGTGGGCCTCAGCCTGGCGACCGGTCCTTTAGGGGCCTTTGTCGTCTGGCGGCGGATGGCCTATTTCGGCGATGCCACCGCCCATGCGGCCGTCCTTGGAGTGGCGCTGGCCTTGGCGACCGACCTGCCTATTGGTCTTGGTACGCTGGTTGTGGCGCTGGCTATGGCGGTCACTGTCGCGGGCCTTTCGGCGCGGGGCTGGGCGATGGACACCACGCTGGGCGTGCTGGCCCATTCGGCGCTGGCCTTTGGTCTGGTCGCAGTCAGCTTCTTTCCGAACGTGCGGACGGACCTTTCGGCCTATCTCTTCGGCGATATCCTTGCCGTCAGCCGTGGCGAGCTTGGCCTTGTGTGGCTGGGGGCGCTTGCCGTGCTTTGCCTTCTGGTCTGGCGCTGGCAGGAGCTGCTGACGGCAACTCTGTCCGAGGATCTGGCTCATGCTGCCGGCATCCGACCAGATCGTGAGCGTCTGGTGCTTGTCCTGGCCCTTGCGCTGGTCGTTGCCATCGCGCTGAAGATCGTGGGCGCGTTGCTGATTGCGGCCCTTCTCATCATCCCTGCAGCCGCCGCGCGCAACCTGAGCAGGACACCAGAGGTTATGGCGGGACTGGCCATTCTGATCGGCGCGCTTTCCGGCATGGGCGGTCTGGCGCTTTCACTGTGGCAAGACACCCCCGCCGGGCCATCGATCATCGTTGTGGCAGCAGTGCTATTCACCGCCGGAACGCTTCTTCGCCGCCCCGGATGATTGCAGAATTCGGCGTGCCTGCCCGAAGCTTGCCCCAATCGTAGACTAAGCGATGTCGACGAGTCGGATGATGGGGTTGGCTTTGCTTCGACTGATCGGATTTCTGGTGATGGCGGCCGTCGGTATCGGCGGGGTCGCGTACATCGATTTCAACACCGTCCGCAAAGAAGCGGTCGAAAGTGGCGAACCGGTCCCAGGTCTTGCCGACTATCTTTCGAGCGTTCCGCAACGTTTTTCCCATGCAACCGGCTCGGCTGGCGGGGGCAATCTGCCCTCGGACCTTGCGGCCATGCTGCCACTCCCACCGGAAGGCTGGACCGTTCGGGCGGCTGCGTTGAGCGATGGCGAACCCTTCCTGCCGAAAAGCGGCCAGCGTGCGACCGATGAGCAGAAGGGGATCATCGAATCCGTCCTGAGAACCTCTGCGGGTTCGGCAGACGAACTCGTGATCCAGACCTATGAAAAGGGCGACCGGCGACTTGTGATCCGGGCGGTCTATTTCCCGGATTCGATCTTCGAGGGTGACTCCACACAAGAGCGGTATGATCTTCAGACCGCCACGGCCCGGTCGGAAGGGCGCCCGTTCATGACCCTGCGGGGTCTGGATGTGTTCGAGATCTTCCTGGGCGACGGCATGCGCGGTCGGCTGTTCGCTGCGGACGTTGGCGGACAGATCCATTTGCGCATCCTGGCCCCGAAACGCATGAAGGACACCGAGCTTTTGCCGTTTTTCGAATCCCTTCATGTCAAGGCGATGAATTACGCTGTCGTTGACCGGAAGGACGGGCTTGGCGAAATCCCCGTGATCGCCTTGGCATCCGCAATGGGCGAAGACGAACGGGCCCGCTACGAAGCCGACCGCATGGCGCAATTGGACGCGGCTGTCCTGCGCGCCCGGGATCGGCTTGATCAGGCCTTGGCCCGTGCGAAAGCTGCTGAATTGGCAGCCGAGGAAACCCAGTCTTATCAGCCGGGCGAAACCGAGAAGGCTGCTCTGCCTTCAGCTGGTCTGGCCTCCGACTGTGAGAAAGGCTCTGGCGGAATCAAGCGCTGCAGTGTCGGATCTGGCGACTAGCCGAACGGTTGCGGAACATTTTTCATCGGATCGGGAGGCAAAGGGTCCGGCGACCACCCCGCCTACCCACAGATCACGACAGCAGACGGCAGAATCGCAGCCTAGCCTTTGGCCGGATTCACCTCTTGCACCGCACGCGCGTCCGACGCCGGGCGTTGCGTTGGCCGAAGCCCCGCCGATAGGGCCACGGCCAAGAGCAGGGTGAAGAGCAGGGCGAAGACGGCATCCGACAGAAAGTGCCGACCAGCGGCAACACGCTGCAGCGCAACGGCCAGCGGCAGGGACCAAGCGAAGGTCAAAAGAAGGACCGACGCGATCTTCGAAAGCCGGTCACTCACGCGATCATGAAACAGCAGGACCGTCAGCGCCGTCACTGTAGCACCCGAGACTTCGCCCGACACAAAGGAACAATTTTGGAGGCAGAGATTCACCATTTCATTCGGTGGGCTGAAATGCAGCGGTCCGCCAAATTCGGCGATCTGGGCAGGCCTTGCCCTACCCCAGAGCGGCTTCATCAGCGTCTCCACCATCAGGCCGGGACCGATGACGTAAAGCGTAACCACAAAGCCCCAAGTCCGGCCCGGCAAAAGGAACTCGCGCCCTGCAGCCGCGATTGCCACTCCGAAAACCGCAACCAAGCACAGCAGGATTCCCAGGTTCCAGACCGCATGCCGCGCCGCCTCGGTCACCGGATGACCCTCGATGATGAACCCGGTTGCCGGGTCATGGAAGGCTGAGGAAATTCGAAGATCGATGTCTGGCCAGATGGCGAAGACGGCAAACGCCGACAGGATGCACCCAAGCAGAACGGCGACCTGGCGGTCGACAGTCGCAGCGCCGAAGCGAGGGCCAAAGATGATGGAGCCGATGCCCGGTGATCGGGTGGGTCTTCGCCGTGCCGTGCTGGTTTCCCCCAAGATTCCCTGCCCAGCGGCTGGCCTGGCGAAAAGCCGACGAATCTGCCCACTGGCTAGCCACACGGCGGACCACAAGGTCTTGCTTTGCTTCATTTCGCTGCCATTCGCGCAAAGATCCGCGTTCGGTCGCCCGAAAGCGCCTACTGCTGGCGACATTAGCTGCGCGGGCAAACATCTTTGTGCCACCAGTCCTGCACGAACCGACATCCGGTCTGCATGAACTGCCGAAATGCCGGTTTGAATCCTGCCTATGGTCAGCTAGCTGTCGGAGACAAAGCGGCTTGCAAGCAGGTTACCTTGTCCGGCAGACCACACCATCCGCAGGTTGATGACCTGCTGGTCTACATCGACCCCCGCTTTTCATGGACGGGCTATCTGATTGCCGCAGGCACTGTCCTGTCTATCGGACTGACACTAAGCGAGCCCTCGGCATCGAGCGGTCTGGATTGGTCGGCGCGGTTCATCTTCTGGCTGGCCCATGTCTTCTGTGCCCTGTTCTTCTTTGAATTCGCGCAAATATCCCTTGGTCGGCTTTCGGTCTTTGGACGATTGCCGCCGCTTTTGCTGGTCAGTGCGGTCGGAGGGGTCGGCGCGCTTCTTTTCTCGGTCTTTTCTCTTCTGGCTCTGGACCGGATTCCGTTCCTGGTGGGCAATCCCGTGGAAGTTGAGCCTGTCTCGATGGCCGGTCTTTTCGACGAACTGCGCAACAGCGGGGCAGCGTCCATTCTGTTCTGGGTCCTCCTCAACAGTCCGCGTCTCATCATCATTGCCCGGCAGAAAGCTGGCGACGAAATCAAGGACACGCGACCACCCGCCAGTCTGGCACCAGCGCCAGCCGCAGAAACAGGATCAAGTGAGGCAAGCGATGCCCTGCTTGACCTGCTCTCTCGCCTGCCGCGGCGCATCGGGACCGATATCGTCGCAGTCTCTGCCGAACTTCATTATCTTCGGGTCTATTGCCGTTATGGAGAGGCCTTGATCCTGATGTCCTATGGCCGCGCTGTTGAAGCGCTTGGTGTTATACCGGGCCAGGTGATCCATCGTTCGCACTGGGTGGCGCTGGCCCATGTCTTGACGGTGGAAAACGACGGGGGCCGCGTCATATGCCGGATGGTCACGGGCCTGAGACTGCCTGTCAGCCGGACCCACCGCGCCAGCCTGCGGGCCGCCCTTGCTGCGCGGAATCGTGAACGCGCGCTGCAGACAGTCGAAGAATTGGGAAACCGGCCCTCGTCTGACGTAAGGGGCTGAGTGCGCCCCTAGACGTGGCGTCTGCAGAGCCGGTCAGAAATGCAGACCCGACCCGCGTGACGGGGTCTGCGGTACCCCGGGCAGGACGCACAGCATCTCATACAGGATGTTTGCCCCGATCAGGGCCGTGTTGCCTGACGGGTCGAAGGGCGGAGACACTTCGACTAGATCGCCACCGACGATGTTCAGCCCCGCGCAGCCCCGAATGATTTCCAGCGCTTGCCATGTGGTCAGCCCGCCGGGCTCGACCGTGCCGGTGCCCGGTGCAAAGGCCGAATCTAGACTGTCGATATCATAGCTGATGTAGACCGGCGCATCCCCGATCCGGTCGCGGATGATCTGCATCAGTGGCGTCAGCGATTTCCACCAGCATTCCTCGGCCTGCACGACAGTCCAGCCCTGCCCTCGCGCCCAGTCGAAATCCTCAGGCGCGTAGCCCGTCCCACGCAAACCGATCTGAAAAACCTTGTCATTGATCAGACACCCGCCCTCCCATGCCCGGCGGAAGGGGCAGCCATGCGCCACCGTCTCGCCGAACATTGTCTCGTTGATGTCGGCATGCGCGTCGATGTGGATCAGCGCTACCGGTCCATGGCGTTCCTTGATTGCCCGCAGGATGGGCCAGGTCAGCGTATGGTCGCCCCCCAGCGTCAGCGGGATCACCCCATGCGCCAGCACATCGCGGTAATGCGCGGTGATGATATCGACCGTTTTCTTCAGATCGAATGTGTTGATCGCCACATCGCCCAGATCGGCCACCTGCAGATGGTCGAACGGTGCCGCCCCAGTCGCCATGTTGTAGGGCCGCAGCATCCGGCTTTCGTCCCGGATCTGCCGAGGTCCCAGCCGCGTGCCGGGGCGGTTCGACGTGCCGTGGTCCATCGGAATGCCGATAAAGGCCACATCCAGCCCCTTGGCCGTCGTCGCCGCAGGCAAGCGCATCATCGTCGCCGGACCGCCAAAGCGCGGCATCTCGTTGCCGCCGAGGGGTTGGTTATGGGTCATCGTCCTTTTCCTTTCAGCCAGTCCCGGATCAGCTCCCGGTGCCGCGCTCCCGAATAGCTGGGGAAATGCCCGCCATGCACCACCCGCACCGGCAGGGCCATGAGCCGTTCCATCGAGCGGATGTACTGCCATTGCTCCAGGTCGCTCGTCCCCTCGATCAGCTCGCCGTCATAGACGATGTCGCCGGAGAAGAGGATGCCCGTCGCCGCCTCCCACAGGGCGATGCCGCCCGGGGAATGGCCCGGCGTGTGGACCACCTCGAACCGCCGGTCGCCAAGGTCGATCACATCGCCGTCCCAGAGAAGGCGGCTCACCGGGGCAGCCTGAACGGCATAGGTCTCGGACCGGTAGGGTTCCGGTGGAAGCGTCGTGAAGATGTCGTCGGTGACGTATTTGTCGGCGAAGGTGTTTTCGCGCGTGGGGGCTCGCAACAGATGCGCCTCGGCGGCGTGGCAAAGGCGGCAGGGGAATTCGTGGTGGAGGCCGATATGGTCGAAGTGGGTGTGGCTGGCCACCGCCTGCAACGGGCGTTCGGTGACCAGCGGCACCCTCTCGCGCAAGCTGACCACGCCCATGCCGCTGTCGACCAGCATGTCGCCGTCGCGCCCGCGAACGTGCCAGACGTTGCAGCGGTAGAACTCGTGGATGTGGGGTTCGTCGATGTGGGTGACGCCATCGCCCATGGGGCGGACCCGCCACCAGTCTTCCGGCTTGGCTCTCATTCCTGCAGCACCACATGGCTTTCCGCGCCAAGGTCCAGCACGCCGCCGACCTCGACTGTCTGAGACTGCGGCAGATGCACCACCAGCCGCAAGTCCGGCGCGGTGAGGGGGGTCACATGGGCGCGGATGTGGGTGCCGAAGAAGGCCGCGTCCTCGACCTTGCAAAGCCCGATGTGCAGCGTGCCCCGGGCCGAGAGCGCCTCGGGGCGGATGCACAAGGTGCCGTCGGGCACCGGCACCGGACCGAAGGGCGCGCGGCCACCGGTCACCGGAATGCGGTTGACCTCGCCCATGAACCCGGCGGTGAAAAGCGTCTTCGGATGCAGGTAGACCTCGCGCGGGGGGCCTTGATCCTCGATCCTCCCTGCATTCATCAGCACGATGCGATCGGCAATCGCCATGGCCTCTTCCTGGTCGTGGGTCACATGCACAAAGGTCGTGCCCACCCGGCGCTGTATCGCCTTCAACTCATCCTGCATCTGGCGTCTAAGCTTCAGGTCCAAGGCCCCCAGCGGCTCGTCCAGAAGCAACACCTGTGGCTCGACGGCCAGCGCGCGGGCCAGCGCCACGCGCTGCCGCTGCCCGCCCGAAAGCTCATGCGGTCGCCGGTCGCCCCGACCCTCCAGCCCGACGAGGGCTAGCATCGCCTCGGCCTTTGCGGCACGGGTGGCCCGGTCGATCCCACGCATCCGCAGCCCGAAGGCGACGTTGTCGCGCAGGGACATGTGCGGGAACAGGGCATAGTCCTGAAAGACGGTCGTCGTCGGGCGGTCCTTTGGCGCGACCCCCGCCATGTCACGATCTCCGATCAGGATCTGCCCTTTCGTGGGCTCTGTGAACCCGCCGATCAGGTTCAGAAGCGTGGTCTTGCCGCAGCCGGACGGGCCGAGGAGCACGACGAATTCCCCCGCTTCGATGTCCAGGCTTACCCGGTCCAGCGCGGTGGCCAAGCCATAGCGTTGCGAGACGTCGAGGATGGAGACGGTAGCGGTCATGAGCGTTTCCGGAAGACGGTCAGTTCGAGAAGGATCACCAGCGAGACCGATACGAGGAATACGAGCGACCCCACGGCATTGGTGGCTGGCGAAAGGCCGGATTTCAGCATCGACCAGATCTCCACCGGCAGCGTCACGTCAAAGCGCGTCAGCAGGAAGGCGATGATGAATTCGTCCCAGCTGAACGTGACCGACAGGAAGAAGGCGGCGGCCAGCGGCGCAGCCAGCATTGGGGCAGAGATCAGTGTCAGCACCCGCCACTCCGACGCGCCCAGATCGCGTGCGGCACGCTCGGCGGAGCGTTGGTGGTCGCCCATGGCGGCATAGGTGATCGCAAAGCAGAGCGGCAGGTTGATGACCACATGGCCGATGCCAGCCGTCCACAGCGAGGGGCGGATGCCGGCCTGGGTGAAAAGGTTCAACAGGCCCAAGGCGATGATGAGGTAGCTGACCGTCATCGGCGCGATGAAGACACCACGCATGAGCGCCGAACCGGGAAGCCGGACACGCGCAAGCGCATGGGCAGCAAGAAAGCCGAGGATCAGGGCGATCAGCGACGACACGATGGCGACAAGAAGCGAGTTCAGCAGCGCAGCGACCAGATCGTCATTGCCCAGCACCTTCGCATACCAGTCCAGCGTCACGCCCTTAAAGGGGGGCACCGGCAAGCGACCGTCCTGGAAGCTGAATGCGACAAGGACGGCGACGGGCAGGAAGATGAAGACATAGGCCAGGGTCAGGTAAGTCCGGGAAAGGAGGCGCATCAGGTGCTTCCTTTCGGGCTAGGCGTCCCCCACCCCCATCCCCTCCCCACAGTGGGGGAGGGGAGGCGTGGGTTGAACCAGCGCGGCAGTCCCTTGACAGTGGGCAAGTCACAGGGACGGAGCGGGAAAAGCTCCTTCCCTCCCCCGCGTGGGGAGGGGATGGGGGTGGGGGGCTGGCGGCAGGCCATCACACCCGGTCAAGCCGCAGCCAGCGGCTTGAGGCGAAATAGGCCAGCGTCACCACGGCCATCAGGACCACCGAAAGGGCCGAGGCCAAGGGGAAATTCCCACTCCGCCCAAGTTGCAGCATGATCAGCTGTGGCAGCGTCAGCTCGGTGTTCCCGCCCAGGATCTGCGGAGTGATGTAGTCGCCGATGCAAAGAACAAAGGTCAGGAAGGCCCCCGTCACCACCCCCGGCAGGGTCAGCGGCAGGATGACATGGACAAAGGTCTGCCACCGGCTCGCCCCCAGGTCCTGCGCCGCGCGGGCGTAGTTCGGCGACAGCTGGATTAGGTTTGCATAGATCGTCAGCGTCAACAGCATGACGAAGAAATGCACGAAGCCGATCACCGTGGCCGCGCGGGTGGAAGCGATCTCCAGCGGTTCAACAAGCAGCCCAAGGCCTAGAAGCGCCTGGTTCAACACCCCGTTCTGCCCCAGGACCAAGAGCCAAGCATAGGACCGCACCACATAGGACGTCCAGAACGGCAGCACGGCCATCAGGAGGGCCAGCCTTTGCCAGCGCGCAGGCACCCGGAAGGCGATGATCGCGGCGAGGGGATAGGCGAGGACGACCGAGATCACCGTGACGACGGCAGTGATCTCCAGGCTGTTCCACAAGGCCCCGAGCATCACCGGGTCGGTGAAGATGCGCGTGTAATTGCCGGGGTCAAAGCCCCGCACAACCTCGCGCCCCTCCATATGAGCAAAGGACAGCGCGACCATCCCAAGAAACGGAAGGACGAAAAAGGCCGCCGTCCAGATCAGCGCCGGGGCCAGAAGGCCCCAGCCCAGCCGCCGTTCGCGGACCTGAAGGCTCACCTTACTGCGCCAGCATCTCGGTCCACAGGTCTTGCATCGCCGTATCCAGCGCCGCATCCGGGATCGGATACAGCTGCGCGCGGGCCAGGAATTCCGGCTGCTGGTCCCAGCGCAGAACGGTCTTCTGTTCCGCCGTCAAAGCATCACCCGCTTTGGCATTCGCGGGCATCCCCCAGTAGCAGGACGAGGTCGCCAGCCGCGCCTGGCCCTCGGGGCTGACGATGTATTTGACGAACTCCAGCGCCAGATCGGGTTGGGTGGACCCGGCCACCACACCGATCGACTGCGCCCAGCGCAGGCCGCCCTGTTTCGGGATCGTCCAGTCGAGGTTCGGGGTCTCGACCGCCAGGACGGCCGTCAGCCATTCGCCACCGCCCACGACGATATCGACTTCTCCCGTCGCCAGCGCCGTCTGGGCCGAGACGACGTCGGACACCTGCTTCGACGCCGCCCGCAGCGCCATCAGCGGGTCCCTGAGCGACCCCAGATTGTCGGCGGTGATATCGGCGGTGTTGATCCCCTGACCCAGGGCGACCAGCCCCAGCACGGGCAGGTAATAGTCATAGATCCCGATCCGCCCATCATACTTGCCCGAGGTTAGGGTGGCCATGTCCTCCATGTCCGCCGGGTCAACCTTGGTCTTGTCGTAAGAGATGGTGTTGTAGCCGAACTTCTCGGTCACGGCATAGGTCTTGCCGTCCACGGTATTGTTCTCGGCCATCACCAGTTCGGGGAAGAAATCCGCCGTGGGCAGCTGGTCGGCGGGCAGTTCCGCCAGATGCCCGGCCTCGACCGCCCGGCCCACATCGACCGCGTCGATCACCAGCACGTCCCAGTCGCCCGGCTGCGACTGGTCCAGGATCGCAAGGCCCGCTGCGGTGCCTTCGTATTCCTTCAGGTTCACCTTGACCCCGAACTTCTGCTCGAACGGCTCGATTAGGGCCGGGTCGGTGTGGTCGCACCAGACCAGCGCATTCAACTCCTGCGCCAGGCCAGGCGTTGCGGTCAGGATCAGCGCAAGGGCAGACAGCGTGCGGGTCATCGTCATCTCCAAGTTGGGGGCCTCTCGACGGGCGCTTGCGAAAAGAATTGAGTTTGTTCATTTTTGAAGTCAACATCAAAAAATGGGCGATTTGGAAACTGCATGACCGGACTGCGCGAAAGACAGAAGGCCGACCGCACAAGGCGCATCCTTGAGGCCGCATCCCAGCTGTTCCGCGCGCAAGGCTATGATGCAGTGCGGATCGAGGATATCGCGGCGGCGGCGGAAGTCAGCGCCGGGACCTGCTACAACTACTTTTCCACCAAGGGCGACCTCCTCCTCGCCATTGTCTCGATGGAGGTGGAAGAGGTCATAGATGCCGGTCGCACGCTGGTCGACGTCCCCCCGCCCGATATCGCGCAGGCCTTGGGCGGGCTGATCCGGCTCTACTACGACCACTCGCTGATGTATCTGTCGAAAGAGATGTGGCGGAAGGCCATGGCCTTTTCCATCGAGGCGCCCGACACGCCCTTTTCCCAGCGCTACACCGAACTTGACGATATGCTGGCGGCCCAGGTCTGCGACATGCTGACCGCGCTGAAGGCACGGGGGCTGACCCGGCCCGACATCGACCCTGCCACGTTGGGCCAGATCACCTTCAACACGCTGAACCAGATGTTCATCGAATTCGTGAAGGCCGACGCCATGACGCTGGATGACCTGCACCGCACCAGCGATGCGCAGACCGAGAGCCTGGCCGCCCTTTTGCGGGTCTAAGGCCTACTGCTTGATCTTCAGACCCTCGCGGCTCTGCAGCGGCGAAAGATCGGTGACAGCGGTGTTCGTGACATCCAGAGAATACAGGTCCTTGGCACCTGCCAAAGGCGACAGATCGGTCACACCGGTGCCGCTGAGGTTCACCAGCTTCAGGTTCACCAGTCCAGTCAACGGCATGATATCCTTGATCTGCGTATCCTTCAGGTCGAGCCGTTCAAGCTTTGTCATTCCGGCCAGCGCTGAAATGTCGGGAGTCGCGTTCTGGTCGACTTCCAGATGCAGCATGTTCACCAGTCCGCTTATCGGGGTCAGGTCCGTGACCTTCGTCTTGTCCATGAGCAGCGAATACAGCTTGGTATTCCCCGCCAGCGGCGAGATGTCCACGACTTTCGTGTCGACAAGCGCAATCTCCCGCAGCTCAATCAGCGCCGAGACTGGCGACAGATCAACAATGTTGGTCTCGCTCAGGCCAAGTCCTTGCAGCCCCTGCAATCTCGACAGAGCGCCGTAGTCGCCAATTTGCGACTGGTACAACTCAAGCATCCTCAGTTGCGACAGGCCCGAGAGCGGCTCAAGATCAGGGGCCTGTTGGCCGATGAGTTTCAGCTCTCGCAGCCCCAGCAGCCCGCTGATCAATCGCAGATCAAGGTCCGGCACCCCAATGACCACCAGCCGGTTCAGCCCCGTCAACTGCGACAAGGCCGAGGGATCGGTAATCTGCACCTTGTCCAGAACAAGGTCTTGCAGGCCGGGATAGGCCGCCAGCGCCGTCAGATCCGCAAGCTGTCCACCCATGATTTCGACAGCGGCCAGGTCCTCGAACTGGCCGATGCGGGAAAAGATGCCGATGTCGCCCGCGCCAATCGTCAAGGCCCGCGTCTTCGCCGTCACGCAAGCCGTCCGCACCTTCAGTCCAGGGAGGCCATCCGCCTCGCAGGCTTCAAACGTGGTCTTACCTCATCCGCTGCGGCAATCGCGTCGCGGGCCTCGTTCGGTGAGGCGGTCACTATCTCGGTCACCGAAAGTTGGCCGATGTCCTCGACGCTCAGCGGCGCCTGACCCTCGGCAAAGGGTCCGGCGTCGGCGACCGGTGTCTCTTCGCCGTGCGAGAGCAGCGGCTGCAGCGCGGCCCCCAAGACCGGAAGAAACAGTACGCCAACAACCCCAAACAACAGGCCCATCCGCCCCGTTGAATTCACCTCTCAGAACCGGCCTGCCAGATGCAGCCAAAGCAAATGTCCGTAAAAGCCTGGCATCTTCAAGGCAAAGTCCCCGGAAAACCTGTGTCCCGCTCTGCGATGCACCATACCGAAACCGACCCCATGTCGTTTTCTGACGCCAAAGGTCGGGTGGACTTGCCCGGTTTCCCCCGGCTCTGGCAGATAGGGGCAAACCTTGCCGGGAGTCCGTGGAATGAAAACCCATGTCAAAGCTTTGGTCGTCGGCGGCGGCGCAGTCGGGACCGGGATCGCCTATCACCTGGCCAAGGCCGGTTGGGACACCATGCTGGTCGAGCGCGACGAGCTAACTGCCGGTTCCACCTGGCACGCGGCGGGCCTGTTGCCGCTGTTCAACATGTCCTACGCGACGACCCACATCCACAAGTACTCGGTCGACTTCTACAAGGGGCTGGAGGCTGAAACCGGCCTCAACCCCGGCTTCTACGTCGTCGGCAACCTGCGGATGGCGCAACACCAGCAGCGCATGGACGAATACATGCTGTATTCCTCGGTCGCGGAAACCGCCGGGGTTTACCACGAATTCCTTAGCCCCAAGGAAATCAAGGACCGTTGGCCGCTGGTCCGGACCGAAGACCTGATCGGCGCGCTCTACCACCCGCAGGACGGCTACATCAACCCGGCCGACGTGACGCAAGCGATGGCCAAGGGCGCGCGGCAGTTGGGCGCGACCATTGAGCGCAAAGTGCAGGTCGACGGCTACCGCTGGACCGGGTCGGAGTGGATCGTCTCTTGCACAAGGCTTGAAGAACGCGGCGGCAACCTCGTCGCCACCGACGACAAATTCGACATCACCGCCGAACACGTCGTTACCGCCACCGGCAACCACGCCCAGCGCACCGCCAAGCTCCTTGGCATCAAGACCCCCGCCGTCGTCGTCGAACACCAGTACATCGTGACCGAGCCCGACCCGGCCCTCGTCGAATGGCGCAAGACTAACCCGCAGCACCCGGTCCTGCGCGACGCCGACGCCAAGTGGTACGTCCGCGAGGAACGCGGCGGCTGGATCCTCGGCCCCTACGAAAAGGGCGCCCCCGCCCGCTTCCAGTACGGCGTCCCCGACAGCTTCCGCGCCGACCTCTTCCCGCTCGACCTCGAACGGATCGAGCAGGAATACATGTCCTTCATCCACCGGATTCC
>JALOTD010000071.1 GCA_025458105.1 Tabrizicola sp. | reverse complement strand
CGCGACATGGATGCAGTTGAAATACTGCGTCAGCTTCATGAATTCCTTGAACGTCTCGAAATCGCCCGAGCGTTTGCCGCGCTCCATGTCCCAGGCGTTGGGGGGGGACGAGACATTGACGAAGACCATGTGATTGCCGCCCAGCACGATCTCCCGCGCCGGGTTGCGGGGGGTGATTGTGAAGGTTTCGGGCGCATGGCCCACCATCTCCATGACAAAGGCCTCGTCCATCCGGACGTTCGTGCCGTTCACGATGCAGCCGGCCTTCTTCAGGATCTCCACCGCCTCGGGGTTCAGGAATTCGATCCCGATGTCGGACAGAATGCGCATGGCCGTCTTGTGGACGCGCTGAACGCCATCGGCATCCAGGGGCTCGACCGGGCGGTCGGGGTTGACCGGAATGCGCCACGGCATCTGGTCGATGACGGCTGTCCCAGCCCGGGTCTGCATGCCTGCCCGGCCTCCGGCGCGTTTTCTGCGGGGTGCGTCTTCGGTCATGGTCGCTCTCCGTGCTGGTGCGGCGAAGATGACGGAAGCCGCCCGGGCATGAGCACCTCATGAGCGACGCAAAAGCGTCGTTTTTCGCTTTCCCACCCGGCGCACTAGGCCGACTGCTGGTCCAACCAGTCCGGCAAGGCCCCGATATCAGGCAGGATGACGTCTGCAAGATCGGCCAGATCGGCGGACTTCGCGATGCCGGTCAGGACCGCCACCGTCCGCATTCCGGCGGCACGACCCGCCTGCAGGTCGTGCCGACTGTCGCCCACCATCGCCACGCGCGCCGGATCTAGGCCCTGCGACGCGGCGAAGGCCAGGCACATGCCAGGTCCCGGCTTTGGCCCATGGCCCGAGTCATACCCGGCCACGAAATCGAACAGATCGGTAATGCCATGGGCGGCCAGATGCTGGCGGGCGGGCGCTTCCGTGTCGTTGGTCGCCACGCCCAGCCGCAAGCCCCGGCCGCGCAGCAACGTCAGCAAGGGGCGCAGTGGCACCGCCTCGGACATGGGCGCGCTGCCCGCCGTGTCGTTGATCAGATCGGTCAGGGCAGCAACGGACTGGCCCGGCATCTCCGACACCAATGCCGCTGCGATATCGGCTGCGGTTGCCGCGATGACCGGACTGTCCGGCGCAAAGGACTGTGTCCTTGCATCATAGCCGATGGCGAGGCCCAGCCGACCGGCATGCGCGTCATCACTGGCAATCGAAGCCAGGAACCCGGCAGCCCACTGCCCCCAGCTGACACGAAAGTCGAACAGAGTTCCGTCCTTGTCGAACAGCAGGCCATCAAGCATCGGGCGTTCCATGAGGGTTCAGGTCCAAAATGGCTCGTCGCCGCCGGGCAGCGCCGCCCTTGCGGTTTGCACTTCGGTGTAGGGCAGGCCATGCGAGTCACAAAACGCCATCACGCGCTGATCGTCCTGCAGCAGGAAATCGAGAATCGCCAGGTGGAAATCCGGGTCGCTGGCCCGGTTGCGCAACTCGTCCGGGCCTGCTCCCGTGGCTGCCAGAAACCCGCCGATCAGCGTTTCGTCCGCTGCCATCCAGGTAAGTGCCCGGAGAGCGAGCAATTGCGCAGCTTCCTGACGGTTTTTCACGCGATTCCCTGCGGTTTTCCGCTCATGCCGGTTCGCAAACCTGAACCTGGCAAAGCCTTGGAAAGGATTTCTTAACTAACTGGGTAACACACTCTTCAGCATCTGGGGAAGGATGCATGGCACCGCATGATGAGTGGAACGATCCTCATAATTGATGACGTCGCCACGAACCGGATCGTGTACCGCGCCCGGCTGGCCGCAGCGTTCTACGAGCCGCAGCTTGCGTCCTCGGGCCAACAGGGGCTGTCCATGGCACAGGACTTGCTTCCGGACCTCATTCTTCTGGATTACGGCCTACCGGATATGTCCGGGCAAGAGGTTCTGCGAAAGCTTCGCGCCAATGCGCGCACGCGGGACATTCCGGTCATCGTGCTGACCGCCGCGCAGGACCCGGATGTCCGTCTTGCGGCCTTTTCTGCCGGGGCAGATGACGTGATCATCAAACCTGCGGCAGAGCATGTGCTTCTGGCCCGCGTCCGCAATCTGTTGCGGTCGCGCGTGGACAGCGACTTTGTCGCGGCCGACGTGCTGTCGGCGCCCGGGTTTGCCGAACCGGTCTCGGCTTTCGAGCCTGGTGGTACAGTGGCTGTCGTGACCAATCAGACCGACCATGCCCGTCGGCTGCAGCACGATCTGTCTGGCATGCTGAAGGACCGCCTCGTGGTCCTGTCCCGACCCCAGGCCCTGGCCGAGGCGGCGATGGCCCAGACAGCGGCGGGCGTGCCGGATGTGTTCATTGTTCAGGACGATCCGGCCGAACCTTCGGGTGCCCTGCGCCTTTTGTCCGAACTGAAAAGTCACCAGGCCACCCGACATTCCGCAGTCTGCGTCCTGTCCCGGGCGGCCCAGCCGGATGACGCGGCCATGGCCTTCGATCTGGGGGCAGATGATGTGGTCGACCCTGACGTCAGCCCGACCGAACTTGCGCTGCGCACCCGCAGCCTGATGCGGCGCAAGCGGCAGGGCGACCGGCAGCGCGCACGGATGCAGGACAGCTTACGCCTCTCGCTCGTCGACCCGCTGACCGGCCTTTACAATCGGCGCTATGCGCTGCCCCAGCTTGCCGCCATCGCTCGTCAGGCTGCTGAAGCAGGCGCAACATTCGCGGTGATGGTGGTCGACCTTGACCGCTTCAAGCTGGTGAACGACCAGTTCGGCCATACTGCCGGCGATCAGGTTCTGGTCGAGGTGTCGCGTCGCCTGTCATCCAGCCTGCGCACCAGCGATCTTCTGGCGCGCATCGGCGGAGAGGAGTTTCTTGTCGTCCTGCCGCTTTGTTCGATGGCCGAAGCGCGCCGTATTGCCGAACGGTTGTGCGCCGTGGTGGACGAACGTCCCGTCCGGCTGGCCTCAGGCACGGCGTTGTCGGTCACGGTTTCCATCGGCGTCGCGGTCTCAGGTCTTGGGGACGACGATCAGGGCGCGATCAATCGGGTGGTCGAGGCGGCGGATCTGGCGCTCCTCGACTCAAAGGGCTCTGGGCGCAATCAGGTGACCTTCCGGCTTAGCGCCGCCTGATCAGTCCGGCTTGCCAAGGCCATGTTCCAGCCGATCGGCAAAGGCTTTCCGGTCTTCGGAAGACATCTGCAGAAGCCGCGCCTCGACCAAGCTGCGTCCCAGGGCTAGGCGGTCGGCATTGCGCGCCTCGATAGCCGCAAGGGCAGCCCCGAGGGCCGCCGGATCGACCGGATCGGTACGCAGCGCTGTGACAAGGGCTTGAAACTCGGCCCGCACCTCCTCGCGCGAGGCCCGGAAGGCTGGCATGCGGTCGCGGAACGCCTCTCGCAGGGCTTTACGATCCTCGGGGCTGAACGCCTCGGTAAAGGGGCCGAAGGACAGATCCCGCGGCATGCCGCCGCGTCGACCGTCCTTCAGTATCGCCCCCACCGCCAGGCCCGCCACAGCGAGGTTCAGCGCCACCGACGTCGCCAGGGCAAGTTTCATCCAGCGCGGTGCGCCCGAGCGCTGCGGGTCTTCACGGGTTTCCGTCATTGCCTCACCCTTCCGTCAACATCGCATCGACCGTGGGGAACAGATCAACTGCGTCGATTGTCGTACCGGTCAGATAGTCCAGACTTGTAGGGTCCAGATAACCGACCGTAACTCCAAGGATCAGCGCCGAACACAGGCCCGCCAGCGCCGGTCCCCCGCCGAACCCCGCCGCCAGCCGCGAAAGAAGGCCTGGGCGCGTGCGTCGAACAGGCGCCTTTGCCACCTGTTGCTGTTGCTGGCGCAGGGCATCGGCCAGCACCCGGTCGATCAGTGCCTCGCTCGGCAGCGGGCGCTCTCGCGCGGCAAGCGTCAGCAGATCGTCGATCCTGTCATCCTGCATCCCGATCATCCTCATATCCCAAGGCGCCCCTTTGCCCCGACAAAAGCGCCGCCAGCGCCCGCTTGCCCCGGGCCGTCAGGCTTTCCACCGCCTCGACCCCGATCTCCATCACTGCAGCAATCTCGGGGTTGGTCAGACCCTCGATGTGCCGCAGCACCACCGCCTGCCGCTGCCGGTCCGGCAACTCTGCCAGGGCGCTTTCCAGCGCGCGCAGACGAGCCGCCTCTTGCAGCCGGGCGTCGGCACTTTGCCCAGAGTCTTCCGGCTCGGGCGCGGCCTCAAGCGCCACCTGCCCGCGCCGCCTTACCGACCGCTGCCGGTCGATGCACAAATTGGTGGCGACCCGGTAGGCCCAGGTCGTCACCTTGGTTTCGCCCCGACGCCAGTCCGGTGCCACGCGCCACAGCCGCAGCATCGTCTCTTGCGCCACATCTTCGGCCTCGGCCCGGTCACCGCCCAGCATACGTGCAGCATAGGCCAGGATGCGCGGCAGGACGCGCTGGGTCAAAGCCAGCGCCGCGTGACGGTCTCCATTCGCATAGAGAACCATCAGCGCTTCGTCAGAAGTGTCACTGTCCGCGTCGAAGGCCATTGTCATTCTGGGTCAGGTCTAGCCCGTTCCGGTGCCAGGACAAAGCCCGGTCATTCGTCGCCCATCATGCCGTGCTTGTGCTTGCGGCGCATCTCGCCAAAGCGCTTTGCGCCGGCCTCCAGCTCTTCTTTCGAGATCAGCCCGTCTGCATCAGCGTCCAGCCGGGCAAAGCCCATCTCGGCAGGGTTCTTGCCCATTTCTTCCAGCGACAGGTTTCCGTCAGCGTTCACATCGCGGCGCTCCAACATCCTTTCAGCGCGCTGACCCATGCGTTCGGCCATCATTGTCGACTGGTGTGCCGCGATCTCGTCCTTGTTGAGCAGACCGTCGGCGTTCGCATCCGCGGCCTTGAACATGGCCTCACGATGGGCGGCCAGTTCGGCAGGCGAAAGCTTGCCATCGCCATCGGTATCAAGCCCGTCGAACATCTCCAGCAGCATTGCGCCGCGCCCCGGCCCGCCATCGGGCCCCATGTCGGCCATAGCGCCAGTTGCCAGGACAGAGCCCAACAGGGCCAGAGCAGCGACAGCAGATTTCTTGGGTGCAGACATTTTCATCTCCAGTTCTGGGCCGTTCTTGGCCCTTCTGCACAATTTCACGCCCAAGCCTGCCACTTCCGTCGCGGATTTTTGCGACATCGGGACACAGGGGCAGACTGCCCCCTGTCACAAGCGTCGCGGCGGCGTTAAAAGGCGGCTTTCGGATCTCTGCCCGCCATCGGGAAAGGCCACGACATGACAGCTGCCGACATGCCCGCCCTGTCCCACCCTGACGAAGACGACCGCCCGGTTCGCCCTGCCCTCTTGCGCGGCTGGCGGCGGCGTTGCCCGAACTGTGGCGCGGGGCCGATGTTGCGCGGCTACCTGACCGTGCGCGACACCTGCCCGGTCTGCGGCGAGGCCTTGCACCATCACCGCGCCGATGACGGCCCGGCGTATCTGACCATCCTGATCGTCGGGCATCTTCTGGCCCCGATCCTGCTGTTCGTGTTCACCAAATGGCGGCCCGAACCCCTGCTTCTGGCCGTGATCTTTTCAGTGGGCACGGTCGCCCTGTCGCTGTATCTCCTGCCCCGCCTCAAGGGCGTGCTGGTGGCCCTGCAATGGGCCAAACGCATGCACGGCTTTGGCAGCGCGCCCGACCGGGGCACGGATGTCTGAACCGATCCTGTCGGCGGCAACCGTCGTCCTCTGGCGGAACGGGCCAGACGGCCCCCAGGTGCTGATGGGCCAGCGCGGGGCGGGTGCCACTTTCATGCCGTCGAAGTTCGTCTTTCCCGGTGGGCGCGTGGATGATGACGATCAGGCCCTGCCGGGCTGGCTGGCACCTGACTGCGCCCGCCGCCTGACGCTGTCGGTGCCGCGGGACGCTCCCATGCCGGACATGCTGGTTGCGGCCGCCCTCAGGGAACTGGACGAGGAGACCGGCCAGCGCTTTGCTGGTCCCCAGTCAGGCGCCATGCGGTTCATCTTCAGGGCGATCACGCCCCCGGGCCGTACGCGCCGGTTCGATGCGCGCTTTCTGCTGGCAGACGCCACGGCCCTGGCAAGTGATCCGCAGGATTTCTCTGCCGCCTCGGGTGAGTTGTCGCATCTGGCCTGGCTGCCCCTGCCCCAAGCCCGGGCGCTTGACCTGCCCTTCATCACCGAGGTGGTACTGGCCGAAGTCGCAGCCCTAGTGGCGGGCCACGACCAGCCCGGCGTGCCGTTCTTCGACAACTCCGGACCCACCCCGCAGTTCCGCCGTCTGGTCTGATACCGCACCGCCCTTGTCGACCGGAAAGACCGGATGCGGCACCGGGTCCTTGGCGCGGAACAGGAATTGCCGGAAGATGTCCAGATAGCTGCGGTAAAGATAGCTGTCGTTGCGCCGCAGGTAGTGGTCACGGTTGCCGAAGTAGAGCGCAGGCAGCTTGTACCAGGCCACTCCCGGGTGCATGTGGTGCACGACGTGGAAGTTGTTGTTCAGGAACAGCAATGACAGCGGTCCCCGGCTTTCGATGACCACCGTCCGCGCCCGCGCCGCCTCATGCGCGCGGTGCTCCAGATAGGTGCGGATCTTCAACAGGCTCCAGCCCAGATAGGCGGCGACCAAGTAGGCCCAAAGCGGCATCGCCGCCCAGGTCAGCCACAGGCCAACCAGCGCCAGACCCGGCAGATGCAGCGCCCAGGCCAGCCAGACCCGCCGCTCGCCCGCCCGCATCCGGCGCAGATCGTCCGTCAGCATCACCCAGGTCCCGATTGCCGGACCGACCAGCATCCGGCCGATCAGCGTGTTGTTGAACCGAAACAGCAGCTGCAGCGCCCGTGGCAGCCGCACCCAGACCGCCGGATCGAAATAGTTCGACTCAGGGTCATCATAGGGGTCGGTCAGGGCCGGGTCGAAATGGTGCTGCAGATGGGTGTCCTTGAACCGCAGATAGGGGATGACCACCGACAGCGCCGGAAAGACCAGCGCCTCGGACGCCAGTTGCGACCGGAACGGATGGCCGTGCAGCACTTCATGCGTCAGGGATGAGAACTGCGCGATAGCGACAGCCGTCGCGAGCACGGCAAGGATCGGCGAGATGTCCCACAGGACGGTAGTGGCAAACGCACAAAGCGCATAGGCTGCGGCGAAGACGATCAGAGTGGGCCATTCGACGGGCCGCGGTTCGTTGTGCAAGGCAGTGCTCGGTTCGTAACGTTTGCGTGACGATAGCAAAGCCGCACCAGGCGGGGAATTCGGGATATTGTAGCGCGAAGGCAACGAAAGCTGTATAAACAGAACAGATGATGGATAAAGTCGACAAACGCGACCGCGCACCCGTCTTCCGCGCCCGCCTGGCCGAGGCGATGTCCGCGCGCGCGATGACGCAGGCCGATCTTGCCCGGCAAACCGGTGTCGACCGGTCCACGATCTCGGCCCTCCTGCAGCCCGGCACGCGGCTGCCGAACGCCCAGCTTGCTGCCGATTGCGCCCGGGTACTGGGGATCAGCGCCGATTGGCTCTTGGGCCTCTCAGGCCGCCCCGAACCCATCGCCGACCTTCTGGCCGCCTCCCTCAGCCTGACCGAGGCCCCCCGCGCCTTGATCGACGAACGCATTTTCGGCTGGCACCAGGAGGCGGCGGGCTACAAGATCCGCCATGTGCCCGCGACCTTGCCCGACATGCTGAAGATCCGCGGCGTCGTCGAATGGGAGTACACCCCCCAGCTTGGCCGCACCGCAGAACAGGCCATCGGCGCGTTCGAGGACCGGCTGGCCTGGATGCGCGGTGCAGGGTCCGACTATGAAATTGCGCTCCCGATGCACGAACTCACCGCCTTTGCCACCGGGACAGGCTATTACGAGGGGTTATCGGCCGACCTGCGCCTGCGCCAGCTGCAGCACCTGATCCGGCTTTGCGACCAGCTTTACCCCTCGCTCCGCCTGTGCCTCTTCGACGCGCGCAAGCTCTTCTCGGCCCCGATCACGGTCTTCGGACCGCAACTCGCGGTGATCTACCTGGGCCGCCACTACCTGGCTTTCCGGGACAGCGCCCGGGTCGAGACCATCACCCAGCACTTCGATCTTCTGGTGCGCGAGGCAGAGGTTGGCGCCCGCGACATGGCCGACCATCTGGACCGCCTTGCCGCCCGCGTCAGCTAAAACGCCCGCAAGCCGCCCCGCACATATCCGTTGAAGTCAAAGACTTCCGCCGCCGCCGTCAGCCGGTCGGGCGGGATCGCACCACGGTCAAGGACAAAGCCGAACCGCCCCGAGGGCGTGCCGATGGCCAACGTGCGATAGCCCGTGTCGACCCAAAGCACCCACCAATCCTCTTGCCCGGCCACGGCCAGTCGCCCCGGCCCCACCACGCGCGCCAGACCCTCGACCGCCTGCAGCCTGCCGTTCAGACACAGCATGCCGCTGACCGAAAGCCCGCCCGCAACCGGCTGAAACGCCACCGCCCCCTCGCCGCAGCCCCCGGGCCGCGCGGCAAAGCCAGCAACCTGACGCCAGCTGCCGGCAATCTGGCCCGGCTGAAACGCCGCCGCCGACCAGATAGGCGCTTCGGACGGGCGGAAGACGGCGACAGGCTGTGCGGTCGCACAAGCGGTCAGAAAAACCAGCGCGGCCAGGATCACTCGATGCACTGGGTCACCCGGACACCATTGTCCTGCAAGATCTCGTTGCAGCCCCACAAGGGCTTGAACGGCGCACAGGTCATCGAACGGGCCAGGCAAGCCTCTTCACAGTCGCTGCCGCGCGTGCACTGCTTGCCGGAATCCCGCGTGGGGAACACACAGGACCGG
The DNA here is from genome assembly GCA_025458105.1 of Tabrizicola sp. Taxonomy (GTDB): domain Bacteria; phylum Pseudomonadota; class Alphaproteobacteria; order Rhodobacterales; family Rhodobacteraceae; genus Tabrizicola. The sequence goes on along the minus strand of JALOTD010000071.1, from coordinate 7,100 downwards.
ATTGCGCCGGTCCCGACGGCAACCCAGCGGCCCTTCCGCTTTTCGCAGGCCAGTTGTGCCTCGGACTTCACCTCGCCCGGCGCAACCTCGGCTTCGGGCGGCAACTCGACCTCGGGGACCGCTTCCGTCGGACCAGCCTCCGGGACGGGCGCGGGTTCGGGCGCATCTTCGGTCGCAGCCGCTGGCTCTGGTCCCGCCGCCTGCGCAGGCGCTGCGCCCTCGGCCCCGGCAGCCGTGGCCGCAGGAACAGCCTCGGCCGACGGTTCATCCAGCGCGGTGACCTCGATCGGATCACCCGCCACCGCGTTCGCCGTCACCTCGTCGCCCTGCCCCCCGGTCGTACCCGGAAGCCCGGTCTGACAGGCTTGCAGAAGCCCGCAGAACGCAACCACAAGACACAGTCGGAAAAATGCGGACATCGGACGCTCCGTCACCTTGCGGCGCAGATGTGCCCTGATCCGGCCTGCCCCGCAAGGCCCGTCAATAGGGCGCGGGGTAGGCCCGGTGGGTTTCCGCTATGTCCTCAAGCACTTCGGGCGCAAGCTCCAGACCCGCTGCGCCGATGTTGGTCTGCAACTGCTCCAGCGTCGTCGCCCCGATGATCGGGATCGTCGTGAAGGGTCGCGACCGGCAGAAGGCAATTGCCATCTGGCAAGGGTCAAGGCCGTGCCGCGCCGCCACCCCCATATAGGCCGCAACGGCGGGAAAGACCTGTGGCGTCACTCGCCCGCTGAGATCGGGGTTGAGACTGCGGCGCGAGCCATCTGGGATCACATCGCCCGCGTATTTCCCGGACAGAAGCCCCGTCGCCAACGGAGAGAACGCCAGAAGCGGCATGTCCTCGATCAGGCTAAGTTCGGCCCAGTCGGTATCGAACTGGCGGCAGAGCAGGCTGTATTCGTTCTGCACGGTCGCCATGCGCGGCAAACCCAGCATATCGGCCAGATGCAGCCAGCGCGCCGCCCCCCAGACACTTTCGTTCGACAGGCCGATGGCGCGGATCTTGCCCTCCGCCACCAGCGCCTGTGCAGTGGTCAGGATCTCGGTCATGCTGGCAGTCTCGGCGATCTTGTCGGTGCCGGTCGGGGCATAGCGCCAGGCCTGACGGAAATGATAGCTGCCCCGGTTCGGCCAGTGCAGCTGATACAGGTCGATATAGTCCGTCTGCAGCCGCCGCAGGCTGCCATCAACCGCAGCGCGCATCGTTGCGCCAGTGATCGGCGCACCCGCACGAACGACCTGGCCCTTGCCGGTGATCTTAGTGGCGATGACCACCCGGTCACGTCCACCCCGCGCGGCAATCCAGGTGCCGATGATCTCTTCGGTCCGGCCCACGGTTTCCGATCGCACTGGGTTCACCGGATACATTTCCGCCGTGTCCCAGAAGGTCACGCCATGATCCAGCGCCAGGTCCATCTGGGCGTGCCCCTCGGCCTCGCTGTTCTGGGTGCCCCAGGTCATCGTGCCGAGGCACAGCTCAGAGACCGTCAGGCCGGTCTTGCCAAGGGTCAGGGTCTGCATTGTGCCTCCATCGTTCGCGCCGAAGCTAGGCCGGATATGTGACAGGGCAAAGTGCGTCTCTTGAGAACATTATAAGAACATTCTAGATTTGACCCATGAGTCTGCCAATCCACTCCCAGGCCGCCCCCCGGCCGCAGGACCTGCATCCGATGCTGGGCGCGCTGTCCTTGCGCCGGGGCCGGGTGCATGAGCTGTGCGGGCCCTCCCGGGTGATGCTGGCCGCCCGGATCATGGGGCAGGGCCAGGGTCCTGTGGTCTGGATCCGCCCCGGCTGGTGGCCCGAGCGGCTGAATGCGGCTGGCCTGCAGTCCCTGGCTGACCCTGCGCGGCTGATTTTCGCCCATGCCGCCCGGGATGAGGGGCTGCTCTGGGCCGCGGAAGAGGCGCTGCGCTCGGGCGTCGTGCCCCTTGTCGTAGCCGAGCTTCAGGCCCCGCCCCGCCTGACGCCGATCCGCCGCCTGCATCTTGCGGCCGAGGCGGGGGCAGCGGCGGCGCAGCGCGACGGCGGGGCCGCACCTTTGGGTCTGGTCCTTCTGCCGGGTGCGGGCGGGGCGCAGGGCGTGGAAAGCCGTTGGCACATGACGCCCGCGCCCAGCCCCTCGCTTCTGTGGTCGGACAGCGCGCGCTGGACCCTCACCCGCCTTCGCGCCCGGCTGGCCCCTCCCGCGCGCTGGCAGGTCGAACGAATAAACGGCGGGGCCGAGGCGTTGACCCCCCAGCCGATGGACGATCCGCCCGCCTGAACGCGCGAATTGGCGGATCGTGCTTGGGCTGCTAGGCTCACCCCAACCCCGGAGGCATCCGATGCTGAAAGCCGCCCTGCTGATCGCCCTCACTCTGGTCCAACCCGCCCTTGCGGCGCCCCAGATCTACCGGATGGACCCCGACGCCTCGACCGTCGCTTTCGAGACCGACTTCGGCCCCGACCTCATCACCGGCTCGATCCCGTTGCAGACGGCAGACCTCAGCCTGGATTTCGACGATGTCAGGAACAGCAGCGTCGCCGTCGCGCTGGATGTCACGGGCGCCAAGGCCAGCTTTCCCTTCGCCGCTCAGGCCTTGAAAGGGCCGAAGGTGCTGGACGCGAAAACCCATCCCAGCATGACCTTCGAAAGCACCTCGGTCCGCCGCACCGATACGGGGGCCGACATCACCGGAAACATCACCATCCGCGGCGTGACCCGCCCCATCACGCTCAAGGCCACCCTGTCCCGCCCGCAAGGCAGCGACGCGGACGACCTCAGCCGCCTGACCCTGCGCCTGACCGGAGCCGTGAAGCGCAGCGACTTCGGCGCGACCGGCTGGGCCGACATGGTGGGCGATCAGGTCCGCATCCTGATCACCGCCCGCATCGACGCAGAGCGCTGACCATGCAGCTGCGGAACGGCCCTCAGACCATCGGCCTGGTGACCCGCCTCCTGCACTGGGGCACGATGCTGCTTGTCGTCGTGATGCTGGCCCTGGGGAACCGCATTGCCGACATGCAGCCGGGCCTCGACAACCTTTGGCTCTACGGGCTGCACAAGACGCTGGGCTTTCTGGTGCTCGCCCTCACGCTGGCACGGATCGGCTGGCACATCGCCAGCCCGCCGCCACCCCCGATCGGCCCGCGCGACGTCGCGCACTGGGCCGCCCGTGCCGCGCATTGGGCCTTCTATGCGCTTCTCCTCGCCATCCCGCTGACCGGCTGGGCGGGCAGCTCCGCCACCGGCATCGACGTGATGATTGCCGACCGCTGGACCGTGCCCCCGCTGGTCGAGGCCAGCGCCGAGGCCGAGGCCTTCTGGTTCCGCCTGCACGACATCCTGACCAAGGTCCTGTTCGGCCTTGTCACGCTCCACATGCTTGCCGCCTTCAAGCGCGAGATGGACGGCGACGGCACGCTGACCCGCATGCTCAAGGGCCGCACCTGACCGCTGGTCCTTTGACACCACATCCGCTAATCAAGCGCCGGACGTAATCGAAGGCGCAGCCATGGCACGCATCCTCATCACCTCGGCCATCCCTTACATCAACGGGATCAAGCATCTGGGAAACCTCGTCGGCTCCCAGCTGCCTGCCGACCTCTTCGCCCGCTTCAACCGCGCGATGGGGCATGAGGTCATGTTCATCTGCGCCACCGACGAACACGGCACCCCCGCCGAGCTGGCCGCCGCCAAGGCCGGCAAGCCGGTGGAAGACTATTGCGCCGAGATGCATCAGGACCCAGCATTTCGCCGGGAAACTGGCCGAAAACGGCCTGATCGCGGAAGTCAGCGAAAAGCAGGTCTTCTCCATCGACGACAACCGCTTTCTGCCCGACCGCTATATCACCGGCACCTGCCCGAACTGCGGCTACACCGCCGCCCGTGGCGACCAGTGCGAGAACTGCACCAAGCAGCTGGACCCCACCGACCTGATCAACCCGCGCTCGTCGATCAGCGGCAGCACGAACCTTGAGGTGCGCGAAACCAAGCACCTCTATCTCAAGCAGCGCGCGCTGAAGGACAAGCTTGAGGCCTGGATCGACAGCAAGAAAGACTGGCCGATTCTGACCACCTCCATCGCCAAGAAATGGCTGAACGACGGCGACGGCCTGCAAGATCGCGGCATCACCCGCGACCTTTACTGGGGCATCCCGGTGAAAAAGGGCGACCAGCCCTGGCCGGGGATGGAAGGCAAGGTCTTCTACGTCTGGTTCGACGCCCCCATCGAATACATCGCCGGCACCGCCGAATGGGCCGATGCGAACGGGCTTGGCGACGATGCCTGGGAACGCTGGTGGCGCACCGACAAGGGCGCCCACGACGTCACCTATTACCAGTTCATGGGTAAGGACAACGTCCCCTTCCACACGCTCTCCTTCCCCGCCACGATCCTCGGGTCAGGTGAGCCGTGGAAGCTTGTCGACTACCTCAAGTCCTTCAATTACCTCAACTATGATGGCGGCCAGTTCTCGACCAGTCAGGGCCGCGGCGTCTTCATGGACCAGGCCCTGTCGATCCTGCCCGCCGACTACTGGCGCTGGTGGCTTCTGTCCCACGCGCCGGAATCCTCGGACAGCGAATTCACCTGGGAAAACTTCCAGACCTCCGTCAACAAGGACCTGGCCGATGTCCTTGGCAACCTCGTCTCCCGCGTGACCAAGTTCGCTGTGTCGAAGTTCGGGCCAACGGTCCCCGCCGGGGGCAGCTTCGGCCCCTTGGAAACTGCGCTCATCGCCGACCTTGGCGCGCGGATCGCCGACTACACCAAGTTCATGGCCGAGATGGAGGTCCGCAAGGCCGCCAGCGAGTTGCGCGCAATCTGGGTCATCGGCAACGAATACCTGCAATCCGCCGCCCCCTGGTCCGTCGTCAAGACAGACCCCGATCAGGCCCAGGCCATCGTCCGCCTCGCGCTGAACCTGATCCGCGTCTATGCGATCCTGTCGTCCCCCTTCATTCCCGACGCGGCAGCGACGATGATGAAGGCGGTTGGGTCGGATGACTGGACCTGGCCTGCCGACATCTCGATCGCAATGCGGGCGCTTCCGGCTGGCCATGGTTTCGAGGTGCCGGAAAACCTCTTCCGCAAGATCACCGACGAGGAACGCGCCGACTGGCAAACCCGCTTTTCCGGCGTGCGCACCTGACCGGTAGGGTGGGAAGATATGCCCACCCTACGTTCGGGCCGCCTGCGCTGCGCAGCAGAAATAATTCTGTGTGCGCCTGCAGAAATACCCACATCTCAAGCGAATTTTTGCCGAACATGGCCGGAACTGGGAAGATTTTCCGCCACCCCACGAATCTTCGGACGCCCAGACACGCCCTCTGATGCTATTGTGTGCAGATCGGACCCGAGTCGCTGCCACCTCAGAGGAGCCCGACATGACCCAAGTTCTGCCCCCGCGTACGCGGACCATCAGGACCTATGCAGCCGTTGCCCTGTTCCTGGCTGTTTATGTTGGCGTATTGGTTGTCGTATTTGCCCCGAAAGAGATGATTGCCGCCCAGTCCGGCGCAATCTTTGCCGAGGGCGAATAGTCCCAAAAGGCCGGGGCATGGTTAATGACCACAGAATCCCGCGCCATAACCCTTTGAAATTGCTTGCAGCATAAATCTGTCCACGCGTGGACAGTCTGGGGCCGGGCCTTTCGGCCCGACCCCGGTTTACCGTCAGGCCCGCAGGTCGAAGCGGTCGGCTTCCATCACCTTGACCCAGGCCGAGACGAAGTCGCAGACGAACTTCTCGCGGTTGTCGTCCTGGGCGTAGACCTCGGCATAGGCCCGCAGGATGGAGTTCGAGCCGAAGACCAGGTCCGCGCGGGTCGCCGTCCACTTGACCGCGCCGGTCTTGCGGTCGGTGAGTTCGTAGAGGTTGTTCCCCTTCGGCACCCACTTGTAGGCCATGTCGGTGAGGCCGGTGAAGAAGTCGGTGGTCAGCGCGCCGACGCGGTCGGTGAAGACCCCGTGCTTGGTGCCGCCGTGGTTGGTGCCGATCACCCGCATGCCGCCGATCAGGCAGGTCATCTCATGCGCGGTCAGGCCCATGAGCTGCGCGCGGTCGAGGAGAAGTTCCTCGGCCGTGACGGCATAGTCCTTCTTCATCCAGTTGCGGAAGCCGTCGGCCTCGGGCTCCAGCACGCTGAAGCTGTCGGCGTCCGTCTCGGCCTCGGTCGCGTCACCCCGGCCCGCATGGAACGGGACCTTCACGTCAACGCCAGCGGCTTTCGCCGCGTGCTCGACACCGACGTTCCCGGCCAGCACGATCACGTCAGCCAGCGAAGCCCCGGCTTCTTTCGCAATCGGCTCCAGCACCGACAGCACTCGGGACAGGCGGGCGGGTTCGTTGCCCTCCCAATCCTTCTGCGGCGCAAGACGGATGCGGGCACCGTTGGCCCCGCCCCGGTTGTCCGAGCCGCGGAAGGTACGGGCCGAATCCCAGGCGGTGGTGACCATATCGCTGACTGAGAGGCCGGAAGCCGCGATCTTCGCCTTCACCGCGTCCACGTTCCAGGCGGTCGAGCCGGTGGGAACCGGGTCCTGCCAGATCAGCTCTTCCTGCGGCACCCACGGCCCCAGGTAGCGGACCTTCGGCCCCATGTCGCGGTGGGTCAGCTTGAACCAGGCGCGGGCGAAGGCGTCCGAAAACGCCGCCTGATCCTTGGCGAACCGCTCGCTGATCTCCCGGTACTTCGGATCGACCTTCATCGCCATGTCGGCGTCGGTCATCATCGGCATGCGGCGGATCGACGGGTCCTCGACGTCCACGGGCATGTCCGCTGGGTCGATGTTGATCGGCTGCCACTGCCAGGCCCCGGCCGGGGATTTCACCAGTTCCCAGTCGTATTTCAGCAGCAGGTGGAAGTAACCTCCGTCCCATTTGGTCGGGTTGGCGGTCCATGCGCCCTCAAGCCCCGAGGTGATGGTGTCGCGACCCACGGAACGGGTGGAGTGGACGTTCCAGCCGAGGCCGCCTTCCTCCAGCGCGGCACCTTCCGGTTCCGGGCCGATCAGGGCGGCATTGTTGTTGCCGTGCGCCTTGCCGACAGTGTGGCCGCCTGCAGTCAGTGCGACGGTTTCCTCGTCATCCATCGCCATGCGGGCGAAGGTTTCGCG
>JALOTD010000159.1 GCA_025458105.1 Tabrizicola sp. | reverse complement strand
CTGGCGGAATTCGGTGGCGACCTTGGCCGCGTGGACCACGGCTTCGGGGTCGTCGCCGTTGACGTGGAAGATCGGCGCCTCGACCATCAGGGCGATGTCCGTGGGGTAGGGCGAAGTGCGGCTGAACGCGGGCGCGGTGGTGAAGCCGATCTGGTTGTTGACGATGATATGGATGCAGCCGCCGGTGCGGTGGCCCTTGATGCCCGACAGCTGCAGGCATTCGGCCACGACGCCCTGACCGGCGAAGGCCGCGTCACCGTGCAGGAGGATCGGCAGGACCGCGATGCGTTCCGCCTGGTCGTTCATCTGGTCCTGCTTGGCGCGGGCCTTGCCGAGGACGACGGGGTTCACGGCTTCCAGGTGCGAGGGGTTGGCGGTCAAGGACAGGTGGCCCAGGTGGTATTTCACATCGCCCGATCCGTCCACATCTTCGGGCTTGTAGGAGCCGCCCTGGAATTCGTGGAAGATCGCCCGGTAGGGCTTTTGCATCACGTTCGCGAGGATGTTCAGACGCCCGCGGTGCGGCATGCCGATGATGATTTCCTTCACCCCCAGCGCGCCGCCGCGTTTGATGATCTGCTCCATCGCGGGGATGACGGCTTCGCCGCCGTCAAGGCCGAAGCGCTTGGTGCCCATGTACTTGACGTGGAGGAACTTCTCATAGCCCTCGGCCTCGACGAGCTTGTAGCGCGAAGGTGCCGCAGTAGGTGCGTTTGACGATGTCGATGATCTGGCGCATCGAGGCGTGGGTCAGACCCAGCACGTTGTCGATGAAGATCGGGCGGTCCATGTCGGCCTCGGTGAAGCCGTAGGAGGCGGGGTCAAGCTCGGGGTGCGAGCCTTTCTCGGCCATGCCCAGCGGGTCAAGGTCGGCAGCAAGGTGGCCGCGGATCCGGTAGGCCCGGATAATCATCAGGGCGCGGATGGAATCCAGGACCGCGCGCTGGATCTGCTCGTTCGAGAGCGAGACCCCGGCTTCGGCCGCCTTGGCGGCGATCTTTTCGCCGGCTGCCTTGGCCTCCTTGGCCGGGGGCGGAGCGGCCCATTCGCCGGTAAGCGCGGCGGTCAGGTCGTCGGCGGGCTGCGGCGGCCAGTCGGTGCGGGCCCAGGAGGGGCCGGAAGCGGCGCGCTTGGCGTCAAGTTCGCTGTCGCCGAGGGCGCGGAAGAATTCGGCCCATTGCGGGTCGACTGACGCGGGGTCGGAAGCGTGACGGGCGGCAAGCTGGTCTACGTAATCGGCATTGGCCCCATCCAGGAAGGACGAGGCAGCGAAGGCGGCGGAGGGGGACTGGTCGGTCATCGGGTCACCTCTGAGGGGCGGAACGTAGGAAACGGGGCGGCATGGATCATCTGGAAAGCCGTTTGTGGATGCTGTTGCGCAGACGCTCCAAGGTGGATCTGCGGGGCCGGGGCACTGGCATCGGCGGAGCAAGGACGACTACTGGCTCGAGGATCGCTGTGATTGCTGCGGTGGCGGGACGGTCATAGCCGAAGCGGTCGAAGTCGCAGGCGTAGGCGTCGACGATCCGGGCGAGGGTAGCATCCGATGGCACCGGTCTATGGGCCGTGTCCGAGATGCGCCAGGCGCTGAGGTTTTTCGTTGGGACTTGGCGCGGGCCATCGCTGTTCCCGGCGAGTGCATCCAGATGGTCGATCACTGCATCAAGACCATCTTCCAGCCGGAAAATCCGTGCGCCTTCGGGGACAAAGTCGGACTGCGGCAGGAAATGGCCGTCCTGGAAGAACGGGTCTTTGCATAGCTGCGGCAGGTCGGATTTGCACCAGTCGTCAAGCGTGGCTGTCGGGTTGATCGTCCCTTGCACGTCGCGGGCGAAGAGAAAGGCGCTGATCAGACGGGTTACCGGATGGCGCACGACGGAGAAGGACGAGGCAATCCAGCTTTCGGGGAACAGGGTGCGCAGAGTTGCAACCGGGATGTGCTGGGGCGAGGTGCGCGACCAGCGCAGGTGTTCCGGCACTTCGTTGTACGTCCAGTCGTGCAACCCCAGCGTACCAAAACGTTCGATGAGATAGGCCTCGACCGACGTGCCGCCGCACTTCGGCACGTGGGCGAAGTAGTGGAGATCGTCGTTGATGCGGACCAGGGGCATGGGCTAGGCGGTGTCTGTGGGCGAAGGGAAGGTCATAGTCCGGCCTTTCGCACCAGAGTTCTAAGAATACGTGTCTTCATCGAGGATGGGGACGGAGAAGGGGGGCTGCCAGTTGTCGAGAGAACCGGCAGGTCGGGCAGGGTGTCCAGGGCTTTGGGATCGGTCACAGGGCTGTAACCAAAGCGTTCGTAATCCTGGGCGTAAAGTCGGTTCGCAAGCGCGAGGGTTTCAGCCGTCGGGACCGGAGGACCCTCGCTTCCGCGCCAGCGCCCGACGTTGGTGGGAGCAATGTGTCTTGAACCTCTGCTGCGACCGTCGAGATCGTCAAGATAGGGGATGATCGGGTCCAGCCCGTCCTCAAGCCGGAAGATGCGGGCCCCCTCGGGTACGAAACTGACCATTGGAGCGAAATGGCCGCCCAGACGAAACGGGTCGTCCGGCACCCAACGAGCGGCCTCCCGCCACCATGCATTGAAATCCGTGGACAAGGGCAGGTATCCGTGATGGTCGCGCGCAAAGCAGAACGCGCTGATCAGTCGCCGGATGGGATGACGAACGACGGCGAATGAAGAACGAAGCCACTCTGCCGGAAAAACGGACTTCAGGGTGGCTGCCGGAATGTGGACGGGAGAGGTACGCGACCAGCGCTTGTCGGGCGGCAGGTTGAAGCGGTTGGGCTCACGCAGGCCGATCGTTCCGAACCGTTCCAACAGATAGCTGTCCACCGCCACGCCACCGCATTTTGGCACGTGGGCGAAGTAGTGGAAGCTATTGTCTATCCGGAAGATCGGCATCCGCTTTTCCGTCTCGGCTCCTATCCCTTGATTGCCTTCAGCACGGCCTCACCAAGACCCGCCGGGCTGTCGGCCACCACGATCCCGGCGCGCTTCATCGCCTCGATCTTGCTCCCTGCGTCGCCCTTACCACCGGCCACGATGGCCCCGGCGTGGCCCATGCGGCGGCCGGGAGGGGCGGTGCGGCCGGCGATGAAACCGGCGGTGGGTTTCCAGCGGCCCTTCTTCTTTTCCGACGCCAGGAATTCTGCGGCTTCCTCTTCGGCGGCCCCGCCGATTTCGCCGATCATGATGATCGACTTGGTCGCAGGATCGGCGAGGAACATTTCCAGGACGTCAATATGTTCAGTCCCCTTGATCGGGTCGCCGCCGATGCCGACGGCGGTGGTCTGGCCTAACCCGACGTCGGTCGTCTGCTTCACGGCCTCATAGGTGAGGGTGCCCGAGCGGGAGACGACGCCGACGGAGCCCTTGGAGAAGATCGAGCCCGGCATGATGCCGATCTTGCATTCGCCGGGGGTCAGCACGCCGGGGCAGTTCGGGCCGATGAGGCGCGACTTCGAATTGATGAGGGCGCGCTTCACCTTCATCATGTCGAGGACCGGGATGCCTTCGGTGATGCAGACGATCAGCGGGATCTCGGCGTCGATGGCTTCGAGGATCGAGTCGGCGGCGAAGGGCGGGGGGACGTAGATCGCAGTCGCATCGGCGCCGGTCTTGGCGACGGCCTCATGGACGCTGTCGAAGACGGGGAGGCCGAGGTGCTCGGTCCCGCCTTTGCCGGGGGTCACGCCACCGACCATCTGTGTCCCGTAGGCGATGGCCTGTTCGGAGTGGAAGGTGCCTTGGCTGCCGGTAAAGCCCTGGCAGATGACTTTGGTAGCTTTGTTTACGAGAACGGCCATCGGGGCCTCCTTCAGAAAATGGGCTGAGGGGCGGCCGTCATTGGCCGGGCCCGAAGGTGAATCGGACAGAACTGGAGCCGGCGTCGTCGCAGACAGGATCATTGCCCGAGGAGGTAACCTCGATCCCGATGGCGGGGGTCAGTTGAACCGAGGTGCAATCGGACGTGCCCGGCCCAACGCTGGTGCCAAGGCCAGTGCCCGCGACCAGTTGCATCATTTGCGCGAGAAACTGCCGTCGGTGGCGGCAAGGACGTACAGCGCGTCATGGGTCGAGGCGATCTGGTTCAGGCCCATCTCGGTATCGGCAGTCAGGGTCCAGCCGGTATCGGTGAAGAGAGCAGCGGTGCGGGCCGCATCACCCTGGCCGACAAGGCAGGCCGCAAGGGCAGCGCCGTAAGCGCGGGAGGGGTCACTGTCACTCAGTGCGCCGAGGGAGGATTCGGCCATGAAGAGGTCAAGCGCCATGGCGGGCGCGGCGACTGGCAGGGCTGCCAGCAGGGCCAGGGTGGTGGCGCGGATCATCCCCGAACCGCCTTGACGATCTTCTCGGCCCCGTCCTTCAGGTCGTCGGCGGCGATGACGTTCAGTCCGGATTTGCGGATGATGTCCTTTCCAAGCTCCACGTTCGTGCCTTCAAGGCGTACCACCAGCGGGACCTTGAGGCCGACTTCCTTCACGGCCGCGATCACGCCCTCGGCGATGATGTCGCAGCGCATGATGCCGCCGAAGATGTTGACGAGGATGCCCTTCACCTGCGGGTCAGAGGTGATGATCTTGAAGGCC
>JALOTD010000070.1 GCA_025458105.1 Tabrizicola sp. | reverse complement strand
TTCTCGGACTCTTTCACGAAGCTGACCGCGTCGCCTTTCGCATGGCAGCCGAAGCAGTAGTAAAAGCCCTTGCGGTCATCGACGTGGAAGCTGGCGGATTTTTCCTGGTGGAACGGGCAGGGGGCCCAGAAGTCGCCCTTCGCCATGTTCGACTTGCGCATGTCCCAGGTGACCTTGCGCCCCACGATGGAGGAGAGGGTGACGCGGGTGCGCAGCTCGTCAAGGAATCCGTTCGGCAGGGACATGCGTCCGCTTATACCAGATCGCGCGCTTGGTGCAGCCCCCGGGGGCGCTTCGCCCCCCGGACCCCCAGAGGATATTTGGGAACAGAAGAAAGCAGGTCTAGAGCCCCAGCCGGTCGCGCATCGCGTACCAGGTCATGGCGGAGACGAGGAGCGGCCAGCGGAGGAGCGCGCCGCCGGGGAAGCGGTATTGCGGAAGGCTCGCCATCAGGTCGAAGCGTTCCATCTGGCCCGCGGTGGCTTCGGCCAGGAGCTTGCCCGCAAGGGTGGCCATCGCGACGCCGTGGCCGGAATAGCCGGAGGCCGACAGGACGTTCTGGCCGGACTTCGTGAAGCAGGGCATCCGGTTGACGGTGATCGCCAGCGTCCCGCCCCAGGCATAGTCGATCCGGGTTTTCGCCAGCTGCGGATAGACCTGCAGCATGGGTTTCGAGACGGTCTTGATGATGTCGGGGAAGCGGTAACCGTAGGATTCCCCGCCGCCGAAGAGGAGGCGGTTGTCCTCGGAGAGGCGCCAGTAGTTCACGACAAACCTGGTATCGGCGACGGCGACGGGTTCCGACAGGATGTCGCGCGCCCGTTCATCCAAAGGTTCCGTTGCGACGATGAAGTTGTTGATCGGCATGACTTTTGCCGAAACCTTGGGGCTGAGTTGCCCCAGGTAGCCGTTCCCCGCCAGAATCACCGTGGCGCAGTCGACATGGCCTGAGGGCGTGCGGACCACGGGTCTTTGCCCCGGTTCGACGCGGTGGACTTCGGACAGTTCATGGATGCGGACGCCCGCCTTCGCTGCAGCCTGCGCGAGGCCGATGGCGTAGTTCAACGGATGCAGGTGGCCCGCGTCGCGGTCGATTTCACCGCCGACATATTCGGTCGAGCCGATCAGGCGGCGGATACCGGTTCTATCAAGCGATTCAAGGTGCTGGTAGCCATAGTCGCGCCGCAGCTTTTCCGCGTACGCGTGGGTGTCGCGGACCTCGGCCTCGGTCCGGCAGGCGTGGGCGATGCCGGGGTAGAACGTCACCGGCATGGCGTGGTCGCGCACGAACGTCTTGACCAGGGTCTTGGCTTCCTCAGCCAGGTCCCAGAGGCGGCGGGCGTTCTCCTTGCCCACGGTCTTTTCGACCCAGACCTGATCCTGCCGCTGGCCGCTGCCGACCTGACCGCCGTTGCGCCCCGATGCGCCGAAGCCCACGCGGTGCGCTTCCAGGAGGACGACGTCGTAGCCTTTCTGGGCAAGGTGCAGCGCGGCCGACAGGCCGGTGTAGCCGCCGCCGACGATGCAGACATCGGCTTTTTGCTGACCCTTCAGAACCGGGAAACGGTCAAGCGGAGTGGCGGTCGCGGCATAGTAGCTGGCGGGGAATTCGCCCCGCCGGTCGTTGACATGCAGCAGGTTCATCAGACGTTGAGGAGCAGATGCTCCCTCTCCCAAGGCGAGATGACCTGCAGGAACTCTTTGTATTCGTTGCGCTTCACAGAGTCGTAGACCTTGACGAAGTCCGTCCCCATCACCTCTTGCAAGGCCTTGTCCTCTTCCAGAAGGTCAAGCGCGTCGCCCAGGTTGGCGGGGATATCTTCGTTGTCGATATAGGCCGAGCCGGTGAATTCGGGCCGGGCCTGGGTCTTGTTCATCAGGCCGAGGTAGCCGCAGGCCAGCGTGGCCGCGATGCCGAGGTAAGGGTTGCAGTCCATCCCGGGCAGCCGGTTCTCAACGCGCCGGGCGGCGGAACTGGAAATCGGAATCCGCAGGCCCGTCGTCCGGTTGTCGCGGCCCCATTCCAGGTTGATGGGTGCCGCAAAGTCCGGAACATAGCGGCGGTAGCTGTTCACGTACGGCGCGAACAGGGCGACGGCACCCGACAGGTGCTTCTGCAACCCGCCGATGAAGTGCATGAAGGCCTCGGTCTCGACGCCCTTCGAGCCGGCGAAGATGTTCTTGCCCGTGCGAGTGTCCACCACCGAGGTGTGGATGTGCATCGCCGACCCGGGTTCACGTGCGCGAGGTTCAACTCGATCTGGCCCGCGCCGCCTTCCTGCAGGATGCCGTCGATCTCCAGACCCTGAGCTTCGGCATAGTCGTAGATGTCGTCGATGACCTTGCCGTATTCGTCGACTGCGGACATCGAATAGGCCTGTTTGCCCGCCGCCCGGCGGCCCGAGCGGCCCATCGGCGGGATCACAGGCATGTTCGGGTCGATGTTGCGGGCGGTCAGGAAGAATTCCATCTCGGGTGCTACGACGGGACGCCAGCCCTGCGCGGCGTAAAGGTCCATGATCCGCCGCAGCACGTTGCGGGGCGAGAAGGGGACGAGGTTGCCCTGCTGGTCCTTGGCGTCGTGGATCACCTGCAGCGTCACGTCCGCCGTCCAGGGCGCCGCGGCGCGGCGGGCATCGCCTTGCCGCGCGCCACCCCGGCGATGTCGCCGATGATGCATTCCACTTCGTCTACCCGGCGGTTGCCGATGTAGTCGCGCGCTGCTTCGGGCAGCTGGTCGGTCCATTTGGACATAAGTCACACATTGTTGGGGGGTGGCCCCCGCGGCCGATCAGGATCAGGCGCGGAGCTTCTCGGCCCCAGATTTGGCTTGGTGGGTCAGGAAGAACTCCGCGATCCGGTCGGCCATCGACGGGCTGTCGAGGGTCGTGTCGAGCCTTTCAGTGGCATCGGCAAGAAGCGCGTCGGGGACCAGACCCGGCCCCCGGTGCTTGATCAGCCCCGCCATGAATTCCTTGCGGAATTCGGGGTGGGGCTGGACGGTGAACATGCGGTCGTCATAGAGGAGGGCCGCGTTTTCGCACATCGCGGTCGAGGCGAGGACCTTGGCGGTTTCCGGTTTCTTCACCACCTGGTCCTGGTGCCAGGCGTTCAGCTTGTAGGTGCGGTCGCCGAAGTCGTATTCGGTGGGGCCCACAGTCCAGCCGCCCGCGAATTTCTCGACCTTGCCGCCCATCGCCTGCGCGATGATCTGGTGGCCGAAGCAGATGCCGACAACGGGGACATGGGCGGCGTAGGCCGCGCGGATGAAATCCTCCAGCGGCGGGATCCACGGGTGCGGCTCATAGGCGCCAAAGCGCGAGCCGGTGATGAGCCAGCCGTCGCAGTCGTGGACCGAGGCGGGGAAATCGTTCCGCAAGACCGCCCAGCGGCGGAAGGTCAGGCCCTTGCCCGCCAGCAGGGTCTCGAAGAAATCCGGGTAGTCGCCCTGGTCGCGCAGCGCGTCGGGGCTTTCGCCGGTCTGGAGGATGCCGATCTGCATCTTGGGTTGCCTTTGGTTTTCCTCAAGGTGGGTGCGTTCGGGGCGTCTGGTCAAGAGGGATACTCGTCGTGGGACTTCGACCTCTCCTCGCCCCGGGGTCTGCGACGAGGAGACGAAGTCGAACGAGGAGCGGTCAGACGGTGTCGAGATAGAGTTCCACCCGTTCCTCGGGCGAGAGTTCCGCGATGTAGTGGAGCTCTTGCCGCTTGGTCTGCACCAGATTGCGGATGAGCTCTTTGGGCAGGAAGCGGTAGAGCTTGTCGGAATGCTCGAACGCCTCGATGGCCGCTTCCCAACTGGTCGGGATCTGGGCCAAGTCCATCGCATAGGCGTTGCCGGTGATGGGGGCCGGGGGTTCCTTCTGGTCCTCAAGCCCCGTCAGCGCGGCGCCAAGGATGGCGGCCAGCATCAGGTAGGGGTTCACGTCGCCGCCCGCCACGCGGTGTTCGATCCGCCGCGCGCTGGGGTTGCCCGCCGGAATGCGGATTGCGGCGGTGCGGTTTTCATAGCCCCAGCTGATCGCCGTGGGCGCGTGCTTGTCGGGGACCAGCCGGTCGAAGCTGTTCAGGTGCGGCGCGAAGAGGAGGGTCGAGTCATGCATCGCCTCGAGGCAGCCCGCCACGGCATGGCGGAGTTGCGCGGTGCCCTTGGGGCCGCCCGAATCGAAGATGTTCTCGCCCTTTTCATCGAGGACCGAGAAATGCGTGTGCAGGCCCGACCCGGAATATTCCATGTAGGGTTTGGCCATGAAGCTGGCGGCAAAGCCATGACGGCGGGCCAGGCCCTTGACCAGCATCTTGAACAACCAGGCATCGTCGGCGGCGCGGAGCGCGTCGTCGCAATGCATCAGGTTCACTTCAAACTGGCCGAGGCCGGTTTCCGAGGTGGTGGTGTCGGCCGGGATGTCCATCGCCTCGCAGGCGTCGTAGAGGTCGGTGAAGAAGGTGTCGAAGGCGTCAAGCGCGCGGATCGACAGCGTCTCGGCCGCTTTCCGGCGCTTGCCCGACCGGGGGCTGGGCGGGACCTGCAGCGTCTTGCCAGAGTCGTCGATCAGAAAGAACTCCAGCTCCATCGCGCAGACCGGGGTCAGGCCCTTGGCCTTGTAGCGCTGCACGACCGCGTTCAGCGCGTGGCGGGGGTCGCCTTCATAGGGTTGGCCATTCTCGCGGAACATCCAGATCGGCAGAAGCGCGGTCGGCGCCTCAAGCCAGGGCATCGGCATGAAGCCGCGTTCGGTGGGTTTCAACACGCCGTCCTGGTCGCCTTGTTCAAAGACCAGCGGGCTGTCGTCGATATCCTCGCCCCAGATGTCGAGGTTCAGGACCGAGAAGGGGAACCGCGTTCCATCCTTCACGACCTTTTCGGCATAGCGGGCGGGCACGCGCTTGCCCCGCGCCTGCCCGTTCAAATCCGCGGCGGCCACACGAATGGTCCGCACGTCGGGGTGCTTTCTAAGCCAATCCTTCATCATGTCGTCACAGGAAAGGCACGGTCCCCGCGCCCGGAGCGCCGCGAAGCGCCCGCCTGATGCGCAAGGTTTGGACCATGCCCTTGGTCCTTCCCCTTGTTTGATCGCCTTTCCCCGCGGGCCTTCTTTTCGGCTTTGCCGCAGGGTCCGGGCGGGTGCCCGAATAATTTGATCAAAAGTAGCCTACTATCGGATGATCTGTGGACGCAAGCGGATTCTGCTCTTCACGTTCGACGGCAGGTGCCGGTTGAGCCTGCGGTTCACCAGTGCAAAGAGGCCAGTCACGATCAGGGTCAGCGCGATGAAATAGCAGGCGACGATGGGATAGGGGATGAAGGGGTTGAAGGTCTTGTCGGCGAAGTAGTTCGCGTAATAGAGCGCATCACCCATCTGGCGAAAGGCCGGGAACCCGCTGAAGAACACCAGCGTCGTGGCGTGAAAGAGGAAGATCGCCTCGTTCGTGTAGGCGGGCCAGGCGAGACGCAGCATGGTGGGCCACTGGATGCGGCGGAATTTTTGCCAGCCGGTGATGCCATAGGCCTCGGCTGCCTCAAGATCGCCTTTGGGGATCGATTTCAGGGCTCCGTGGAAGATTTCAGCGGCGTAGGCTGAGGTGTTGAGGAACAGGACAAACAGCGCGCCTGCCCAGGCGCGCGTGGTCCAGGCGGTTTCCACCGTGATCCCCAGCACGTTGATCCCGGCCTTGGGGAGAAGCTGCAGCGCCTCATAGGCCAGGAAGAACTGGATAAAGAGGGGCGAGCCGCGGAAGACGAAGACGAACCATTCAGCGGGCTTGCGGATCATGGGCTGCGGCGAGGATTTCGCCAGTGCGACAGCCACGGCGAGGACGAAGCCGAATGCGAGCGCGAGGACACCGAAGTAGATGTTCCAGATCATGCCGGACCCAATCAGGGTGACCTGCTGGCAGAGGGTGAAATCGGTCCTGGGCAGAAGGTTCTCGCCAAGCCCTATCGAGCGGAAGGCATAGGCCTGGATGGTTTCCCAGCAGGTCATGCGGCGGCCTTTCGCTGGGCTTCGCCGGCGGCGGTGGCCTGGCCGTGGGACAGTCGGGCGGAGAGGCGGGCAAGGACGATCTCAGAGACCTTGGTGAAGATAAGGTAGAAGACCAGAAGGCCAAGGAAGTACCAGAGCCGCCAGTCGGGGTGCGGGTATTCGTAGGCCTGGGTCTTCGACCCGCCCAGCTCGCGCGCCCAGTAGACGATGTCCTTGACGCCCAGAAGGAACAACAACGGCGTGGCCTTGATGAGGATCATCCAGAGGTTCGACAGGCCCGGCAGCGCATAGACCCACATCTGCGGAACAAGGATGCGGCGGAAGACCTGTCCGTGGGACATGCCATAGGCCTCGGCCGTTTCCAGCTGCGCGCGGGGCACGGCGTTCATCGCCCCGTAAAGGACATTCGCCGCAAAGGCGCCGAAGACGATGGCGAAGGTGAAGACGGCCAGACCGAAGCCATAGGCCTGATGCCAGAAGGCCGAGGACTTGCCCAAGGGAACCTTCGCCTCAGGGCAGACGCGGAACTCCAGGCCCTGCCAAGGCCAGGCATGGTCTTCGCAGACGGCAAGGCTTTTCAGATACTCGATCCCCTGGTCCAGCGCGATGACGAAGAAGAGGAAGAAGATGATGTCGGGCACGCCCCGCACGATGGCGGCATAGCCTTTGCCCAAGATGCTGATCGGCAGAAACCGCGACCGCGCGGCGGTGGCCCCGGCAAAGCCCATTGCCAGCGCGGCGGGGGCGGTCAGCGCCAGAAGCAGAAGCACGGTCACGAAGGACCAGTAGAAATCAATGTGCTTTCCCGAGGTCAGGTAGCACGCGGCCCAGGTCAGGCCTTCGATGGATTTCGGATCAGCGCAGGCGTCAAACATGAGCGGGACGCCCCTCACCCCAGACCGGAAGCGGACTCCCCTCTCCCATTTGGGGAGAGGGGCGGGGGGTGAGGGGCTGGGACCTTAGAACTTGGCCGCTTCGGGGCCGAAGTGTTTTTCGATCAACGCGTTCAAAGACCCGTCATCCTTCATCGACTGGATCGCGGCGTTCAGCTTTTCCTTCAGCTCGGCATCGCTTTCGCGCAAGCCGAGCCCCACGCCACCGCCCAGCTGCACCGGCTCGCCCACGAACATCAGCTCGCCGTTCGATTCCGCGACGATCGGCGCCAGAAAGTCCTTGTCGGCGAAGACCGCGACCGCCTCGCCGTTGCGGACGGCGGCGATGGTTTCGTCCGGGGTCGCGAATTCCAGAAGCGTCGCGCCCGATTCCGCGACATAGCCGGCCTGAATGGTCGAGGTCTGCGCGGCCACGATGCCCTTGAGATCGGCGTCAGCGGCAAGGGCCACATAGGCCGAAGCGGCGGGCGGGAAGTAGTTCTGGGTGAAGTCGATGACTTCATCCCGCTCGTCGGTGATGCTCATCCCGGCAATGATGACGTCATAGTTGCCCGACTGCAGGTTCGGGATGATCGAGTCCCATTCGTTCGTCACCCATTCGCAGGTGAGGCTTGCGCGCTTGCACAGCTCATCGCCCACTTCACGTTCGAAGCCCGCGACTTCGCCGGCGTCGTTGATGAAGTTGAAGGGCGGGTAGGCCCCTTCGGTTCCCAGGCGCACGACGTCCTGGGCGAAAGCGGCGCCCGAAAGCGCGGTCAGCGCGGTGGCAAGAAGCAGTCTTTTCATCCTTGGTCTCCCTTGTGGTCGGATGGGTGCCGGGTCGTCAGAACCAGCGAAGCTCGATGGCTTGCAGCGTCCCGTCTGCGCGCATGGCATCCAGCGCGGCGTTCAGGCTGTCAAGCAGGTCGGTGTTGCCCTTGCAGACAGCCATAGCCACGCCGTCGTCTAGGATCAGGTCGGAATAGAGGAACTGGAACCCGTTCGCCTGGGCAAAGTCCTGAATGTCGCCGCGGGTCTCGAACGGACCCAAGGCCAGATCGACCTGACCTTGTCGCAGGGCGTCCAGAACCTGGGGCTCGGTCGGAAAGGCGGTGTAGCGAAGCCCTAGCTTACGAAGGTGCGCCTCGTGCACGGTCCCGGACTGAACCGCGATGCGGGCGGATGCCGGGGGTGGGGCATCGGGGCGGCCCATGTACCATTCCTGCGGGCTGGTCGTGTGATAGACCTGGGTAAAGTCGACCAGCGCGCGGCGGTCGTCGTTTACCGCGATGCCGCCGAGGACGACGTCGAACCGCCCATCCGCGACCCCGGGCAGAAGCTCGTCGAAGATGGCCAATTCCCATTCGCAGGTGAGGGCGGCGCGGGCGCAGACTTCGTCCATGATGTCGCGTTCGTAGCCGGTGATCTGGCCCGCCTCATCGACATAGATATAGGCGGGGAACGGGCCGTCGGTTCCGACAATGATGGGTTCGGTCGCGGCCAGCACAAGGCCGGTCGCAAGGCCAGCAATGGTCCCCGCGCAGGACATCAGGCGGCCGTGGCTGAGAGAAACCCGCGCAGGCGTTCGCTTTGCGGGTTGCCGAAGAGGCTGGCGGGCGGGCCCTGTTCCTCGATCCGGCCCTGGTGCAGGAAGATGACATGGTCGCTGCAATCGGCAGCAAGCTTCATGTCGTGGGTCACCAGAAGCATCGTGCGGCCTTCGTCGGCGAGCGCCTTGATGACCTTGACGACTTCCTGTTCCAGTTCCGGGTCCAAGGCGCTGGTCGGTTCATCGAAAAGCAGCGCGCGGGGCTCCATGCACAAGGCCCGTGCGATGGCGGCGCGTTGTTGCTGGCCGCCCGACAGTTGCGCGGGCCATGCGTCGGCCTTGTCGGCGATACCCACCTTGGCCAGATATTCCCGCGCCTTCGCCTCGACCGTCTTCGGGTCACGCTTCAGGACGGTGACTGGTGCCTCCATCACGTTCTGCAGGATCGTCAGATGGGACCAGAGGTTGAACTGCTGGAAGACCATCGACAGGTTGGTGCGGATGCGGGTGACCTGCGCCCGGTCGGCGGGGTGGCGGGCCAGACCTTCGCCCTTCCAGTGCACTGCTTCACCCTCGAACCGGATCTCGCCCTGCTGGCTTTCTTCCAGAAGGTTGCAACACCGCAGGAGCGTGGATTTGCCTGATCCGGAGGAGCCGATCAGCGATACGACATGCCCGCGTGGGGCCACCAGATCGACGCCCTTCAGCACCTCGAGCGGGCCATAGCATTTGTGCAGGTCGCGGATTTCGATGACCGGGGTGTCGGAAGGGGCGTCTGGCATCGGGCTGGGGCTCAAGAGCATCTGATCCGGCAGTAGGACAGGGAATCCGCCCTATTGCAACGTGGATTTGACCGGGATTCGGGTTGTGACGCGGCGATTTGATCAGTTCGGGGCCACAAGCTGCCCGGGCGCGGGCGGATTGGGCACCGCGAAATAGGCCGAGGTCGGAATGCGGGTGATCCCCTTCAGGCGCAGCGTGGCACGGTCATCCGGCCCAAGCGCGACGATAGCCTCCTCCACTGCGGCGAAGGTGGCGTCGACATTAGCCCCAGGGCCCGCGATATAGGGCAGGCCGGGCGTGGGGTCGGTCAGGGCGATGACGCGCAGCTGGGTCATCGCGGCTTCGACGCCTTGCAAGAGCGCATGGGTCACCGCATCTAGCGCGGCAATGTCGGCGCGGTCGTCAGCCACGGCAATGGCCGAAAGCCGGTGGCCGCCGGTCTTCACGGTGGGCGGCAGGCGCAGGCCCAGCTTTGCTGCGTGGATCTGCGGGGCGGCCCAGCCCGACTGCGAAAGGTCCTCGTTGAAGGCAAAGCGCGCGCCGTCGAAGTCTTTCAACGCCGGGCGCGGGTCATCAGCCCGAACCACGAAGACCGACCGGTAGTAGCCTGGCGGGCAACCCTCGACACCGTAGTCGGGTGTGCCGATATAGGTGACCTTGTCGTGCAGTCGCGCCCGGAACGGATAGCCACAGGTCTGCGAGAAGGTGAGGTCTGGCGCCTCCCAAGCGGGCCAGTAGGCACCTTCGCCGCGGGTCAATGTCTCGGGCGCTGGCAGGCCGCGCGCGCGAAGGCGGTCGCGGATCAGCGCCCAGAACCGGTCATTCGCGGCCTGGGCGGGGCCGATGTCATACATCCCCAGGCTCGCAATCATTCCTGCCGATCCGCCTTCTGCCGCGCCTTGGCGGATTCGACATCGGTCAGCCCCAGAAGCGTGGCGACCATCCGCATCAGCCGGTCTTCCTGGGCATCGCGCTGCCCGTCGGCCAAAGCGACCGACCAGAGCGCGGTCATCAGGTCCGATCTGTCGTCCAGCGGAATCGCGGCCTTCAGCGCCTGAGTGAAGCGGACCGTGTCGGGGGCCTGCAGTTCCAGCGCCTCTGCTTCGGCGCGCAGCTTGGCGGCCGCGAACGGATCCAGTCCGTGGCGGTGGGCCAGGACCCGGTCGATCCGCTCCACCTCCTCGGCCGCATAGAGGCCGTCGGTACGAGCGATACGCACCAGAAGCGCCGCGAGCGCCAGTTGGGCGTCGGGTTTCGTCAGGGGTTCGGGTGCGGGGGCCAGAAGGCGGCGGAGAAGATCGATCATGGCCCTGTTCTAGGGCCTTGGCGCGGCCTTGGAAAGCCGGGCAAACCGGGTTGTGAGCGCCGCCAGCTCGTCTGCGAGGCCGTAGGGCGGGTTGACGATGAACAGGCCCGAGCCTTCCATCCGGTGCCCCTCGCGCGCGGGGGGGAAGCGGACTTCGTGCCGGAGCCCGTCGGGGAATGCTTGCTCCAGCGTCGTCAGCATCGGCCCGTGCGCGCCGCCCTTCAGGATCGGATACCACAGGATAAGGATGCTCACGTTCCATTTGCGGTGGATGTTCGCCATGTGACGGGGGACCGTCTCGTAATCCGCCTTCACCTCCCAAGATGGGTCGATCAGCATCAGCCCGCGCCGGGGGGTGGGTGGCGTGAGCGCGAGCGCAAGGTCGAAGCCGTCCTTCGGGTAAGCATGGGCGCCCCAGTCCTTTGCGACCGCCTTAAGCGCCGCGAACTCCTGAGGGTGCAATTCAGCCAGATGGAGACTGTCCGTCTCACGCAGGCCCAGCGCGGCGATGAGGGGAGAGCCCGGGTAGGCGTTCGGGCCGTACGCCGCGCGGGTTTCCTCAATGCGCTGGCGGTAGGGATGGTCCAGCGGGAACAGGGGTTCGGCAAGCGCGATCCCGGAGGCAGCCTCACCCGTCTTCAGCGCTTCGTCGGACGATAGGTCGTAGACCCCACGACCGGCGTGAGTTTCGATATAGGTCAGTGGCTTGTCCTTGCGGGTCAGGTAGTCCAGCACCCAGGCCAGGACCGCGTGCTTCTGCACGTCGGCAAGGTTTCCGGCATGATAGAGGTGTTGGTAAGACAGCATGGCCTTGCCTACTCTTCCCGTTCCCGCACTGCAACCGGGTTGAAACCGCGAAGGTGCAGGCGTAGGACCCAGCAAAACGGATAGGGACAGCGATGGAAATCTTCACCTACGAGGGCATGATCGCCTTGCTGCAGGTCATCGGCATCGACCTGGTATTGGCCGGGGACAATGCCATCGTGATCGGCCTCGCCGCCGCGGGCCTGCCGAAAGAACAGCGGGCCAAGGCGATCCTGGTCGGGATCGGCGCGGCCACGGTGATGCGGATCTGCTTTGCCCTGGTGACCACACAGCTTCTGGAAATCGTGGGCCTGTTGCTGGCGGGGGGCATCTTGCTGCTGTGGGTCTGCTGGAAGATGTGGCAGGAACTCCGCGCAGGGGCGCATGAGCACGACACCGAGGCGGTGGAGGCGCTGACCAACGAAGACATCGACAAGGACGGGGCGGTGGCGGACGACGCGCCGCGAAAGACCTTCGCCCAGGCGGCGACCCAGATCGTGGTGGCGGACGTGTCGATGAGCCTCGACAACGTGCTGGCCGTGGCGGGGGCGGCGAAGGAGCATCCGACGGTGCTGATCATCGGCCTCGCCTTGTCGATCGCGATGATGGGCCTTGCTGCCAGCTGGATCGCCAACCTTCTGAACAAATACCGCTGGATCGCCTATGTGGGCCTCGCCATCATCCTCTATGTCGCGCTGAAGATGATGTGGGAGGGCTGGCATGAGGTAGAGCCGCTGGTCATGGGGATGCTTTAGCTGTCCACGCGTGGACAGGTTTGCAGGGCCCTGGAATTTCAAGGGCTTGGGCGTGGACGTTTACCAATCGTTAACGGGTTCGGGCAGGTGGTCCTGACCTGACAGGCGGTCGGTTTCCTGCAATGCTGGGCTGATGTTCGACCCGGAGGACCGCCATGCCCGCCCTGCGCCTGCTTCTGAGCCTTGCCCTTGCCTGCCCCACCCAGACCCTGGCCTGCGATGGCCCCATGCCGCGCTTCGACGGCAGCCCGGAGGGCGGCGTCTCGGTCTCGGTCGGGCGGATCGCTGATCGGATGTGGGAGCCTAGGCTGATCGACGGCACCCCCGTGGCGGCGGGTGAGGGGATGTACCTTCTCGTGAGCTTTGAGGGGCCGGTGGAGGGCATGGGCGGGTGCAACCGCTTTGCCGCCGAGGCCGAGATGGACGCCGGATCGCTGGAGTTCGGCCAGCTGATCGCGACTGAAAAGGCCTGCCTGGACCCGACGCGGACAGAGCGGGAAGCCGCGTTCCTGAAGGCGCTGAGCGAAGTGCGGGGGTTCGTCGTCTCGCCCGAGGGGCTGTGGCTGACGCGCGAGGATGGGTCGGTGGCGGTGTGTTTGGGGTGAGGGGGTGGGTGGTCTGAAGCCCGACCTACGCTAACCAACCGTTCACCAAGTTCCGCGAAGCTGCGCCTGTCAGATTGACGTGACATAGCGGAAAAGGTATATAGCAAAGATGAGATGGACGGTGCTTGTCCTTCCTGCCGCGTTGGAAGAGATTGCCGATCTTCCGCCTGGACTAGCCGCGCGTGTTGTTCGCCTGCTGGAGCTGATCTCGGACCATGGCCTTGACCAGATGCGCGAGCCGCACGTCAAGCACCTGGACGGCAAGCTCTGGGAACTGCGTGCCAAGGCGGCGGAAGGCATTGCGCGCGGGCTGTAAGTGACGGTGACGGGTCGGAAAGTCGTTGTGCTGCATATATTTTCGAGTGATGGCAAAGCTGATCCCGTTGGCCGAACTGAAGGCCAAGATGATGAAGGACCCGGACTTCGCCAAGGCCTACGCCGAGGCCGATGCCGAGTATGCGGTGATCGAGGCGATGATCCGCGCCCGGGCGGAGGCAGGGCTGACGCAGGAGGCCTTGGCCGAGCGGATGGGAACAACCCAGTCCGCCGTGGCCAGGCTGGAGGGCGGCCGGGTGTCACCGACAGTGGAGACGCTGCAACGCTATGCGAAGGCGGTGGGGAAGCGGTTGAAGGTTGAGATGGTGTGAAGGGGAAGGGTTGGCGCACCCTACGCTTCGTGTTGCAACTCCGGGAAACGCTCGCAACTGGCCGGATTTTCGATCGCGTATATCCAACGCGTGGTGCGCGGATCGTAGCCGGGCCACTGGCGTGGCGGCCCTGCCCATCCATAGTAATGAAGCGTCACTGTACAACCGGGCAAAAGTCCGCTGACGATATCGGCGCGATCCATACTGCCGAACACGAACATCCCATCTTCAATCACACGAAATGATCCGTGGTCTGTGATGACCACTCCGCAAAATGGCACCCCCGGCTCTGGAGGTGACGATCTGCTTATCGGCCACGGGAAAAGTGGTTCAGAAGATGTGCAGTGCGTTGGCAGCTCGGCCTGTCTCACCGTGGTTGAGATCGAGGCCCGCGTAAACAGCTGGTCAAGGTTGACGCTGACGAGCATGGCTGCCACGGCGATCAGCGCTATCCACCAAGGTGGCCCTTGCCCCTTTTCTCCCAAGGCATTGTGGTTCGGCTTACGCGGGAACAGGTGCAAGACAGGACCTTGAGAAGTCTAGACTCACACCAACCGCGCCCCCTCCACCGCCGCGCGCACGAAATCCGCGAACAACGGATGCGGAGCAAACGGCTTGGACTTCAGCTCGGGGTGGAACTGGACGCCGATGAACCAGGGGTGGTCCTTGACCTCGACGATCTCGGGCAGTTTGCCGTCGGGGGACATGCCGGAGAAGATCAACCCGCATTTCTCCAGCTGCTCGCGGTACTGGATGTCGACCTCGTACCGGTGGCGGTGGCGTTCCTCGATCACGTTGGTGCCGTAGATGCGGGCGACGGCAGAGCCATCCTTGAGGTTCGCGGTATAGGCGCCAAGGCGCATGGTGCCGCCTTTGGCGTCGTCGGCTTTCCGCCGCACCGTGTGGTTGCCCTGGACCCATTCCTTCAGGTGGTAGACGACGGGGGTGAAGCGTTTCGCGCCGGCCTCGTGGTCGAACTCCTCGGACCCGGCATTCTTGACGCCGACAAGGTTCCGCGCGGCCTCGATCACGGCCATCTGCATGCCGAGGCAGATGCCGAGATAGGGGATCTTCTTTTCGCGGGCATAGCGGGCGGCCTTGATCTTGCCTTCGGTTCCGCGTTCGCCAAAGCCGCCAGGGACGAGGATGGCGTGGAAGGCGCGGACTTTCGTCCGGTTCGCCATGCCGCCGTGGGTCAGCGCCTCGGCGATGGATTTGTAGGCGTCTTCCAGCTGGGTGTACTTGCCGACGATGGCGACGCGGACCTCGCCCTCGGGGTGGGAGATCCGGTCCATCACGTCTTCCCAGCGGGCGAGGTTGGGCTTGGGCGCGGGGGTGATGCCGAAGGCGTCGAGGACCGCCTGGTCTAGGCCCGCCTTGTGGTAGGCGAGGGGGGCTTCGTAGATCGTCTTCAGGTCATAGGCGGGGACCACGGCCTGTTTGCGGACGTTGCAGAAGAGGGCGATCTTTTCCAGTTCGCGTTCGGGGATCGGGTGTTCGGATCGGCAGACGAGGACGTCGGGGGCAAGGCCGATGGATTGCAGTTCCTTGACGCTGTGCTGGGTGGGCTTGGTCTTCAGTTCCCCTGATGCCGATAGGTAGGGCAGCAGCGTCAGGTGCATCAGGATCGACTGGCCGCGCGGGCGTTCGTGGATGAACTGGCGGATGGATTCGAAGAAGGGCAGGCCTTCGATGTCGCCGACGGTGCCGCCGATCTCGCACAGCATGAAGTCGACCTCGTCGTCGCCGATGCGCAGGAAGTCCTTGATCTCGTTGGTGACGTGGGGGATGACCTGGATGGTTTTCCCCAGGTAGTCGCCGCGGCGTTCCTTTTCGAGGACATTCGAGTAGATGCGGCCGGAGGAGATCGAGTCGGTGGTCCGCGCGTGGACGCCGGTGAAGCGTTCGTAGTGGCCGAGGTCGAGGTCGGTCTCGGCCCCGTCGTCGGTGACGAAGACCTCGCCATGTTCGAAGGGCGACATCGTGCCGGGGTCGACGTTCAGGTAGGGGTCGAGTTTCCGAAGCCGGACAGTGTAGCCGCGGGCCTGCAACAATGCGCCAAGGGCTGCGGAGGCCAGGCCCTTGCCGAGGGAGGAAACGACGCCGCCGGTGATGAAGATGTAACGCGCCATGCCTGGCCCCCGTGTTCAAGGCGATTCGTATGGGTGGAATCGCAGCACCACGGGAGTTGACCTATAGAGCCTCCCGCATCGCAAGGCAACGCCCGACCGCTAGATCATGCGGGCGAAAACGGTCTGAAACCCAAAGGTTGTGGGGTCAGGGGGTCGTGGCGGGGGCAGGCGGCTCGTCAGCCTGGGGCGGTGTCGCTGGGGCATCGCCGCTGGTCGGCGGCAGGAGGTCGCCGCCGAGCCCGGGAGTCGCAGGAGTGGCCGGTGCGTCGGTCGCCGGAGCCTCGGTCGCCAGATTGTCCACGACCGAGCCGCCTTCGCCGCCCCGGGTCGCAAGGATTGTCAGCGTGATCGAGGTGACGATGAAAGCGGCTGCGAGAAGCCAGGTGACCTTCGTCAGGCCCGTGGCGGCCGAGCGGGCGGACATTGCATTGCCGCCGCCGCCGATCCCAAGACCGCCGCCTTCGGAGCGCTGCAGGAGCACGACGCCGATCAAAAGAAGGGCGAGGATCAGGTGGATGGCGAGGACGACGTTTTCCATAAGGCTTCCTGACGGGCTTCCGTGCGGCTGACGCGCCTATCTAGGCGGAAGGGGCCGGGCGCGCAAGGGCGGAGGCGGCACTTGGCAACGGGCGGCCGTCCTTGGGGCATCGAGCCCCGCGGACGGCGCAGCCGCGGGATATGCCCCGGAGGCCGCGCCCTCTGCTGGCGGCTGGAACCTCTGGCGGAAATGTTTGGTCTTGAAGCAAGGGCCGGATCTCTCAGTCTTCGCAAACTGCCGAGAGCTTGTTGCCGTCGGGGTCGCGGACATAGGCGGCGTAGAAGGAGGGACCATAGGGACGCAGGCCCGGGGCGCCCTCATCCGTTCCGCCATGAACGAGGGCGGCGGCGTGAAAGGCGTCGACTGCTTTCCGGCTGGGCGCCACGAGCGCAGGCATCGAGCCGTTGCCTGCGGTCGCGGACTTGCCGTCGAAGGGCAGGGTGACCCAAAGCCGGGTGCGCCGGTCGTCGGGTAAGCCGTAGCCGACCTCGGTCGGTTCTGTCGCACGACGGATCAGCCCGAGAGGGGCGAGGACAGCGTCGAAGAACCGCGCGGCGCGGCGCAGGTCGTTCGTGCCGAGAGTGAGGTAGAGGAAGGTTTCAGCCATCGACCTCGTCCGTGGTCTGCTGGCCGGATAGGCGCTGACGCAGGATCGACCAGCTCATCCCGATTCCGAGGATCAGGCTAAGGACGAGGATCGTGAGCCAAACGTTCAGCGCCGCGTTGGACAGACCGAGAAGGCCCCAGTCAGTCAGCACCCAGAGGCCCGCGGCAAAGATGGCGGCGATGACGATCGCGCCAAGGAGTCCGATCGAGCGCATGGTCGAGACAAGGTAGATCATGGCCAGCACCGCAAGGATCAGCCCGAGGAAGACGATCAGGGGCATCTGCTCGGACCAGTTCTCGGTCGCCCAGGTGACATAGTTCCAACGCGTCGGGTTGAAGATCGCGGCCAGTAGCAGGAACGCGCCAAGCCAGCGCAGGAGGATGCCCATGGGTTTCGTCCTTCTCGGTGTCGGTCGGGCCATGCTAGCCTTGTCCAGGGTGGAGGCAAAGGCCTGGAATGGACGCGCTTTACGACGATCCGGCGCTCGCGCGGTTCTACGACTGGGACAATCCCTGGCCGGTGGACTTCGACTGGTTCCTGACGCTGCTCGAAGGGGCTGGCTCGGTCCTGGACCTCGGCTGCGGGACCGGGATCTTCTCGGTTGCCGTGGCGGCGCGCGGTGCGGAGGTTGTGGGGGTCGATCCGGCGGCTGCGATGCTGGCGGTAGCGCGAGCGCGGCCCGGGGGCGAGAGGGTGCGCTGGCTCGAGGCGGCGGCGCAGGGGCTGGACCTGGGACGGCGGTTTCAGGCGGTGGTGATGACGGGGCATGCGTTCCAGACGCTTGCGACTCCCGAGGATCGGGCGGCTTGCCTGAACACCATCTCTTGTCACTTGGTGCCCGGTGGCCGGTTCTTTTTTGACAGCCGCAATCCCGAGGCGCGGGAGTGGACGGAGTGGACGCCGGAGGCGACACGAGAGGTACGGCTACATCCGGAATTTGGCCGGGTCGAACGGTGGAACGAGGCCAGCGAGACCGATGTGCCGGGGGTGGTCGAATATGAGACGCATTACCTGGCGCAGGACGGTCGCCACTGGCAGGCACGGTCGCGGATCGCGTTTCCGGGGTTTGACGAGCTGGCCGGGGCGATTGCGGTTGCGGGGTTGCGGGTGGAGCGCTGGTATGGCGATGCCGCGGGCGGGCCTGTGAGGTCGGGGTGCCCGGACTTTATCCCGGTCGGGGGGGTGGCATGACGCCGGGGTGGCTTCGGTCAGGCGGAGTGTTCTGCCAGCTGTGCGGTGCGGTACTGGCGGGAATGGAGGTTTACATCTTCATCGAGATCATGCGGGGAAGGATCACGCCCTACACGGCGGGATTTGCAGTCCTGTGGCTTCTGTTCACCGGATGGCTTTCCATTGCGACGGGCGTACAGATGCTGTTCACGGGCGGCGTCCGGTCTGGTTGGTTCGCACCTTTGTCGGATTGCTTGTCGTCGCCTTTGTGTGTCTGGCTCTGCAGTCCGGCATGGAAATGCTGGGGTTTACTGCTAGGCGCATTTGACGGGTTTCCCCCTTTGCGGCCTGCCTATATACCCCGCGTGGTTTGAACCAGACTCGGGGAAGCGGTATGGCCAACGTCGTCGTGGTGGGTGCCCAGTGGGGCGATGAGGGCAAGGGCAAGCTGGTCGACTGGCTGTCCGAACGCGCCGATGTGATCGCGCGGTTCCAGGGCGGGCACAATGCCGGGCATACGCTGGTCATCGGGAACACCGTTTACAAGCTGTCGCTCTTGCCCTCCGGCATCGTGCGCGGGGGCAAGTTGTCAGTGATCGGCAACGGCGTGGTGGTGGACCCCTGGCATCTGGTGGCCGAGATCGAAAAGCTGCGTGGGCAGGGGGTGGATGTCAGCCCCGAGAACCTGATGCTGGCCGAGAATGCCAGCCTGATCCTGCCGATCCATGGCGAGTTGGACCGGGGTCGCGAGGCGCAGACCTCGGTGGCGAAGATCGGGACCACCGGGCGCGGGATCGGCCCAGCCTATGAGGACAAGGTCGGCCGTCGGGCGATCCGGGTGGCTGACCTGTTCGACGCGGCGACCCTGGACACGCGGATCGGCCGCTTGCTGACCCATCACAACGCCTTGCGGGCGGGGCTGGGGCTGGAGCCGGTGGACCCCGCAGCGCTGAAAGCTTCGCTGCTGGAAATCGCGCCGAAGATCAAACCCTATGCCGGGCCGGTCTGGAAGGTGCTGAACGAGGCGCGGCGGGCGGGCAAGCGGATCCTGTTTGAGGGTGCGCAGGGCTCGCTGCTGGACATCGACTACGGGACCTATCCCTATGTCACGAGCTCCAACACCATTGCGGGGCAGGCAGCAACGGGGACGGGGGTGGGGCCCACAGCCATCGACTTCGTGCTGGGGATCGTGAAGGCCTATACGACGCGGGTGGGTGAAGGTCCATTCCCGGCCGAGCTGCATGATGCGGATGGCGAACGGTTGGGCGAGCGGGGGCATGAGTTCGGCACCGTAACGGGGCGCAAGCGGCGCTGCGGCTGGTTTGACGCAGTGCTGGTGCGGCAGACCTGCGCGACAAGCGGAGTGTCGGGGATCGCGCTGACGAAGCTGGACGTGCTGGACGGGTTCAAGACGCTGAAGATCTGTGTAGGCTATGATCTGGACGGCAAGCGTATGGATTACCTGCCCATCGCGGCGGACGAGCAGGCGCGCTGCAAACCTATCTACGAAGAGATGGAAGGCTGGTCCGAGACGACGGCCGGGGCGCGGTCCTGGGCGCAGCTGCCGGGCGCGGCGATCAAGTATGTCCGCCGGATCGAGGAGTTGATCCAGTGCCCGGTCGCGCTACTTTCGACCTCACCCGAGCGGGATGACACGATCCTGGTGACCGACCCGTTCGCGGACTGAAGGGGGACGTATGGCGCTGAGTTACAAGGCCCGCAGGCGCTGGGCGCTGGTGATCCTTCTGATCGGTCTTCCGCTTTATGTGGTTGCGGCGGTCAACGTGATTGATTTGTTCGAGCGCCCGTCGATCCTGGTGGAACTGATGGTCTATGTCGGACTGGGCTTCCTATGGGCGCTGCCGTTCCGGTTCATCTTTCGCGGCATCGGTCAGGCTGACCCGAACGAAAAAGCGGATGGGTAGACCCATCCGCCATGTCGGTACGACGTGCCGCCAGGTCAGTTGAGGCGGCGTGCTTCGGCCAAATACGGCGACTGGTCTGCCAGGACATAGTGGCCGCGAGCGACCTTTTCGATCCTGCCAGTCCGCAGTAGCGTGCCGAACGAGCGCAGACCCTCTTCCCGGCTGACCGGCTTGCCGCCGGCAGTGGCCACAAGCCGACGCATCAACTGCGGACGGGTGAACTGTTCGCGCTTTTCGACGCAAGTTGCATAGGCGGCGGCTGCTTCGAGCATGTCGGCCATCGACTTGACCCCGACGCGTTCGGCAAAGCTGACAAGGCCTGCCTCGTCTGCTTCGGACAGATAGTCGTCAAGGTCATCGTCTTCGTCGATCTCGGTCGAAGTTGCCTGGGCCGGACGTTCCAGAACCAGCTTGTGTTCTGGCAGGACGGCGGTTGCTGCAGCAGCGCCGACGCCGATGGCTCCGCTCAGACGGCCCGTGCGCAGCGCAACCGTCGGCTGGCCTTCGATGCCGGGTGTGGTCGGACCGGGAGCAAAGGCCGCCGGCGCCACCGCGGGGGCGGGCGCCGCCGGTGCTGCGCGGTCGATGCGCTGTTCGGACACCAGAACCAGCGGTGGCGGGCTGATCATGCCAGGGCGGATCGTCCCGGGGCGCGGTTCCTGTGGGCGGACGGACACGGTCTTGCGACGCGGTTTGACTTCGGGCGGCGCAGGTTCCGGATCGGGCTGCACGACTTGCGCAAGATCCTCGCGATAGGCCTCTTGCCCCGCGGTTGGCGAGGCTTTCTTCGGCTCTCCCGTTGCAGCACGGTCGGCTTCGGTTGCGGCCACAGCAGCCTTCAGATGCGCGAGCGCCTCTTGACGACGGCGGTTCTCTTCTTCGGCCATGACGTCATCGGCCTGGCGCAGAAGACGCGCAACCTCTGCGTCCTCGCCCTCGGGTGCAACTGTGCGCGTGGCGGCCGGATCGGGCGTGTCATCCTCGGCGTGAATGCGAACGATGCGCGAGCTGACACGCTTGGTCTTGCCCGAGGCCTTTGCCGCTGGTGCGCCGGAAAGCTCGGCGTCCGGCGCCAGGTCGGCGACCTCGGGTTCTTCGACAGCATCGATAACCGAATCAGCCTCGACCTCGTCCATGGTCCAGGTGCCAGATAGATCCGCAGCTTCGGTCACGGCCTCTTCTGCCGCATCGTCAGGTGCAGGGACTGCCTCTGCATCGGCCATCGACCAGGTATCGGACGCGTCTGCCGTTTCTGCGTCTGCCGTCGCTTCACTGGCGGCGTCCACGGCCTCGATCTCGTCGGCAACGGGTGCGGCCTCGGCGGCGAGTTCTTCGGTGACAGCGTCAACTTCGGACCAAGCTGCAGCGTCAGCCGTGTCTTCCGTTGCAGCGGTGTCAGTGTCGAGCAAGCTGTCACCCCCTTCGGCAAGCCAGCTTTCGACGGCAGAGGTCCCAGCACCATCTGCGGGCGCGGCGACGGCTTCGGACAGGTCACTTGCGGCCGCTTCGGCCAATTCGACTGGTTCGTCGGCTGCAGCCTCGACAGCGGGCGCGCCCTCGGGGTCTTGGATCAGCGCGTCAAGTCGGCTGAGCATTTCGCCACTGTCATCTGCAGGCACGTCGGCAACCGGGGCGACTTCGACCGGCATGTCAGCGGCGGGATTGCTGTCGGACAGCGAGCGCAGGATCTCTTCTTCAAACGGGGCGGCAATCGGCGGCGGGTTCACCGACTGGCGGATGCGGGCCAATTTGGCGGCAACGCCTTGCGGGATCACGTCCTGCAACGACGGTTCGGTGGGTTCGGATTGGACCTCGACCTCGGGCTTCGTGGACTTGCGGGCGCCTTCGGCGTTGC
The DNA here is from genome assembly GCA_025458105.1 of Tabrizicola sp. Lineage (GTDB taxonomy): Bacteria > Pseudomonadota > Alphaproteobacteria > Rhodobacterales > Rhodobacteraceae > Tabrizicola. Next base: position 38,901 of record JALOTD010000070.1, on the reverse strand, counting down.
GCGGCCGACCGGTGATGCGCGCCGAAGGGCGGCTGTCTTCATCGGTTTGGCGCAGGGACACGCCCGAAGCGCTGGCCTTTGAGTCGACCAGCCTGGAAACCTCACGCTCGGCGATCCGGTGCAGCATGGCGGCATCCGGCTGCGGCGGTTCTGCGCCGAAATAGCGATCCTCGGCCGCAAGGTCGCGGAAATATTCTGCAATCGCCTTCATCGTGTTGAAGGGATCGTCAAAGCCTTCCAGCGTGCAGCGACCGCCTTTCGCCTTGCCTGTGGCCGTAGTGTACTCGCACCCTGTTCTAATCCATGGACAGACATGGGTAATTTGATGGATTGATTGTGGCCGGACCCAAAGAATCCTGCCTTAATTGGAGACAGTTTTGCATGAAACCGCCGATTGTCCAGTCTGCGCGGGGTATAACCTTGGCGGGAGGTGGACCATTTGCGCGTCGTGACCTGGCGTTGTGCTTGTCGCGGGCGCCGGTGACCGTGGCCGCCGACAGCGGGGCGGACCGGCTGCTGCAGTTTGGCGTGATGCCCGAGGCGGTGATCGGGGATTTCGATTCGATTTCACAGAGCGCAAGGTTGGAAATTCCGAAATCCCGTCAGCATGTTGTGGCTGAGCAGGCGACGACGGACTTTGACAAGGCGCTGCGGTCGTTGGAGGCGCCCTTTGTGCTGGCGCTGGGCTTTGCGGGTGCGCGGCTGGACCATGGGTTGGCCGCGATGACGACGTTGGTGGCCCATGCCGGGCGGCGCTGCCTGCTGGTCGGTCCGCGCGACCTGGCCTTTGCCGCGCCGCCGCGGCTGGAGCTTGCGGTTCTTCCGGGCGAGCCATTGTCGCTCTATCCGCTGGCGCGGGTGACGGGGCGCAGTTCGGGGCTGGAATGGCCGATCGACGGGCTGGTCTTCGCGCCGGACGGGCAGATCGGCACCTCGAATCGGGTGACCGAGCGGCGGGTGGTACTAGAATTCGACGCGCCGGGCATGCTGGTGATCCTGCCCCGGCGACGACTGGACGCGGCGATCAGGGCGCTTGTGTCAGCGCCTCGGCCGCCCGTACCCCTTGCCGCGCGGTGACCCGTTCGCGGTGGATGATGTAGAGGCCCGAAGCGACGATGATCGCAATGCCGACCCAGGTCAGCGGGTTCGGGAAATCGCCGAAGATCAGGTAGCCCAGGATCACGGCCACGACGATTTCGGAATAGTGCAAGGGGGCGAGGGTCGCGGAGGGCGCGAATTTCAGGGCGTAGGTCATGCACATGTGGCTGACCGCCGCCCAGAATCCGACGCCCACCAGCCAGAGCCAGTTCAGGCCCGCAGGCCAGATCGGATCCAGCGGGCCGATGCCGCTGCCGTTGAAGGCGACCATCACCGGCAGGCAGATCAGAAGCCCCGTCCAGGAGGTGTGAAACTGCATCGCGACCGGGTGCATGTAGGCGGCGATGGACCGGGTCACCAGCATGTAGAAGGCGAAGAAGAATGCGGTGCCCAAGGGCCAGAGTGCCACAAGGCCAAAAACCTGCAGCGAGGGCTGGATCACGAACAGCGCCCCGCAGAAGCCCACGGCGCAGGCCGCAATTCGGCGGGGGCCCACCTGGTCGCCGAAGATCAGGCTGCCGAGGATCAGAAGGATGAACGGCTCGACAAAGGCGATGGCAAGTGCGTCGGCCACGGGCATCACGGCGATGCCGGACACGAACGAGAAGGTGGACAGGATCAGGAACACGGCGCGCAGGGCGATGAAGGCCAAGGCGCGGGGCGACAGCAGCAAGCCAAGGCCCATGACCAGCACGATGGGAAGCATCAAGAGGCCCTGCACCAGGAAGCGGGCGGTGGTGATCTGGCCGACAGGCATGCCGCCTTCGGCAGCAAGTTTGGCCGAGACGTCCAGAAGCGGCGCAAGCGCGCAGAAGGCGAGCATCAGGACGACGCCCGGAAGGATGCGGTCAGGCTGGCGAGTCATGCCCTATGGCTAGGGCGCGACGCAGGGCGCGTCCATCGCAAAAGCGACCACCCGGTGCCCTGGGGCTTGTCGCTGGGCGCGGCGGTCCTTAGCCTGACCGGGAAGGATCAGGAGGTCGGGCAGTGCTGGTGTTGAAAGAGGCCGGGCTGGTCTATCTGGCAAACCCGAAAACCGCAACGCAGGCGGTACGGGCGATGCTGGCCCCGCATGCCAAGGCGGCCTCGTTCGGGATGGAAGCGCGGCACATGAACGCCTTCGGCTTTCACAAGAATTGGCGCGCCAAGGTCGAGGCGCGTCTGGGGCGTCCGGTCGAGACGGTCGCCGTCATGCGCGAGCCGCGGTCGCATATGGAAAGCTGGTTCCGCTATCGGCAGCGGGCCGAACTGGCGGGGCATGAGAATTCGACGGCAGGTCTGAGCTTTGCCGACTTCGTGCGCGGGCGGCTGGCGAAGGCGCCGCCCGCCTTTGCGCAGGTCGGGCGGCAGGACCGGTTTTTGGGGTTTCTCGATGCCGGTCCGCCGGTCATGCACATTTTTGACTATGCGCGGCTAGACCTTTTGGTCAGCTTCCTGTCGGACCGTCTGGGAACCGACCTGGTCCTGCAGCGGCGGAACGAATCCCCAGCGGCAGCGGACCGTCTTGACCTGCCAAAGGGGCTGGAGGACCGCTATCGCAAGGCGCATGCGACCGAGTTCGCGATCTACGAACGGGTGGCAGAGGCAGGTGTCCTTGTCACAAGGGTTTAGCCGCTAGCAGTTCGGCACGTTGACGGCCAGGCCGCCGAGGCTGGTCTCCTTGTACTTTTCGTGCATGTCGCGGCCCGTCTGGCGCATGGTTTCGATGCAGACGTCGAGGGAGACCAGATGCTGGCCGTCGCCGCGCAAGGAAAGGCTGGCGGCAGAGACCGCCTTGATCGCGCCAAGGCCGTTCCGTTCGATGCAAGGCACCTGCACGAGACCCTTGACCGGGTCGCATGTCATGCCGAGGTGGTGTTCCAGCGCAATTTCGGCGGCGTTTTCCACCTGTTCGGCTGTCCCGCCCAGGACGGCGGCAAGGCCTGCGGCGGCCATGGCGGCGGCGGACCCGACCTCGGCCTGGCAGCCGCATTCGGCGCCGGAAATGCTGGCGTTGTGCTTGCAGAGCCCGCCGATCGCTGCGGCGGTCAGAAGGAAGTCGCCGACCTTGGCCTGGCTCGCGCCGGGGACGTGGTCGAGGTAGTAGCGGATCACGGCGGGCACGACCCCGGCGGCGCCATTCGTCGGCGCGGTGACGACCTGGCCCCCGGCGGCGTTTTCCTCGTTCACCGCCATCGCATAAAGCGACATCCAGTCGTTGATCGTATGCGGAGCGGTCATGTTCAGCCCGCGTTCGGCCATCAGCGCGTCGTGAATGCCCTTGGCGCGTCTGCGCACCTTGAGGCCGCCGGGCAGGATGCCCGTACCTTCCATCCCTCGGGAAATGCAGTCGTTCATCACCTGCCAGATGCGGGCCATGCCCAGATCAAGCTCGGCAGGAGTGCGGAACTTAAGCTCGTTGGCGCGCTTCATCTGGGCGATGGAAAGGCCGGATGCCTTGGCCATCTGCAGCATCTCGGTCGCCGTCTCGAACGGATAGGGCACGTCGGCGCGGGCCTTTGCCTTGGCGCCACCGCTATCGGCCAGTTCGTCGGCCGTCAGCACGAAGCCGCCGCCGATGGAATAGTAGGTTTCCTGCAGGATCACGTCGCCCTGGGCGTCGGTGGCTTTCAGGATCATGCCGTTGGCATGGCCAGGAAGCGCGGGGCCGAAGTCGAACTGCAGGTCCTTAAGCGGGTCGAAGTGCAGGGGCGGCAGGCCCGGAACTTCGATGGTCTTCGTGTCGCGGATGCGGGCAAAGGCGGCCTCGGCCTTCTCGGCGTCGTAGGTGTCGGGGGCAAAGCCCGCGAGGCCCAGGATCGTCGCGCGGTCGGTCGCGTGGCCGACGCCGGTGAAGGCGAGCGAGCCGTGGAGCGAAGCGCGAAGCCCATGGAAGTGAAAGGGCGAGGCGCGCATCGTGTCCAGGAAGCGCGCGGCGGCAACCATAGGGCCCATGGTGTGGGACGAGGACGGGCCGATGCCCACCTTGAACATGTCGAAGACGGAAAGGAACATCAGGCCCTCGGGTTGGTGAAGGGGGTGGGACCGAGGCCGTCGGCTTCGGCCACTCGGAGCGCGGCCGGCCGGGCTTCGTGTGCGGCGAGGACGGCCTTGAGGTGCGGGAAGTCGGCAAGGTCGATGCCATAGGGGGCAGGCGGCAGGAGGATCAGCCAGCGCACGAGGATGCCGATGTAATAGCCCAGGACGCCGGGGTGGTCAGGTGACAGCCAGCGCGGGGATTGGGAGGCGATCAACGCCTCGATCAGGCCGAGGCGGGCGATGATCTGGTCCTGCGCGGTGGCACGGGCGGCGTCGCTGTTCGCCTCGCCCGCCGGGCGGTGGGGGTAGAACATGGCCAGCGCCGCCTGGTGCAGCGCGTTCGAGGTGAAGAAAAGCCAGGAGAGGAAAGCCGGGCGGTCGGGGTCCTGTGGTCCTGGGCCAAGGCGGCCCGTCCGGTCGACGAGCCAGAGGAGGATCGCTCCGGTCTCAAACATCGGTCCGTGGTCGGTTTCCAGCGCGGGGATCAGGCCGACCGGGTTGACCTGGCGGTACTCGGGGGTGGTCAGCGCCCCGCCCTCGATATCGGCCAGCGCGATGGTATGAGGCAGCTCCAGCTCCTCCAGCGCTAGGCGGATGATGGTCGAAGCAAAATCGGGGGCGTGGTGCAGAGTGAGGGTCATGGGGGGCCTTCCGGCGCGGTGTAGGGGTAGGGGCCAAGCCCATCGGCCAAGGAGACGCGGCGGGCGGCAGGGGTCGCTTCATGCGCGGAGAGGGTGGCAGTGACGGCCGGGAAGGGTGCGAGGCTGAAGCGCAGGTTCAGGTCTTCGGGCAGGTAGGCGGCCCAGCGGAGGAGGATACCCAGGTAGTGTCCAAGCGCGGGCTGCGCTGGGGTCAGCCAGAGGGGCGACTGCGTCGTCAAGAGCGTTTCCAGGTGCCCGGCCTGCTCGGCCAGGCGTTCCAGCGCCAGGCGGGCGACCTCGACCGCGGCGTCGGGGCCTGCGGGGCGGTCGGGGTGAATGAGGGCCATCACCGTCGGGTGGACGGTGTTCGACACGAACATGAGCCAGGACAGGAAGGCCGCGCGGGCCGGGTCGGTCGGTGCCGGGGCAAGCCCGCCGTGGCGCGCGTTCAGCCACAGAAGGATGGCCGCGGTTTCGAAGATCGGGCCGTCAGGGGTCTTTAGCGCTGGAATCAGTCCCAATGGGTTGATGGCGCGGAAGTCTGCGGCGTCGAAATCGCCCGCGTCCCAGTCCATGTCGTGGAGCTGGTAGGGCTGGCCGATCTCTTCCAGCGCCAGACGGATGATGGTCGAGGCCCAGTCCGGGCAATGATACAGCGTGAGGGTCAAAGTACAGAACCTTCGGGCGGGTTGGGCTGTTGCGGCTGGGTAAAGGGATGCGGCCCGAGACCTTCTGCACGGGCGATTACCGGCGTTTCAACGCGGGCCTCTTGCGCGCGGGCCAGGGCGGCGAGGACGGGGAAATCGGACAGGGTGAACCAGCTCGGCCCATTCTGCGGATAAAGCGCCGACCAGCGGGTCAGGGTGACGGCATAGACGCCAAGCGGCGTGGCGGCTGCGAAGAGACGCGGGTGACGCTCGGCTGCGGCCTCGATCAGCGCGAAATGGCGCAGCATGCGGGCGGCGATGATCTCATGATGCGCGCGATGCGCTTCGGCGGGCGCGTACTGTCGGGGGTAGAAGATCATGCGCAGATCGGCATGGGCGGTGTTCGACAGGAAGAAGAGCCATTTCAGGAACACGGTGCGCTCTGGGTGGTCGGGGGGGGGGCCCAGGCGGTGTATGTCGGCCAGCCAAAGCAGGATGGCCGCCGTTTCCGACAGGGGGCCATGCGGGGTTTCCAGAGTCGGGATCAGGCCCGCCGGATTGAGCGCGCGGTAGGCCGAGCTATCCTGCTGGCGCGCACGGCGGTCAACCAGGGCAGTGCGGTAGGGAATGCCCGCACCGTCCAGCACAAGCCGGACAATCAGTGAGGCATTGTCGGGTGCGTAGTGCAGGACGTACATCTGGTACCTGAATGCGATAGAGGCAAACCTGTGGCAAGTCTTGCGGCCTTGCAGGCCGAAAAGCGACCCCCTGTTGCCGATTGCGCTGTGATCGTTCCAGGTTAACTTGCCGTCAACCACTTCCTGCAACGGTGGCGCGACAGAAAAGGAGAAGGCTTATGGTAAGGCTAGTGGCGGCAGTGGCAGTCATCTTTCTGGTCTGGCCACAAGGAGTGTTGGCACAGGAGACTGCAGAGGAGGGAGATGTTCTGGCCGAAGCGATTGCTCGGAACCCGGATCGTCTGAAGGACCGGCTGGTCGATCTGGTCGCGGGCTTCGGGCAGGATGGCGGCCTGACCGCCGAAGGGATCGCCGAATACATCGCGATCGAACGCGCGGGAGCACGTGCGGCGGGCCTTCGTCGGTATCTGGCGATGGATCTGGATGCAGATGGCAGCATAGACGGCGAGGAAATGTCGGCTGTCCAGCGTGCCGCAAGTGCCGCGTCGCGCGGGCGGATGGTGCGCGACTTTGCCGCCGCGGATGCGAACGGCGACGGACGCGTCGATGCCGCCGAAATAGCGGCAGCAGGGCAGGCTGCGGCCCTGCGGTCGCTGGATGAGGCCGAGGCGGATCTTCTGCGCGCGGCGATGCGGCTGGACGCCAATTCTGATGGTCGTCTGACCCCGCGCGAAGTGACCGAAGGCATTGCCCGACTTGCGGAAGCCGGGTGATACTCCCGGCAAACACGGACAGAACCCTCTCGCTCTGCGTCAACCTTTGCGGTATGGCTGACGTGGCATGAAGCTGGGGCTTGGGACGGGGTCGACGGCGGCCTGGATGGTGCGCTGCCTGGCTGAACGGGTAAAGGCGGAAGGTCTGAAGGTCACCTGCGTCCCGACCTCCAAACGGACAAGTGAACTGGCGCGGGAACTGGGCCTGAACGTTGTCGCGATGGATGATGTCAAGTGGCTGGACCTGACCATCGACGGCGCGGACGAGTTTGACCCGAACCTGAACCTGATCAAGGGCGGTGGGGCGGCCCTGCTGCAGGAAAAGATCGTCGCCACGGCCAGCGACCGGATGATCGTGATCGCCGACGCGGCCAAGGAAGTGGCGCAATTGGGGGCCTTCCCGCTGCCGGTGGAAGTGATCCCGTTCGGCTGGCAGACGACCAAGGCCCTGATCGAGGAAACGCTGTACAGCCTGGATGTGCTGAACCGCGAAGTGCATCAGCGCATGAACCGGGCCCGGCCCCTGAAGACCGATGAAGGCAATTTCATTCTGGATCTGCATCTGAAGCGGATCGGCAACCCGCGGCAGCTTGCGCTGGTGCTGAACCAGATCCCCGGGGTGGTCGAGAATGGGCTGTTCATCGACATCTGCGACGTGGTGGTGATCGGCAACGGCGATGGCCGGGTCACGGTGCGGGACATCAACTCGGGCCGGATCGAGGATGCGGCAGTGGACATGACGCAAAGCGACAACATCTTTGCCGACCTGAACGACTGAAACCGTCGCAACCCCAGCCTGTATCGGTCCAAGGGCTTTCGTTCGGCCCCGGGAACGCTTAGGTGTCTCCCCAGAACACGGAGACGGAAGCTGCCATGGGCTTCGATTACGACCTTTTTGTCATCGGCGGAGGCTCGGGCGGGGTCCGGGCGGCACGGGTCGCTGCGGGCGACTGGGGGGCGAAGGTCGCCCTGGCCGAGGAAAGCCGGATGGGCGGGACCTGCGTGATCCGGGGCTGCGTGCCAAAGAAGCTGATGGTCTTCGCCAGCGGCTTTCCGGCGGCCTTCGAGGAGGCGCGTGCCTATGGCTGGCAGCTGGACGAGGCAATGTTTGACTGGCAAGCCTTTCGGGGACATCTGAACCGGGAGCTTGACCGGCTTGAGGCCGCGTATCGTTCCACGCTCAAGAATGCCGGGGTGAAAGTCTACGACACGCGGGCTGTGCTGGTCGATCCTCACCGGGTGCGGCTTTCGACCGGGGCAGAGGTCACGGCGAAGCATATCCTGGTCGCGACCGGTGGGCATCCGTTCCGCCCCGACATTCCGGGGGCCGAGCTTGCGGTGTCGTCGAATGAGATGTTCCACCTGCCAGACCTGCCCGGACGGGTGCTGGTGGTCGGGGGCGGCTATATCGCAAGCGAGTTTGCCTGCATCCTGCACGGGCTGGGAGTGAAGGTCAGCCAGTACTATCGCGGTGCGCAGATCTTGCGCGGGTTCGATGACGAGGCGCGGGGCCATGTCGCGAATGCCATGCGCGCGCGGGGGATCGACATCCATTGCGGCACCGATGTCATGCGGCTGGAGAAAGTGGAAAACGGCATCCGCGCCGTTGCGACCGATGGCAGCGAAGAGGTGTTCGACCTGGTGCTGATGGCTACGGGCCGGCAGCCGAACACGCAAGGGCTGGGTCTGGAGGCGCTGGGCGTCGAACTGGGCCGACAGGGTCAGATCGTCGTGGACCGTTTCAGTCAGACCGCTGTGCCCTCGATCTTTGCCGTGGGCGATGTGACGGGCCGGATCAACCTGACGCCCGTCGCGATCCGTGAGGGCCATGCCTTTGCGGATACCGTCTTCGGCGCCAAACCGACAGTGTTTGACCATGAGCTGGTGGCCTCGGCGGTGTTCACCCAGCCCGAACTCGGATCTGTGGGCCTTAGCGAGGAAGCCGCGCGTGCCCTGGGGCCGGTCGAGGTGTATTCGACCGCGTTTCGGCCGATGAAGACGGCCTTTGCCGGGCAGCCGGACCGGGTTCTGATGAAACTGGTCGTTGCACAGGACAGCCGCAAGGTCTTGCGGCCATCGCGATCCGGATGGGGGCGACCAAGGAAGATTTCGACCGGACCTGTGCCGTGCATCCGACGATGGCGGAAGAGCTGGTCACGATGCGGAAACCGACTAGAACAGCGTGACTGCGGCAACCGGGCGGCTTGAATTCCGGTCCGGGATGACCAGCTAAGACATGACAAGACAAGAGAGGTTCTGATCCATGGCAGGAAGTGGCGGTCCCTGGGGGGGCGGAGGCGGTTCGGGCGGAGACGACCGGAACCGGGGCGGGGACGAGGACGACCGTCGTGGCGGTCGTCGCGGCGACCCCGGCCCACAGATCCCCGAGATCGACCAGCTGGTCCGCAAGGGCCAGGAGCAGCTGCGCGTCCTGATGGGCGGACGCGGGCGCGGCGGAATGGGCGGTGGCTCGGGTGGTCCCGGGTCGGATGGTGGCGGTCCGGTCATCAACCGGCAGGGCATTGGCCTTGGCGTGCTGGCCCTGATTGCCGTCTGGTCCTACATGTCTTTCTACACGGTGCGGCCGGAAGAGCTGTCGGTCGAGCTGTTCCTGGGCGAAAGCTCTGGCGTCGGGAACCCCGGCCTGAACTTTGCGCCCTGGCCGGTCGTGACCTATGAGAAGGTCCAGGTCACCGGCGAACGGACGACGGAAATCGGCACGGGCGAAAACGGTAGCGCCAATGGCCTGATGCTGACACGCGACCAGAACATCGTGGACATCGGTTTCCAGGTGGTCTGGAACATCGCCGATCCGGAAAAGTACCTGTTCAACCTGGCCGATCCCGAAGACACGATCCGCGCCGTCAGCGAAAGCGCGATGCGCGACATCGTCGCCCGGTCGGAACTGTCGCCGATCCTGAACCGCGACCGCCGCCTGATCGAGACCGACGTGCAGGAGCTGGTCCAGGCGACGCTGGACAGCTACAGCGCCGGGATCCAGGTGATCCGCGTCAACCTGCAGCGCGCTGACCCGCCACGCGAGGTGATCGACGCCTTCCGCGAAGTGCAGGCCGCGCAGCAGCAGCGCGATACCCTGGAAAGCGAGGCCGACGCCTATGCGAACCGGGTGACAGCGGGCGCGCGCGGTGCGGCGGCGCAGCTTCTGGAAGAGGCCGAGGCCTATCGCTCGCAGGCGGTGAACTCGGCTCAGGGTGAGGCCGCGCGCTTCATCTCGGTCTACAACGAGTACATCAACGCGCCCGAAGTGACGCGGCGGCGGCTGTATCTGGAAACGATGGAGCGGGTGCTGGGTGGCATGAACAAGGTGATCCTTGATGGCGTCTCGGGCGGCGAGGCCGGTCAGGGCGTGGTGCCCTTCCTGCCTCTGAACGAGCTGGGCCGGGGGACCCCCGCCCAGGGCGCTGGCTCGACCACGGGAGGGACGAACTGATGCGCGGGCTTTATATTTCGGCGGCGGTGATCGGCGGATTGCTGATCGTGGGTCTTTCGTCGGTCTTTATTGTCGACGAACGGAAGAAGGCGCTGGTCTTGCAGTTCGGGCAGGTCACGCAGGTGAAGCAAGAGCCCGGATTGGGCTTTAAGCTGCCGTTCATTCAGGAAGTGATCTACTACGAGGACCGTATCCTTGGTCTTCCGACCCCTCCGGTCGAAGTGACCATGCTGGATGACCGCCGCCTGGTGGTCGACGCGTTCGCACGTTGGCGGATCACCGATCTGGAGCGCTTCCGGCAGGCCGTTGGTACGGGCGGCGAAGCACAGGCCATGCGTCGACTGGAAGGCATCGTGAACGCGGCGTTGCGCGGGGTTCTGGGTTCGGTGCCATCCAATCAGGTCCTGTCCGAGGACCGGACCGCGCTGATGAACCAGATCCGCGACCTTGCGCGGGCACAAGCCGTGGCGCTGGGGGTCGAGATCATTGACGTTCGCCTGACCCGGACCGACTTGCCGGACCAGAACCTGGACGCGACTTTTGCCCGGATGCGTGCCGAACGTCAGCGTGAGGCGGCGGACGAGATCGCCCGCGGTGGCGAAGCCGCGCAGCGGGTGCGCGCTTCGGCCGACCGGACCGTGGTCGAACTGACCTCGGATGCCCGGCGACAGGCCGAAGTTATCCGCGGTGAGGCGGATGCCGAGCGGAACCGCATTCTGGCCGAGGCCTATGGCCGCGATCCGGAGTTCTTTGCCTTCATCCGCTCGCTGAGCGCCTATGAGGCCTCGCTTCAGGGTACGAACTCGTCGATCGTGATGCAGCCGGACAGCGAATTCTTCGAGTATCTGAGGACCGATCAGGCGCCGGCTGCGACCCCAAGCCCATGAGCTTTGTGCTCTTGGCGATTGGGCTGGTTCTTGCCGTGGAGGGGCTGGTGCTTGCACTGGCCCCTCGCCGTATGGAAGAGGCCTTGCGGCTTTTGCTGACTTTGTCGGAAGATCGGCGTCGGTTCATCGGGCTTGGCGCCTTGGCGCTGGGGGTTGTATTGGTCTGGCTTGCCCAAAGCGGGTGACAAATGCCTTCACATGGCCTTGATGGCCTGTGACAGGGTTTGCATTGCGTCACAGGATCACTAACTGTTCTGTCGTACATGTCGCGACGGTCGCCCTGATCGACCGCCACTCCGACCAACGAACAGGAGTTTTCGTCGTGCCCGATCTAACCCCGTCCATCCGTTCCGCGCTGCGGTCCAGTACACTTTTGGCCCTTGTCCTGGGGTTCGGCCTGAGCCTGGCTTCGGCTGACCAGGTCCAGGCCTTCGGTGCCCCCGAAAGCTTTGCCGAACTTGCCGAACAGATCAGCCCTTCGGTTGTGAACATCACGACGTCCGCGCTGATCGCCGGGCCAGCTGATGGCATGCCGATGGTGCCTGAGGGCAGCCCGTTCGAAGAATTCTTCGATGATTTCGGCGGCCCCGGTGGCGGCGGGACGCAGCGGTCCGAGGCGCTGGGCTCGGGTTTCGTGATCTCGGAAGACGGCTTTATCGTGACGAACAACCACGTCATCGAGGGCGCGGACGAGATCACCATCGAATTCTTCTCGGGCAAGAAGCTGCCCGCCAAGGTTATCGGCACCGACCCCAAGACCGACATCGCCCTTCTGAAGGTCGAGGCCGAGGAGCCGCTGCCTTTCGTGACCTTCGGCAATTCCGATCTGATGCGCGTGGGCGACTGGGTCATGGCGATGGGTAACCCCTTGGGTCAAGGCTTCTCGGTCAGCGCTGGGATCGTCTCGGCACGGGGACGGCAGCTTTCGGGCAGCTATGACGACTTCATCCAGACCGATGCGGCAATCAACCGGGGCAACTCGGGCGGTCCCTTGTTCAATATGGACGGTCAGGTTGTCGGCGTGAACACCTCGATTCTGTCGCCCAATGGCGGGTCGATCGGGATCGGCTTTTCGATGTCGTCGAATGTGGTGACCAAGGTCGTCGATCAGCTGAAGCAGTTCGGCGAAACGCGGCGCGGCTGGCTGGGGGTGCGCATTCAGGACGTGACGCCGGATGTGGCCGAGGCGATGGGCCTTGCCGAAGCCTCGGGTGCATTGGTGACAGACGTGCCGGATGGGCCTGCCAAGGATGCGGGCATTGCTGCAGGCGATGTCATCACGCGGTTCGATGGCCAGCCCGTTGCCGATGCAGGCGACCTGACCCGCCGGGTGGCCGATGCGCCGATCGGCGAGGCAGTGCCGGTGATCGTGCAACGCGAGGGCCGGACCGAGACCCTGGCGGTCACTCTTGGTCGCCGGGAAGAGGCCGAGGCCGCCGCTCTGCCTGCCTCCGGCCCCGCGCCGGAAGCGCCGAAAGAGATGGAGTCGCTGGGCCTGACCCTGCAGCCGCTGGATGACGACATGCGGTCGCGTCTGGGCCTGGAGGCGGATGTCGAGGGGCTGATGGTGATGGCGGTCGACCCTGCTTCGGAAGCCTATACCAAGGGTCTGCGTGAGGGCGATCTGATCACAGAGGCCGGGCAGCAGCGCGTGTCGCGCCTGGTGGACCTTGAGGATCGGATTTCGGAGGCTCGGGACGCGGGGCGCCAGTCCATCCTGCTGCTGATCCGCCGAGGCGGCGATCCGCGCTTTGTCGCGTTGTCGATCGAGTAACCCGCTCAATGGGTCGGTCATGGCGGCGGGTCATCCCGCCGTCATTTCAGTTGCGGGCATCAGATGCTGCCGTCACGGTTGGTCCCCGGCCCGGACGCCATCGGGCTTGAAGCCTGGGTCCAGCAGCCTGTCGAGGAGCGGTGACAGGTCCTCGATCAACTCGGCCACAATATGGACCACCCCGGCCTCGCGTTGCAGCCGACCGGTGACGCGCAGAAGCCGCCCTGAGATCACCGCACGGCGGAAGCGTTCGTAGACCTGCGCCCAGACCACCACATTGGCGGTTCCCGTCTCATCCTCCAGCGTGACGAAGATCACCCCCTTGGCCGTGCCGGGCCGCTGCCGCACCAGTACCAGGCCCGCCACCGTCACCCGCGCGCCCTGCGGCGGCTCGCGCAGTCGCGCGGCGGGCAGTGCGCGGGGCGGGCGCGGCCAAGGCTGGCGGTGGGGCGGGACACGGTCGAACATGAGAACAATAATAGAACACTTGCCAGCCCATGCAAGCGCCGCGCCCTCTGGCAAAGGCCCGGAATTTGGCCTATGTCCAAGGCAACAGACCCCGGGAGACGAGAATGGCGAAGATCACCTATGTTGAACATTCCGGCCGCGAACATGTGGTCGATGTGGCGAACGGACTGACCGTGATGGAAGGTGCGCGCGACAACGGCATCCCGGGGATCGAAGCCGATTGCGGCGGCGCCTGCGCCTGTTCGACCTGCCATGTCTATGTTGACCCAGCCTGGATCGACCGCCTGCCGAAAAAGGACAGCATGGAACAAGACATGCTGGATTTCGCCTGGAATCCCGATCCGGTGCGCTCACGCCTGACCTGCCAGCTGAAGGTCACGGATGCGCTGGACGGTTTGCGCGTGCAGATGCCGGAAAAGCAGATCTGATGCGGATATTGGCGCTGGCCCTGGCCGTGCTGGCAGGGCCGACGCTTGCCGAAGTCAGTGTGAGCCCCCGGATTCTGGCTGCCCGGCTTGCCGAGCCGACTGACCGGTACGGTCACGCCGTTCTGGGCGAAACCCCGGAATGGGGAGCCATTCAGATTGACACAGTTCGCGGCAGTGTGACGATCCGCCTGCCTGAAACGCGGGTTTTCGAGGATATCGAAGCCCGTCTTGCCGATCTGGACGGCGACGGTGGGCCAGAAGTCATCGTTGTTGAAAGCGACCTCTCGCTTGGGGCCTCGCTTGCTGTGTATGGCCCGAAAGGCAAGATTGCGGCCACCCAATTCATCGGCCAGTCCAACCGCTGGCTGGCTCCCGCCGGGATTGCCGATTTTGATGGCGACGGGCGGGTGGAGATTGCCTACGTCGACCGCCCGCATCTGTTGGGAGAACTCGTTTACGTTCGTCTGGAAGGTGACCGCCTGGTCGAAACCCTGCGTTTGCCTGGCCTTACCAACCACCGGATCGGCGATGACTTCATCTCGGGCGGGGTGCGGGACTGCGGGAAGGGGCCAGAGCTGATCTTGGCCTCGAAAGACTGGAGCCGGGTGTTGCGCGTGCGGGACGGTGTTTCCGAGGATATCGGACCGATGCCTGTCGGCGCTCTGACCGTTCCTGCCTGCTGATCAGCCTTCCATCTTGCCCAGCCTGTCCGCTTTCTTGCGGACCAGAACGCTGCGCAGGTCATGCATCGTCAGAAGCAGCGCATCGGTCACTGCCTCCAACTGCTGATCGGTGGCGCGCGACTGTGCCCATTGTGTCGTCAGGTTCAGATGGTCGACCGTGCGCAGGATGTCATCGACCTCGCGCGCCGCCAGCTGGGCCTGCCGGGCGGTGATCCAATCGGAAATGGCGGCAAGGTCTGCCTCGCTTAGCGCGACATCGCCGTGCGGTTTGATGTTGCCGTTCTTCACATTGACGACCGCGATCTCGTCCATCTCGATGCGGCGCTGACGGTTCTCCGTGCTGACACGGAACACGGCCGCCCCGTTTTCACGCACCCGGAAATAGTAGTCGGGAAGATCGGCAGTCATCGGGGTCTCCAGGCAGGCACGCGCCCATTCCTTGCCAAGGACCGGGCGCGCGTCAAGCCATGCCTCAGACCAGTGACGCGCAAAAGCGCTGGATGCGGGTGCAGGCCTCGTGTAGCACCTCGTCCGAGGTCGCATAACTGACCCGGAAGTTGGGCGAGAGGCCAAAGGCCGCGCCGAAGACCACGGCGACGCCGGTTTCCTCCAAGAGTGCGGTTGCAAAGACCTCGTCATTGCTGATGACCGTACCGGCAGGCGTGGCCTTGCCAATGCAGCCGGAAATGTCCGGATAGACGTAGAAGGCGCCCTCCGGCTTGGGGCAGCGGATGCCCTTGGCCTGGTTTAGCATGCTGACGACCAGGTCGCGTCGGCCCTGGAACACACGGCGCCAGTCGGCAAGAAAGTCTTGCGGACCGCTCAGCGCCTCAAGTGCGGCATACTGGCTGACTGAACATGGGTTCGAGGTCGATTGCGACTGGATTGTCCCCATCGCCTTGATCAGGGACACCGGCCCCGCCGCATAACCGATCCGCCAGCCGGTCATCGCATAGGCCTTGGAGACGCCATTGCAGGTCAGCGTACGGTCATAGAGGCCCGGATCGATTTCCGCAGGCGTGCAGAATTCGAAATCGTCGAAGACGAGGTGCTCGTACATGTCGTCCGACATCACCCAGACATGCGGGTGCCGCATCAGCACATCGGTCAGCGCCTTCAGTTCCGCCCTTGTGTAGCCCGCGCCCGTAGGGTTCGAAGGGCTGTTGAAGATGAACCATTTTGTCCGGGGCGTGATCGCCGCCTCCAGCTGTTCGGGCGTCAGCTTGAAATCGGTCTCGATCCCGGCCACCACCGGCACCGGCGTGCCGCCTGCCAAGAGCACCATGTCGGGATAGCTGACCCAGTAGGGTGCGGGAATGATGACTTCATCGCCCGGATTGCAGGTCGCCATCAGCGCGTTGTAGAGGATCTGCTTGCCGCCGGTGCCGACCGAGACCTGAGCAGGTGTGTAGGTCAGCCCGTTTTCCCGCAGGAACTTGGCGCAAATCGCAGCCTTCAGTTCCGGGATTCCGTCCACCGCCGTATAGCGCGTCTTGCCATTGTCGATCGCGCGTTTTGCTGCCGCGCGGATGTTTTCCGGCGTGTCAAAATCCGGTTCGCCCGCGCCAAGGCCGATCACGTCCCGCCCTTCGGCCTTTAGCTGCGCGGCCTTGGTGGTGACGGCGATAGTGGGCGAGGGCTTCACGCGGGCAAGCGTGTCGGACAGGAAGGCCATGAGACGCCCCTTTCGGCGGTGGAACTCTGATGCGCCCTGTCTTAGGGTCCGCCCCAGATGGGTTCAAGCGGGAAGCAGAGCGCAATGATCGAGACGGCTGAAGCGCGCCTGAAGCGGGTGACCATGCGGTCGTGGCGGCGTGGAACGAAGGAAATGGACTTGATCCTTGGACCGTTCGCAGACGCCAGTCTGGCCGGCCTGTCCGAAGCAGAGCTTGACCTCTATGACGCTTTGCTGGCCGAAAACGATCAGGACCTGATGGCCTGGATCCTTGGACAGTCCGCGCCGCCGGAGAGATTCTCGCCCCTGCTGCAGCAGATCGCGCAAGCTGCACGGTCGCGCCTTTCGGGAAGAAAATAGGACAAGTTCCTCACAAGTTTACCGAATGTTTGCGCTTTGTGCTGATTCTGCACCGGTCCAAACGGTGGAGACTGCAATGACGGAACAACTGCCGGTACTGGACGGGTCGCAGAAGGCGTTCCTGTCTTGTTACCTTGACAACCTGGCTTTGGTCGAACGGCTGCATCGCTTGCTTCTGGATGTGATCAAGGACGAATTCGAACGGCTGAATATTCTGGAAATCAACTCTGTGCAGGCGCTGTTGCTGTTCAATATCGGCGAGAACGAGGTGACAGCCGGAGAGTTGAAGTCGCGCGGCTACTACCAGGGCTCTAACGTCAGCTACAATCTGAAGAAACTGGTTGAGCTGGGCTACATGCATCATCAGCGGTCCGAGATCGACCGCCGCTCTGTGCGGGTCCGCCTTACGGAAAAGGGACGCAATGTGCGGGGGCTGCTGTCGGATCTCTTTGCCCGCCATGCCGAAGGCATCGAACGGCGTGGGCTGATCTCGGCGACCGGAATGGACGAAATCACCATGTCCCTGCGCCGGATGGAACGGTTCTGGGCCGACCAGATTCGCTATATCTACTAAGATCGGGGCAATCGGGCCGCATCGATGACGCTGAAGAGGTTCGAACAACGATCTCAGTCTAGCGCGTCGCGTAAGGCTGCTTCGTCGACGTGGGAGACAAAGCCGTTGATGGCGGTGGCAACGCCTGGATCCCGCATCGCTTCTTCGGCAGCGATGGTTCCCAGCATCTGGAAAGCCGCCTCGAACGCGATTGCCGCATTTCCTTCCGCGGCCACTGCCGCCTTGGCTTCGGCGTTGCAGCGATCCGCCAAAAGGGCCATCACCAGATCTGCGACACGCTGATCAGTGTCGGGAAGGGCGCTGCGGTCAAGTGTGACGGCGTCTTGTACATCAGGATGCGCCGCAAAAGCGAATGTCATCCAGCGTGCGAGAAGGAGGCGATCTTCGCCCGTCGTTTTGCCGATCAGGCATTCTCCCAAAGCGGCACTTTCCGGCGATGCGGCGTAAGCTGCGCCGGAAAGCCAAGTTAAGGCGCCCAGTGTCATGGCCAGCCTTCGAACCATCGCAGGGCCTTTCTGCTGAGTTTGTCGTATGCGCGGGCAACCTGTGCCGACCGCCGTCGTTTGGTCAACCCTGTCGGATCAGTTAACTTTGCGGGCGGGCAGAAAGGGCAACGGTGCAACGGGCAGGCCGTCTTCGATCATCGCGCGGGCATCCTCTGGCCGGGCTTCGCCATGGATCGCACGTGCAGGCGCCTCGCCCTGATGCATCTTGCGCGCCTCTACGGCGAAATTCATACCGACATACTCCGAATTCGCCTCGATCTGTCGCCGAAGTTCGGCCAATGCCGCCTCTAGTTGTGACTGCGGCTCGCGCAGGGAGGGCGTGTCGGATGCCGGGGATGGTGCGGGGTCCGCGGCTGCGATACGCGAGGGACGTACGGCAGGGGCCATCAATGACTTTTCGATGCCAGTGTCCCCGCAGATTGGGCAAGCCAATTGCCCGGAGGATTGAAGCGCCGCGAAGGCCTCGGCCCTCTGGAACCAGCTGTCAAAGCCATGTCCGGCACTGCATTTCAGGCTGAAGCGGATCATCCCCTTGCATCTCGCGTTGATTGGCCGGCCAAAGGTAAGGACAGCCGGGACAAGGTCAATCCCTGCAAGGCACACATCGTGTCTGCCCCCTTACTCTCCGGCGATCGGTGCCTGCCGACCGCTTGGCGGTGGGACAAAGTCTGCAATCAGCCGCGCGAGGTCCAGCTCTTGCACGAGGCCCGCGGCTTCCTGCTGCGAAAACCACTGGCGCCTGCGTTCCCTTGCTTCGGGGAAGCTGTCGGCCTCGTGTTGCACGTTCAGTCCATAGACCGCCACAGCGCAGGGAACCTGAGCCCGTTCGGACAGACATTTCTGATAGCCGTAGCGCCCGACACACAGGGGATTTACGATCCCCTGAACGCCAGCCTCCTCCCACGCTTCCTGGACGGCGGCAGCTTCCGGTGCCAAGCCAGGGATCGGCCAGCCCTTCGGGATGATCCAGCGTCCGGTATCTCGGCTGGTGACCAGCATCACCTGAAGCCCCCCAGCGGTCTGCCGCCAGCACAGGGCCCCATACTGGATCCGCACGTCTGACGCCCCCGTTGTCCCGAGCGCCGCAATCTTTTCCCGCCTACTCATTCTTGTGCTACCTTGGCCGCCCGCTTGCCGGGTCTACCCGCTGCTCGCTTCCTCCAGCACAATATGGCATGCTTGGCTGTGGAATCACAGAGTTATCCCCAGGAATTGACCTCAGACTGCGCCGAATTACCTGATTTGCGGTTAATACGGGCAGGATGAGGTGTGTCATGCGGGTGCTGTGGGCGATCGGAATGGTCATTGCGGCGACTTTGGCCGCCAGCGCGTCGGGATACGGGTTCCGGTTTACCTCGATCGACGGTGGCGAAATCAACTTGTCCGATTGGCGCGGTAAGCCGGTGCTGGTGGTGAACACGGCTTCGCTTTGCAGCTATGCAGACCAGTTCGGCGGCCTTCAGGACCTGCATGAGCGGTATGGATCGCAGGTTCTGATCCTTGCGATCCCCTCCGACGATTTCAACCAGGAACTGGCGAGCGAGGCCGAGGTCAAGGACTACTGCGCCATGACCTTCGACATCACCCTGCCAATGACCGAAATCACATCCGTGAAGGGCCCCGCCGCCCACCCCTTTTATGTCTGGGTCCGGGACGAGACCGGCTTTGTCCCGCGCTGGAACTTCAACAAGGTGTTGATCGGCCCCGATGGCGAGATTGCTGGCACCTTTGGGTCGAATGTGGCCCCGGAAGGTCGGCAGATCGCGGGCCGGATCGAGGCCATGCTGCAGTGATCGAAGGCCCTCCGCCGCGCGCAATTGCGTCGGGGCCGCTGTTCATCGGGTCCGAGATCTATCGCGGCTCGTCCTATGGGCCGAACCATCCGTTGCGGGTGCCGCGTGTCTCGACAGTGATGGATCTTGCGCGGGCGCTGAGCTGGCTGCCGCCCGACCGGTACCGTGCGAGTCCGCGCGCGAAACCCGCAGCGCTGGCGCTGTGGCATGATCCGGCTTATATCGCGGCCCTTGTCCGGGCCGAGGCACTGGGAGAGGCCACCCCCGACATGCGTGACCGTTTTCATCTGGGGACAGTGTCGAACCCGGTCTTTCCGCAGGTGTTTCGCCGCCCAGCAACTGGGGCAGGGGGCACGATGCTGGCCGCCGATCTTCTGATGGCGGGTCTGGGGGTTGTGCATGTGCCCGGTGGCGGCACCCACCACGGCCTGCCCGACCGCGCCAACGGATTTTGCTATCTGAATGATGTGGTCCTGGCGATCAAGGTTATGCTCGGGGCTGGACTGACCCGCGTGGCCTATGTCGATCTGGACGCGCACCATTCCGACGGGGTGGAACTGGCTTTCACTGGTGACCCGCGCGTCCGGATGATTTCGGTGCATGAAGAGGGCCGCTGGCCCTTTACTGGCGCGTTGGGCGATACGGCCGGGGGCAGTGCGTTCAATCTGCCGGTTCCCAGGGGATATAACGACAGCGAGGCGCGCGCGGTCCTGCATGAGCTGATCCTGCCGCGCGTGGCCGAGTTTCAGCCG
This sequence comes from Tabrizicola sp., assembly GCA_025458105.1. Classification (GTDB taxonomy): domain Bacteria; phylum Pseudomonadota; class Alphaproteobacteria; order Rhodobacterales; family Rhodobacteraceae; genus Tabrizicola. Next base: position 18,735 of record JALOTD010000070.1, on the reverse strand, counting down.
GAGGCGCTGGTCCTGCAATGCGGGGCGGATAGTCTGCTGGAAGATCCACTGTCGCGGCTGGCACTGTCGAACCGTGCCTACATTGAGGCGTTGGACGCGTTGGTGCCACTGGCGCCGCGGGTGATGGTCTTGGGGGGCGGTGGCTATAACCCGTGGTCTGTCGGTCGGTTGTGGACGGCGATCTGGGGCCGGATCTCGGGGCAGGACCTGCCTGACCGGCTGCCCGAGGCTGCATACTCCGTCTTGGCAGGGTTGAGTTGGTCCGGAGGTGGGCGGCCCCCTCCGGACCAGGTGCTGCTGCATACTATGCTGGACGCGCCCCGCGAGGGTCCGGTCCGGCTGGACATCCGCGAGCGTTTGGCCATTCTGCGCGGGCGATGATCCGTGCGTTTCTTGGCATCGACCTGCCGCCCGATATCCGCGGGGCGTGTCAGGTCCAGCAGTTCCTGCTTCCCCTGCCGCGCAAGGTCGAGGCAGAGCATCTGCACCTGACTCTCGTCTTTCTGGGTGACTGCCCGGACCCTGCGCTTGAGGCCGCGCATGAGGAGTTTCAGACCCTGTCCGCAAAGCCCTTTTCCCTGTCGCTGGAGGGTTTTGGTCTCTTTGGAAAGGACAAGCCCCGCGCGGCCTGGGCGGCGGTCGTCGCCACAGAGCCGTTGCTTCACTTGCAGACCAAGGCCGAAACCATCGCCCGCCGTGCCGGGTGCCCGATGGTGGCGCAGAAGTTCGTGCCGCATATCACGCTTGGCCGTTTCCCGGTACCGCCCCCGCCCGAAGCCCTGCGGCTGGAGCGGGCGATTGCAACGACACCCTTCCGGGCCGGGCCCTTTCCGGTCACCGAACTGACGCTGTGGCAAAGCCATCTGGGCGGCAAATCCCCGCGCTATGACGTGCTGGCCCGCTACCCCTTGGCTTGACAGGCACCGGGCGGTCATGCAGCACCATGACGACCCAAGGAGTGACCCATGAAGATCGCCCACCGCGAGATCGGCCCGAACCATCCCCCGCTTGTCATTGCCGAGATCGGCATCAACCACGGCGGCGACCTGGCCGTCGCGAAAGAGATGGTGCGCCTTGCCGCCGGGGCGGGCTGCGAGATGATCAAGCACCAGACCCATATCCTCGAAGACGAGATGACGGACGAGGCGAAGCAGATCTTCCCGCCCAATGCCGATGTCTCGATCTGGCATGTGATGGAGGCTTGCGCCCTGACGCTGGACGAAGAGGCGGAACTGAAGCGCTACACCGAAAGCCTGGGGCTGATCTGGATCTCCGATCGGCAGCGGAGAGGCCGACAACCTGCCCTTGATCCGCCACATCGCGCGGAAGGGAAAGCCGGTGATCATGTCCACCGGCATGCAAACCATTGAAACTATTCGCGCCTCGGTCGACATCCTGGAAAAGGCCGGCATCGAATACGCGCTTCTGGAATGCACCAACCTGTATCCCAGCCCGGCCGAAATCGTCTCGTTGCGCGGCGTGACGGAACTGAAGCAGGCCTTCCCGAAGGCGGTCGTCGGCTTTTCCGACCACTCGATCGGACCCGAGATGGCGCTTGCCTCTGTGGCCCTGGGCGCCTCTATCCTGGAACGCCACTACACCGACACCCGCTATCGCAAGGGGCCGGACATCATCAATTCGATGGACCCGGCCGAGCTGCGCTTTCTGATCGACCGTTCCAAGGAAATCTGGATCGCCGCGAACAACCCCAAACATCGGTCCGCGCCCGAGGAAGACGTCTACCGCTTTGCCCGGGGGTCCGTGGTGGCCGACCGCGACTTGCCTGCAGGCCATGTGATTGCAGAGGCCGACATCTGGGCCCGCCGGCCGGGGTCGGGGGAAATCGCGGCCTATGATTTCGACAAGGTGCTGGGCAAATGCCTGACCCGCGCTGTCACGCGGAACACTCAGCTAAAATGGGGGGATCTTGCCTAACATGGACGGGGTGGCCGTCTTCCTGATCAACCTGCCCCGTTCTGTCGAACGAAGGCAGGCGATGGAGGCGCGGCTGGCGGACCTTGGGCTGCCTTACACGCTGGTTCCCGGAGTGGACGGTCGCGCGGAATGGGACAGGCTGGCACCAACTGTCGATGCCCCGGCATTCAGCCGCCGGATGGGGCGCGAGGTGTTGCCAGGTGACGCCGGGTGTTACCACGCGCATCTGAAGGCTTGGGGCGCATTCCTGGACACCGAGGCGCCTGTGGCATTGATCCTGGAAGACGATGTGATCTTTCATGCCGATTTCCTGCCGGCGCTCGACAAGGCGCTGCACGGGCGTTCGAACTGGGACTTTCTTCAGCTGAACTGTATCCGGGCCAAGCACCCGATCACACAGGCGCGGCTCGGTGAGTGGCGGCTAAATGCCTATCTCGGACCGGCAACGGGCATGGCCACCTATCTGATCACACGTGAACTTGTGCAACGCCTGCTGCCGAACATGCTGCCGATCCGGATGCCGATCGACCACGAACTGGATCGCATCCATGTACACAGGTTCCGGCATCTGGGGCTTGAACCCTTCCCTAGCCATGTCGATGACGAAGGTCAGAGCACGATCACCGGCGCGGCGTTTGAAGGTTTGCGAAAGCGAGTCTGGTACCGGCGTCTGCCCAGCTATTGGGCAAGGTTCGGTTCCATTTTCAACAAGGCTGCCTATCTCTGGCAGACAGGTGCGCTGTGGCCGAAGGTGAAGACAGGGTGATGCGCTCGCTTCCTCAAGCCGCGGCGCGTGCGGCATGATTCCGATCTGGAAAGCCCGGCGCGAGGCGAACCGCATGGGCGAATTTCTGTGGTCCCTTCTTGGCCACCTCTACGAGCCGATCCTGAAGCTGCGGCATGACCGGTGGCGGGCGGCATTGCCTGCGCCCTCCGATCTTGGCGTCCCCCTTTTGCCGAAGGTCGCGCTGGTTCTGGTCTTTCAGCCTCGGGGCATTGCTGCATCGCTTCTGGTGACGCTTCGCCATCTGGTGGAACAGGGGTACGCCCCGCTGGTCATCTCGAATGCGCCGGTGTCTCAATCTGACCGGGCGCGGCTTTTCCCGATGTCCTGGCGGCTGATCGAACGTCCGAACTTCGGATATGACTTTGGCGGCTACCGGGACGGCATCCTGCTTTTGCAGCACTGGGGTGTTCGCCCAGAGCGGTTGATTGTGATGAACGACAGCATCTGGATGCCGCTTGCGCCCGGTTCCACTCTGATAGCCAGAATGGAGACGGCTTCAGGTGACATCATCGGCGGGATCGAGCATCCCGATGTGCCTCGCCGGTCGGGAACGGTTCGGGCAGGCTTCATCGAATCTTATCTTTACCTGGTCAACCGCACGGCCTGGGATCATCCGGCCTTCTGCCGGTTCTGGCAGGGCTATCGGCTTTCCAGCAACAAGATGAACGCGGTCTACCGTGGTGAGCGCGGGTTCTCCAGACGCATGCGCGCAGCGGGGCTATCGGTGCGCGGTCTCTTTGCGCCTCAGGTCCTGCTTGATGCCCTGAAGGGGCAAGAGACGGACGCGCTGCGCCTGACCCTGCAATATGCCGCCTACACTGAGCCCGATTTGAAGGAAGCGGGTGCGGATCTACTCGCCGAAGTGACATCGGATTGGCCGAAGCGGGTGTTGGACCATGTCAGGGCCACGTCATCCCGGCGCCGGTTCAGTTCATCCTTTCCCTGGCCAAGTCTCGCTCTGTTGCAGCTTGACCTCATGAAGAAATCCGCCGGACCGTCTAGCGGCTCGGCCTTGTCGCTGCACAGTCTGATGCGGCGCCAATACCTGCGCGCAGTAGAGGCGGGCGACTTGCCGATACCCTATCCCGAAGTCCTGTCGGAAATCGAATCGGTCGAGGGTTTGTCCCCCCAGCCCCCGCACTGATCATTGTTTCCAGCGCTGCAACGGCAGCTTTCCTCCAAATGACTGCTTGTGGTCGGCGCATTGTTGCCAGCGGTTGAGCTTTTCTGTTTTTTCCCCCTACCAACGTGGCAAAAAATCCTACTATTCTGTAACTTGGGGTTGAACTGTTCATCTTTGATTAAGTGATTGCGCGTGCAGTGCCGAGGAGGGCTCCTTGGCCTGACAGGCCAACTTTGGCGGCCTGATCGCGCGATCTGCCGGTCAGGAGTGACGGAACGACGAACGTAGTAACTGGGGATAGCAATGATTCCGGCTTGGAAAATTGCGCGTGAGTTGAACCGGATAAAGAGTCGCAGCCTGTCCCGGCTGAAGCGTGTGCGTGAGGCGAAAGAGCGTCGACTGCACGACCGGGATTTCCATCAGCGCGTTCTCGTTGAACCGGGCGCGTTGCCTCCGGGCCGCAAGGTTGCTGTATTCGTTCTGTATCAGCCTTCCGGTCTTGCCCCCTCTGTTGAACTGACATGTCGTCATCTGATCGACAACGGCTATGCACCGATGATCGTTTCGAATTCCCCCTTGTCCGGACCTGACCTTCAGCGCTTGAAGGCCCTGTCCTGGCAGGTCGTACAGCGCCCGAACTTCGGGTATGATTTCGGGGCCTACCGTGATGGCATCTTCCTGATCTGGCGTGCCGGTCTGGACCTTGACGCATTGATCGTCATGAACGACAGCACCTGGTTCCCGTTGCGGGCGGATGACCGAACCCTGGCCAAGTTTGATGCCTCTGACGCCCAGTTCGCGGGACTTGCCTACAAGCAGGAGCAATTTGGCAAGGGGAACGCTTGGCATGTGGAATCGCATTTCCTGCGGTTCGGTCGTCACGCGTTGCGATCTGACGCTTTTCGGGCCTTCTGGAAAAACTATGCGATGACAAGCGACCGGGTGCAGACCATCCTGACCGGCGAAAAGGGCATCAGCCGCGCGATGATCGGGGCAGGCTTCCACCCGCAGAGCTGCGTCTGCTTCGCCAGCCTGCTTGACTGGTTCATATCGGCAACATCGGCCGACCAGCGTCGGGTCTTTGAAGAGGCGAGTTTGCATATCCGTGAGCAAGCCGAAGCTGTGCAGGGCCTACTGGATGACTATGCCGATACCCGGGCGTGGCGCTTGCGTTCGATCGCGCAGTTCAGCAACATGCTCGCCAGTCTGGAATTCTTTCCCACGACAACGTTCCTTGCAACCTCGATGCGCGAATTCGGTTTGCCTTTCGTCAAGAAATCCAACGACGATCACTACCGATCCTTGCGCCATGGTGCCGACCGGTTCGATCTTGCCCGGCAAAAGGTGCTGCAGTTGAATGAGCGGGGCGATATTCCCGTGCTGGATCCTGCAGTTGAGCGCGAAATCCGCGCCTCGGTCCGCAGGCGGGCCGAACAGGTGCGCGATATCCCGCATCTGGCAGCACAGCATCCAGCCTGACGCTTGAAAGATGGCGCGTCCACCTGTCTCGATGATGTCTGGTCGTAGAACTTCCTTACTTCGGATACCCCGGATCAGCGTCAGGATCGCAAGTGCCTTCACCCAAACGAGATGGACCGACGGTCCCGCCTGCTGAGGGCGTGGGGCAGACGCCGACAGCGCCTGCCATGTCCTTGGTCCATAGTCTGACAGCCGAGCTGATCCGCAATGCCCGCTCACCGTGGCGGGTGGTTTTGGCACATTACAAGTTGCGGGTTCGTAAGGCGGTCGCCAGATGGAACATTTTGAAGCCGGCACGGCAGCAGCGACTTCTGGACAAGATCGCAAGAACCGACCCCGCGCGATACCAGACCCTTGCCCGTCATGCTGAGGCAGTTGATGCGGTCAAGGTTGCCGATCCGATCCGCGATGAAGCCGCTTTCCGGCCGTACGACCCCGCGCTTTCCGTCCCGACCCCCAACGTAAAGGCCATCGCCTTCTACCTGCCCCAGTTTCATCCGTTTCCCGAGAATGATGCCTGGTGGGGCAAGGGATTTACTGAATGGACAAATGTCGGCAAGGCCCGGCCCTTGTTTCCCGGCCACTATCAGCCGCACTGCCCGATCCACCTGGGGTACTATGACCTGAGGCTGCCAGAGGTCATGGTCGAACAGGCGCGCATTGCCCGGCAATACGCGGTCAGCGGCTTTGCCTATCATTTCTACTGGTTCGCGGGACGCACGCTGATGGAACAGCCGTTGCGGACCATGTTGGGCAATCCGGATGTGGACATTCCGTTCTTCCTGAGCTGGGCCAATGAGAACTGGACCCGGCGTTGGGACGGCATGGAAAATGAAGTGCTGATTGCCCAGTCCTACACGCCCGAAGATGCCCGGGCGATGCTGCGGCATGTCGCGGACTATATGCGTGACCCGAGGTATATCCGCGTGGACGGCCGCCCGGTGTTTTCGGTCTATCGGCCTGCCCAGATTCCAGACCCCGCGCGAATGGTGGACATCTGGCGCGACGAGGCCCGTCGGCAGGGTCTGGGAGAGTTGCATCTCATCGGTATCCAGACCACCCCCTCGCAGGATCACCGGAGCGTAGGCTTCGACGTAAACCTTGAATTTGCCCCCCATGGCATCGTTCAGACGGACCTGTCGGCCAGCTATGGTTTGCGGGATGGTCGTTTTGCGGGGGCCGTCCACGACTATAACGAGGCGGTGACACTGGCCCTGGCGCAACCAGATTTCGGCTTTCCCCGCTATCGCAGCCTGATGCTGGGGTGGGACAACACGGCACGCGTGCCTGGTCGGGCATCCATACAGGTCGGCTTCACCGCAGAGGCCTATCAGCGCTGGCTGACCGAGCTCTGCCGCCGCGCGCGCAGTGAAAGCTGGCGTAAGCCGGATGAACGGTTCGTCTTCATCAACGCTTGGAACGAATGGGCCGAGGGCACGCATCTGGAACCCGACCAGCGTCTTGGCTTCGCCTATCTTGAAGCGACCAGACGGGCGATCCTTGCGGGCTGACCGCTTGGCGGGCACCGGCAAGGGTTGTCACTTGCGCCGACCCGCGTCATGACTGCCGCATGACCCGACACCTTCTTTTCCTCACTGGAACGCGCGCCGATTTCGGCAAGCTGGAGCCCCTTGCCGCCGCAGCCAGGGACGCGGGCCACCGGGTCAGCTTCTTTGTCACCGGCATGCACATGATGGACCGCTACGGCCTGACGCGGAACGAAGTGCGGCGCATGCCGGGCGTCAGCGTCCACGAATTCGTCAACCAGGCCGAGGGCGACCCGCAGGACCTGATCCTTGCTCGCACCGTGACCGGCTTTTCCGACCATGTCCGTACCGTCACGCCCGACCTCATCGTCTTGCACGGCGACCGGATCGAGGCACTTGCGGGCGCATTGGTCGCGGCCACCAACTATGTCCGCTCGGCCCATGTCGAGGGTGGAGAAGTCTCTGGTACGATTGACGAGGTGTTCCGTCACTGCAACACCAAGCTTTGCACCTTCCACTTTGTCTCATCCGAAGCCGCCGCCCGCAGGGTCCGCGCTCTGGGAGAGCCAGTTGAAACGATCCATCCCATCGGCTCGCCAGAGCTGGATTTCCATGCCCGCCCCTCCGGTGTGACGTTAGAGGAAGTCCGCACCCGCTATGCCATCCCCTTTGCCGACTACGGTATCGCGACGTTCCATCCTGTCACCAGCGAACAGGACAGTATCGGTCAGCAAGCCGCAGACCTGTTCGGCGCGCTTGCCGACAGTGGCCGGAACTTCGTCACCATCGCTCCGAACAACGACCCAGGCAGTGTCTCCATCTTCCAGGTGCTTGAAAAGCTGCCGAAAGACCGCTTTCGTCTGCTACCCTCCATGCGGTTCGCCCATTTCTCGGAGCTGATGAAGAACGCTGCCTGCATGGTCGGCAATTCCAGTGCCGGCGTGCGCGAGGCTCCGTTCCTCGGCCTTCCCTCCCTCGATATTGGCACCCGCCAATCCAACCGATCTGATGCGCCCTCGGTCACGGCCTGCGAGGCCTCGGATCGCGCCATAATCCTGGATTTCCTGCGACATCACTGGGGCCGACAGGTCATTCCGCACAACGGGTTCGGCGAAGGCACTGCCGCACAGCGCTTTGTCGAAGCTCTCGCGCGGCCTGATTTCTGGACTGTCAGTCTACAAAAGGCCTTCCGTGACTAGGCCCGGTCTGGCACTTGCGGTCTATCTCGCGGCGTCCCGTGCGATTCCGCTGGTCGCGCCAACCCTGCTGAAACGTCGCCTCGCCAGGGGCAAGGAACTGCCCGACCGCTGGCGGGAAAAGCTGGGGCAGCCGACACAATTTCGGCCGGCAGGTCCGCTGATCTGGCTGCATGCCGTGGGCTTGGGTGAGACGTTGGCTCTGCGCGGGCTGATTGCTGCCCTCGCGGCCCGGACCGAGGCCCATTTCCTCATCACCTCCACCACCCGTACCTCGGCCGAGGTGTTGGCGCAGAATGTGCCGCCGCGGACGATCCACCAGTTCTTGCCGCTCGACGCGCCCGGATACGTCGCAAAGTTCCTCGACTACTGGCGGCCTGCGCTGTCGATCTGGGCCGAACAGGACCTCTGGCCTGGCGCGGTTGCCGCTACCGATGCGCGCGGAATCCCGTTGGCGCTCGTCAACGCGCGGATGAACAGCGCCGCTTATGCGCGCCGTGCCCGGTTCCACGGGCTCTTCGCGGATCTTTTAGCGCGCTTCCGCTTGCTGACCGCCCAGGACGATACGACCGCCCGCCACCTGCACGCCCTGGGCGCGCCGAAAGTTTCCGTGACCGGCTCGCTGAAGGCTGCCGCCCCGCCGCTTTCGGCCAACCCGACAAGCCTAGCCGAGGCGCGCGCCGTACTGGCAGGTCGCCGTCCGGTCCTTCTCGCCTCATCTCATGCCGAGGATGAATTCGCCCTCTTTGCGGCGCTACGCGACCATCCCTGCCCGCTGATCCTCATTGCCCCGCGTGACCCGGCGCGCGCGACCGAGATCGCCGCCCGCGCAACAGGCCACGGGCTGACCGTGACCCGTCGCAGTCTGGGGCAGGGGCCAGAGGCTGACGTCTGGATCGTCGATACCTTCGGTGAGATGGGGGTTTGGTATCGCCTCTGCCCGACGACGCTGATCGGCGGCACGTTCGGCCCGACCGAAGGCCACAACCCGTGGGAGCCCGCCGCCCTCGGATCGGCCATCCTGCACGGCCCCCGCACCGCGAACTTCGCCGCAGATTTCGCCGCCCTGCATCTGGCCGGGGCGGCGAAGGCGGTTCAAGCAGAAGACCTGCCCGCCGCCCTTCTTGCCGACTATTCCGTCATGGCCGCCCGCGCCAAGGCCCTGTCCGACGCAGCACAAGGTGCGCTTGATCCATTGGCGCAAGACCTCCTTATCCTGGCAGGGCTGGCATGAGGCTCTGGTTCTTCCTTCGTCTCTGGTCGCTCCTGTGGCACCTTGGGCTGCCGATCGTCCTGATCTACCTCTGGAAACGAGGCCGCAAGGACCCGCTTTACATCCAGCACCTTGCGGAACGCTTCGGTCGGTACAGCCAACGGCTGCCCGGCGCTGTCTGGGTGCATGCCGTCTCCTTGGGCGAGATGCGCTCTGCCGTCCCCCTGATCCGCGCGCTTCTTGACCGGGGAGAAACCGTCGTCACCACCCATTTCACCCCCGCCGGTCGGCGCGAGGCCGTGCGCGTCTTCGCGGCCGAAATTGCCTCGGGTCGCCTCGCCGCCGTCTGGGTCCCGGTCGAGACCGCCTGGGCCTATGCGGGCTTCTTCCGCGCCTTCCGCCCCCGCGCCGGACTGGTGATGGAAATCGAGATCTGGCCGCGCATGATCTTTGCCGCCAGGGCAACAGGCGTGCCACTTTTCATGTGCAACGCGCAATATCCCACGAAATCAATGGCCCGCGATGCGAAGCTTACGCTCCGTCACAAGCTGATGCAGGCTTACGCCGGGGCCTTCGTGAAGTCCGACCTGCAGGCCCGGCGCTTCGCCAGCGTGGGCGTTCCGAACATCCATGTCACGGGCGAGCTGCGCTTTGACCAGCCGGTTCCGCCGCATCTGATTTCCGCTGCACAGACCCTGCGCCCGCGTCTGGCGGGAGGCCGCCCAGTCCTGACCGTCGCCTCGGCCGTGGAAGGCGAGGACGACCTGTACCTCGACGCGATTGAAAGCGCCCTTCGCCACCCCGCGCGCCCCTTTGTGGTCTATGTTCCGCGCAAGCCAGAACGGTTCGACGTCGTTGCTGGAATGCTGGCTGCGCGCGGCCTTCGCTTCCTGCGCCGCAGCCAGGCCCTGAACCCGGCCCTGACGTGGAAAGCAGGGTCGGATGGAGGCGCTGCGCCTGACATCCTGTTGGGTGACTCCTTGGGCGAAATGTACTTCTACATCGCCCTCGCAGATCGCGTGGTAACCGGCGGCGGATTCACCCCACACGGCGCGCACAACATCATCGAGCCTCTGGCGCTTAAGCGTCCGGTCATCGTCGGGCCCGAGATCCACACCATCGAATACCCGGCGGTCGAGGCCATTGCCGCAGGCGTCTGCCTGCGGGTGGACACCGCCCACGCCCTGACTGCGGCCCTCACAGACTGGTCCGGACCGGGGGCTGAGACCATCAGCGCCTTCTTCGAGGCCCATTCCGGTGCCACGGGCAAAACCCTGTCGGCGCTGGACCGCGCGCTCACCAGCCGCTGAAGCCACCGTCGACGTTGACCATCTGCCCGGTCATGTATCCTGCCTGGGCACTGGCCAGGAACAGCATCGCATCCGCGATCTCGTCCGGCTTGGCCATCCGGTCCAGCATGATGAGTTCGCCCACCCGGCGCTGGAATTCTTCGGAATGGCCATTGAAGACCGCCCCCGGTGCGATCGTGTTGACCGTCGCCCCCCGCGGCGCCCAGTAGCCTGCAAGCCAGACCGTCAGCCCGTGAATCCCCGCCTTGGTCACCCCATAGGCCGAGAAATTCTTGAACGGCATCCCCTCGTAAATCCGGTGATGCGCCCCGTTCAAGGCATACATCGAGGCCACGTTGATCAGCGTGCAGGGCCATTTGCCGACGATGTCGCGGTCCATCTGCCGGGCAATCATGAACGGCCCCGTCAGGTTGGTTCGCAGGGTCTTCTCCCAATCGCTGACTTTCAGGTCGGCGAAATCCGGGAAAGGTTGGCCCGCGCCCATCAGCAGTTCTCCGGTGATGGCGGCGTTGTTCAGCACCACGTTCGGCTCCCAGCCATCCTTCAGGATACGCTGAAAAATCCCGGTCACTTCGTCCTCGTTCGCCACATTCAGCGGGTAGAAGCGGAACGCCTCGTTTCCACCATGCGCGTCGACCAGCGCCTCGGCCCGGTGACCTGGCAGATCCGAAGCGATCACCCGCGCCCCCTCGGCCAGCATTCGTCGGACGTAGGTTGAGCCCAGCACCCCACCTGATCCGGTGATAAAGACGGTGCGGCCTTTCAGTTGTTCAGCCATGTTCCTTGCCCAAGGTCTGGGCCTCCTGCATCAGAAACTCGACAAGACGGAAGTCGAAGGGCGTGTCGATATCGACGCAACGCTCGGGCGGCATCAGGTAGGGGATCACCCGCCCTTCCCAAAGCCCCTTCGACCGTTTCAGATAGGCCGGCGAGACCACATAGGTCGAGGCCGCGTGTTCATAGACGACCGGCGCCTGCTGCCGCGCCACGACCCCACCCGGCAAAGGTTTGGATACATGCAGCGCGCCAGAGGCATCCGGCTCGACAAGGTTGAAATATGGATTCTTTCTTGCCTCGCAGCAGCTCATGACCAGGTCAGGATGTTCGATTTTGTAAAGTTGCAGCGCTGCGGTTATGTCTTCCGAAAGCCGGAGCGGCGAGGTGCAGTCGAGGTCAAGGAAGGCATCCACTGGCCCGATAAGCGCCTCGGACGCCTCCAGCGCGTGCTGCCAGACGCCCCATTTCCCGGCCGTGTCGGTCGCCAGATGTTCAGGGCGGAGGCCGATCTTCAGGCAGCCCTTGGCCACCGCGTGCTCATAGATCTCCTCGTCATCGGTGCTGACAACGACCGCATCCACCAACGGATGATCCAGTAACTGGTCCAGCGACCAGTCGATCAGCGGCTTGCCGTGGATATTCCGAAAATTCTTGCGCGGCACCCCTTTCGAGCCCTTCCGCGCGCCGATGTGCCCCAGGATCATGGGATCTCCTTCGTGATCTCGCCAATGAACGACCGCTGTGACCAGGCATCCGCCACCAGCCGCGCCGAGGGCAGGCAGAGGTCCAGCCGGGGCATGAGTGGGTTGTCCGACAGCGCTCCGCCGAACGCCAAGTCGAAGTCCTGCATCCGCTCGGTTCCGCGCAGCATTGTGCGGCGGTGGAGGAGGGGGGTCAGGTAGTCCATCGACACATCGCCCACAAGTCCCTGACAGCGCAAGGAAATCCGGCTGGCGAAGTCCGCGCCGGGAAACCCCGGATGGCCAATGCACTCTACCCGCGTCACCTCCAGCCCCGGAAATAGGCAGACCGCAAGATCAAGCTCGTGGCACAGGTCCAACAGCACCCCGCCGCCTTCGGCCCGCGCCGCATAGCTGTCAGAAAACCGCCAGTTCGCCCGCCACTGGGTCACGTCATGGCCGATGGTCAGCGCGAACTGGAAGACGTCGGACAGGTCCATCCCCGCCAACGCCCGCACCGCCGGATGATAACGCATCATATAGCCCAGCATTGACCGGTCCGCGACCGGAGCCGCGGCCAAGGCAATCGCCTCCACCTCGTCGGGCCGGAAGGCCAAGGGTTTTTCGACATACATCGGCAACCCGCGCGCCGCCGCGGCTTCTATCAGGGGCAGGCGGACGTCGGTTGCGGTCGCCACCACCACGGCCTCGGCGTCCGTCATCGCGGCAAGCGACCCGCCAAGCCCCGCCTCGCGCCACGAGACGAGCCGGGAGGACGCCCCCAGCACTTGCAGATTGTCGTGATGCCGACGCCCGATAGAGCCCGAGCCGATGACCAGAACGCGCATGACGAACCCCTAGCGCGAAACCGCGCCTGCCACCAGAGGCGGGCGCTTCTGCGGCCATTCGGTCGCCCGGTGCCAAGCCTGACCGATGGCCAGGATACCCATGTCGTCGCCGGACCGCCCGATAATCTGCATCCCCATCGGCAGGCCCTCTGGCCCGAAGCCTACCGGAACCGACAAGGCGGGCAGGCCGATCAGGCTGGCGGGCACCACGACCTCCATCCATCGGTGATATGTGTCCATCTTGCGACCCAAGATCTCTTCCGGCCAGCGCCAGTCAGCGGGGAAGGGCCAGACCTGCGCGCTTGGCAGGACGACCGCGTCATACCTCTCGAACAACCGCGCAGCATGGGCGTGCCAGCGGCTGCGGATGACGCTGGCCTCATAGACCGCCTGCGCCGAAAGCCCCAACCCCTGCTCGATCTCCCAGATCGTCTCGGGTTTGGTCAGGGCGCGCTTGGCCGGGTCTTCCGCCAGAACCCGCTTGGCCCCCGCGTTCAGCATGGCGCGCAGCGTCGTCCACGAGGACCACAGCTTTTCGGCCGGGAAAGGCGGCGGCAGGGGCTCGACCACAGCACCCATCGCCTCAAACTGGCGCAGGGCGGCCTCGCATGAGGCCAGAATTCCCGGTTCTATCGGATAGGCCCCGCCCCAGTCGGTCAGCCAGCCGATCCGGCAGCCCTTCAAGTCGCGATCAAGCGTGAGGTCCGGTACTGCGCGGGGGAAGGGCACCTCGGGGTTCTCGCCCGCCAGCACCAGAAGAAGCCGCGCTACATCCTCGATCGTCCGGGCCATCGGGCCTTCGGTGGACAGCGTCGAAAGGTACGTATCACCCTCGGCATCCTGCGGGACAAGACCCCAGGTCGGACGAAAGCCGTAGACGTTGCAGAAGGCTGCGGGGTTCCGCAAGCTGCCCATCATGTCTGACCCGTCCGCGACCCAAGCCATCCGCGTTGCAAGTGCCGCCGCCGCCCCGCCTGATGATCCTCCGGCGCTGCGTGACAGATCATAGGGGTTCCGCGTGACGCCAAACACCGGGTTGAAGGAATGTGACCCCTGGCCCCATTCCGGCACATTGGTCTTGGCAGCGATCACTGCGCCCGCCCCGCGCAGTCTGGCGGCCACCAGATCATCCTGCTCGGGCACATGGTCCTTCCAGATCGGCGAGCCCCAGGTCGTCCGCAGCCCCTTTGTCGCCACCAGATCCTTGACCGCAAAGGGAATGCCATGCAGCCAGTCCTTCGGGGCCAGGTCATCCAGCGCCCGCGCCTCGGCCATCAGCGCGTCCGGGTCACGCAGCGAGACCACAGCATTCACGGCAGGATTGACGGTGGCGACCTGCTCTAGCCAAGCGGCCATGACTTCGGATGGCGCAACCTTGCGGGCGTGAATTGCCACCGAAAGCGCAGTCGCTGAAAGCTCCAGAAGGCCTTTCATCTTTGCCCAAATATCCTGCGGGGGGCCGGGGGTGCAAAACCCCCGGTCCGCCCTAGGTTACGCAGAGCTTACTTCTGCAACTCGGTCCAGATCGCGGTGATGTAGTCCAGCGACTTGCCGGTGCAGGTCGGCAGGAACACGCCCGCAGCCTTGAACTCCTCGGGGATAACCACTTCGGGGGCATTGGTCATTTCCGGGTCCATAAACGCCTCGGACCCCGAAATCCCGTTCGCATACCGCGCGAAGTTCGAGATCATCGCGGCGTTTTCGGGGACCATGATGAAATCGAGGAACTTGTAGGCCTCTTCGACGTTCGTCGCGTCCTTAAGAAGCGCGACCGAGTCCATGAACAGCGGATAGCCTTCCTTGGGGTAACCGTACTGCACGTCACCGTTCGTGTTCAGCCGCACCCGCATGCTGGATCCGTTCCAGTTGACGGACGCCGCCCAGTCGCCGTTCGACACGCGTTCGGTCGCGCCATAGTCCATGGAAATCCAGTTCGGCTTGGCGGCCAGAAGGACATCGCGCGCCTTCTTCATCACCTCGGGGTCCTCGGAACAGGGCTCGCCCCCCACGTACATCGTCGCCAGCGCCACGATGTCGTTCATCTCGGGCACCACGTTGATCTTGCCCTGCAGTTCGGGCGGAACCTCCAGGAACACGGCCGAGGTGTTGATGTCCCCGCCATAGACCTTGGTGTTGACCGTCAGTCCGGTCGAACCCCACTGCCACGGGATCGTATAGGCGCGGCCCGGATCCCAAGGCACGTCCTTCCATTCGGGGGCGATGTTGGCGTGGTTCGGCAGCTTGGACAGGTCCAGCGGCACGATAAGGCCCTTTTCCACCCAGATCGGCACATAGTTGGCCGAGGGCACCACCAGGTCAAAGCCCGACCCGCCCGCCTCGACCTTGGCCAGGGCCACGTCGTTGCTATCGTAGTCGGTGACGGTGACCTTGATCCCGGTCTCTTTCTCGAACTTCTCCAGCAGCTCGGGGCTGGTGTAGTTGCCCCAGTTGTACAGTTGCAGCACGCCTTCGGCCCCGGCGAGCGTCGCCGAGGCAAGGACCATCGCGGTTGCGGACAGTAGGTGTTTCATCAGTGTCTCCCTGTTGGTCAGTCTTTTTTGCGGGTCAGTAAGAAGAAGGCGGTCAGCAGGACGACGGTGACCGCCAACAGCATGGTCGAGATCGCGTTGACCTCGGGCGTGAAGGACCGGCGCAGCTGGCCCAGCATGTAGGTCGGCAAGGTGTCCTGGCCGCCGGATTTGACGAATTCGGTGATGACGACGTCATCCAGGCTGATGACGAAGGCCAGCATGGCGCCTGCCATGATGCCGGGGGCCAGCAGGGGCAACGTCACCCGGCGGAAGGTCTGCCACGGCGACGCGTAAAGATCGGCGGCGGCGGTCTCTAGCGCCAGGTCCATGCTTTCCAGCCGCGCGCGGATGGGCAGGTAGGCGAAGGGAAGGCAGAAGGCCGTGTGCGCGGCGATCAGGTAGCCCAGGCCCTGATAGCCGGTGGCGACCTTGATGATCCCGAAGAAGATCATCAGCGCGACCGCCGTCACGATCTCGGGCACCATCAGCGGCTGGTTGATGACCACATAGATTAAGGTCTGCCCCTTGAAGGCCCGCCGCCGCGTGGTGCCTAGGGCCGCCAGCGTGGCCAGGATCGTCGACAAGAACGCCGCCGATACCCCGATCACCAGTGATCGGACCGTGGCGGCCTTCACATCCTCATTCGCCCAGGCGTCCGCGTACCAATGCAGCGAGAACCCGCCCCAGACCGCGACCGAGTTCGAGGCATTGAAGGAATAGACCACCAGCGTGAGGATAGGCAGATACAGAAGCACAAAGGCCCCGATGGCCACGGTCGCAAAGCCCGGCAACCGGCTGATCTGGAACCCCCGCTCAGCCATGCCCGGCCCCCCGGTCGCGGTTCGCGACCTTCACATAGACCAGAAGCGCCGCCGTCACGATGATCAGCAGCGTCACCGACAAAGCCGCGCCCAAGGGCCAGTTCTTGCCCTGCAGGAACTGGAGTTCAATGAAGTTGCCGATCATCATGTTCTTGCCGCCGCCCAGGATGCGGGGGGTCACATAGGCGCCAAGCGAGGGGACAAAGACCAGGATCGACCCGGCGATGATCCCCGGCTTGACGATGGGCAGGATCACCCGGCGCAGGGTACGCCAGCGGCTGGCATACAAGTCATACGACGCCTCCAGCAGCCGCATATCGAAGCGTTCGATGGTCGCATAAAGCGGCAGCACCATAAGCGGCAGGTAGACATAGGTCATCCCGATCAGGACGGCGGTTTCGGTGTAGTTGATCTGCAGCGGCACCTCGATCACGCCCGCCCAGATCAGCAGAGTGTTCAAAAGCCCCTCGTTCCGGATCACCTCGTTGATCGCAAAGGTGCGGATCAGAAGGTTGGTCCAGAACGGTATGGTGATCAGGAACAGCCACAGCGCGCGTTCCTTGGCGGGGCGCGTGGCGATGAACCAGGCGGTCGGGAAACCGATGGCAAAAGTCAGCGCGGTGGTAACCAGCGACAACCACACAGACCGCCAGAAGATCGTGAGGTGCGCATCCGCCAGCACCCAGCCGTCCTCGAAGATGTCGTAGGTAAACAGGATCCCGACCCAGCCCTCGGTCGAGAACTGATGGATCACGTTCCCCGTGTCGTTTGCGGTCAGAAAGGAATACCAGACGACGATCAGCAAGGGCCCCGTGGCTGCGAAGGCCAGCATCACCAGCGCGGGCAGCGACAGAAGCCAGCCATTGCGGGCCGAGGTCTTGATGGCATTTTCCTCGGCGGGGCTCATCTCAGTCCTCCACCCGCTGCACCGCGCCCTCGGCAAACCGCAAGCCCACCGCCTGGCCCTGCGCCAGCCCCGCCTCGCCCGTCGCAGGGCTTTGCAGCCGCGCGACCACCTCGGTCCCGTCCGCCAAGTGCAGGTGGCAATGCGTGTCGGTCCCGAAATAGACCAGCGCGCCGACCGTGGCCTTCAGCCCGTCCGAAGGCAGCACCAGCCGTACCTGTTCGGGCCGCACGCTGACCGTCGCTTCGCCCCCCGCCGCCAGCCCCGGCACCTCGACCCGCTCGCCTGTGCCCAGCCGCAAGGCCCCCGCCTCGGCCTTCCCGTGCAGAAAATTCGTCTCGCCGATGAAACTTGCGACAAAGCGGTTCTTGGGGTGGATGTAGATCTCCTTGGCCGAGCCGACCTGCTGGATCTTCCCCGCGCTCATCACCGCGATGCGGTCGGACATGGTCAGCGCTTCTTCCTGGTCGTGGGTCACGAAGATGAATGTGATGCCCGTCTCCAGCTGCAACCGCTTGAGTTCGATTTGCATTTCCTTGCGCAGCTTCAGGTCCAGCGCACTCAATGGCTCATCCAGCAGCAGCACCTTCGGCTGCGGCGCCAGCGCCCGCGCCAGCGCCACCCGCTGCTGTTGCCCACCCGACAACTGGCTGGTCTTGCGGCCCGCCATTGCCTCCAGCTTCACCAAGGCCAGCATCGCCGCCGTCCGCGCCTTCACTTCTGACGCCGGTTTCCCCAGCATCTCCAAACCGAAAGCTATGTTCTGCGCCACCGTAAGATGGGGAAACAGCGCATAGCTTTGAAACACCGTGTTTACCGGCCGCTTGTTCGGCGGCTGGGTGGTGATGTCGGCGCCGTCCAGAAGGATCGTGCCGCCGGTCGGCATCTCGAACCCTGCGATCAGCCGCAAAAGCGTGGTTTTCCCGCATCCTGACGGCCCAAGCAGTGTGAAGAACTCTCCCTGTCGGATATTGACCGACACATCGTCCAGCGCCCGAACCTGGCCCGCGCCCTGCCCAAAGGCCTTGACCACATTGCGGGCCGAGATCGTCACCGTGTCAGACACACGCACCCTCCCCAAGGGCAGTTTTGATCATATTGGGCGGAAAGATTTCTTCCCCACAAGCGATTCCTTCCCCCTTAACGGGCCATTGCGGCCCTTTTCCCGGCCCAAGGTGCTGTGCGCTCAACCTCTGCGCACAAGGCGATCAGGGTTTCATCCTGGCCGAATGCGGCGGCCAGATGGATACCGATGGGCAGGCCCGCGCTGGACCAGCCAAGCGGCAGGCTCGCCGCAGGTTGGCCGCTCGCGTTGAAGACGGCGCAGAACGGGGAATAGGCGAAGATGCCAGCCGGCCCGGTGCGGTAGCCCACATAGTCCTCGGTCGCGTGACTGAACCGGCCGACCTTTGCGGGCGGCTCGGCCAAAGTGGCGGACAAAAGGATATCGGGGCCCGTATCAAAGAACCCCGCCATCTCGCGCCCGAAAGCGTGGATATGCCCCACCGCTTCCAGATAGCGCGTCGGGTGCAATGTCTCGGCATGGGCCACCGCGCCCCGGCCCACGCCCTCCACCAGGTCCGGCGTCAGCGGGCGGCCCTTCAGCGCCGACCGGATGCCAAGCGCCGTGCCCACCGCGACGAT